>CABUWD010000086.1 GCA_902495155.1 uncultured Collinsella sp.
GCGTATCATTATCTCTTGCTTGTTTGCACTGCTCAGGGAGGGGCCGCGCATGGCGCAGGAACACGATCTGTTTGATGACATTATCGAGATCAGCAAGGGTTTCGACTTTCTTAAAAACCCGCTTGGCGGCGTGACCGATGCACTCGATCCGTCGGCGCCGCAGTGGAATCCTGCTGACTACAAGGAGCGTCCGCGCGGCAACACCATTCCGTGCCTGACCTGCAAAAACGAAAAGAGCGGCTGCACCGCGTGCATGGACGTGTGCCCGGTCAACGCTATTGAGGTCGAGGAAGACGCCATCGAGATCCTCGACTCCTGCCGCAAGTGCGGTCTGTGCGCCGCTGCCTGCCCGACCGAGGCGATCATCTCGCCGCGCCTGGCGCCTAAAAACCTGTATGACGATATCGTCTCTGCTGCTACGAGCCACGAGACCGCCTACGTCACCTGCACGCGTGCCCTCAAACGCATGCCGCGTGAAAACGAGGTCGTCGTTGCCTGCGTGGGCGATATTACGGCAGAGACCTGGTTCTCGGTACTGGCCGACTATCCCAACGTGAGTGTGTACCTGCCGTTGGGCGTGTGCGATAAATGCCGCAACACCGGCGGTGAGGACATTCTTGGCGAGGCGATTGCGAAGGCCGAAGAGTGGTCTGGCACGGGTATGGGCCTAGAGGTTGACCCCAAGAGCCTCAAGTGCCATAAGCGCCGTGAGTACGAGCGCAAGGAGTACATGGAAAAGATTGCCCGCACCACGGGCCTGACGGTGACCAAGCTCAACCCGGCGACTGCGGCGCTGGCCTCGGTGACGCAAAAGCTCAAGGCCCATCGCCATCAGATTACCCAGCTGGAGCGCACGCTCAACACCATGTGCGGCACCACGACGACCAAGCGTCGCCGTTCGCTCACGCACGGGCGGCAGCTGGTGCTCTCGACGCTGCAAAACCACCCCGAGCTTGCCCAGAACATGCAGGTGAGCACGCCGGAGTGCGATTTTGACAAGTGCACGTCGTGCGGCGAGTGCGTCAATGTATGCCCCACGTTCGCCTGCGATTTGGTGGGAAGCGGTCGCTTTGCACTGGAGTCCACGTATTGCCTAGGTTGCGGAGCTTGCGTCAAGGTGTGTCCCGAGCATGCGCTTAAGTTGGTTGAGCATGATGCATCCAACCTGGTGGTCGTCGATCCCGAGGCCGAGGAAAAGGCCGCCCAGAAGGCGAAGGCTCATGAAGAAGCTGAGAAGGTCAAGGCCGAAGCAAAGGCCAAGCTCGACAAGATGCTCGATCAGGTGGAGAAGCTCGCAGACTAGCTAAAAGAACGTAAATGATGGCCGGTGGGACAGGTACTGCCCCACCGGCCAAAAAAGTTGCGGTGGAATAGTTCCTGTTTTGCCCTTAAGCTGGCCATTCTAGGAACTATTCCACCGCAACTAATAAATGGTTAGTTCATGCTGCTTTGGTGGCCGGTTCGACCGGTACCGTTGCGCGTCACGGTTTCATGGAGCAAAAAGAACCCGGGGACCTGTTTTGTCTCGGTGTATTCCATAAGGATGCCGTCGGCGTTGTAGGTCTGCCCGCGTATAACGGCGAGTGCGTTAAAGTCGTCGAGATCGAGCACGCGCGCATCTTCGGGCGTGGGGTGCTCAATCGTTACATCGCGTTTGCCCGTGGCAATCTTAATGCCAAGGTCTTCTTCGAGGTAACGATAAATCGAATCGTTGACAATCTCGGGTGTCAGTCCCGGTACCTGTGAGCTTAGGTAATAGGAGTCGTCGGAGCACACGGCATGTCCGTCTGCATAACGAATGCGTTTGGCGCGTGTGAGCTCACAGCCTTCGGGAAACCCGGTAATCCCGGAGAGTGCCTTGCTACAGATGAGGAGCTCAAAGACGGTGGTGACAGTCTTGAGCTCAAAGCCTCGGCTGGTCGCGATTTCCTTAAAGGTCTCGAGTCCGCCGCCACCACGACTCTTCTCGTCACTGATGTTGCGAATGACGCGCATGCCTTTGCCTTGCTGGGGGAGCACGTAACCATCTGCCGCAAGCATCGAGATGGCGCGACGGACCGTCATGCGCGAACAGTCAAACAGCTGCGTGAGCTCAGTCTCCGAAGGCAGATAACTCTGATAGGCGTATGTGCCGTCGTCAATCGACTGCTTCACGTTGTCATAAATAGTTTGGAAGATGGCTCGCGCCATGACGGTCTCCTAGAGCTGGGCGCGTGAACGACGGATGAGGGCCGCCCGCGCAGGTGTCAATCGATTTACTTGCTGGGGTCGATTATATATTTGCCCATGGCACGCAGGGCCGGGTCTGACAGGATGGCGCCGAGTTCATCGAGGGAAGCTACCTTTGCGACCATCGAGGATACGTCGAGCCTGCCAGAGTCGATGAGCTCGAGCGCACGACGCTGCGTATAAGGGTTAATGTAGGACGAGGTAAGCACAAGCTCCTTCTGGAAGACCTCGAAGGGCTTGACGGTGATTGTCTCATCGGGCTTGGTGAGGCCGAACATCATGACCGTAGCCTTGTGGCCGGCGATCTGGATGGCCTGCTCGATGGTGACGGGCTTGCCAACACACTCGATAACGACATCGACGTTGCCGACGCCCTCCTGCTTCAGGCGGGCCGGGACGTCCTCGTGGATGGAATCAATTGCCAGGTCGGCGCCGAGTTTGAGCGCAACCTCGCGCTTGCCTTCGACGGGCTCGAGCAAGACAACCTTGGTGGCGCCGGCGTTTTTAGCAAGCTGCATCATGAGCAGACCGATCATGCCACCGCCGATAACGACAACTGTGCTGCCGGGCTTGATGTTGCACATATCGATGCCGTGCAGGCAGCAGGCGACGGGCTCGGTCATAGCGCCCTGCTCGAAGCTGGTGTGATCGCCCAACTTGTAGACTTGCTGCATATCGACGGAGCAGTACTCGGCAAAGCCGCCGTTAACGGTGGTGCCGTAACCGGTCATATGCTCGCAGTAGTGGTTGATTCCGTCGCGGCAGGGTTCGCAGCAGCCGCAGGGATGGTTTGGGTCGATGCACACGCGATCGCCCGGTTTAAAGCCAGCGACGTCGCTGCCCACGGCCTCGACAACGCCCGCAAACTCATGACCAAGGATCGTGGGCGGGGTAACGTCGGCTGCACCCTTGTCGCCTTCATAGATATGAACGTCGGTACCGCAGACGCCGCAAGCTTTGACGTTGATCAGAACGTCGCGCCTGCCCACGGCCGGCTTTGCCGATTCCTCGACTCTGAGGTCGTGCTTTCCATAGAAGACCGCGCTTTTCATGGTGACTCCTTAACGTGGCGGTGAATGTTGTAATGAAGTATAGGTATGTCTATAGATATAGACAAGCACATCTAGACAAGTAGAAAAGAAATTTATAATGCAGTCATCAGCTATGTCAGATTTAACAGGCGAAATACTGGACATATACCGTTTACGGCCAATAATCAACCGTTTACCGACCGTAGTATTTATGCTAACTTGTCTAGATAAGTGATATGATAAAAATGGAAGCGCAAGAAGTCAGGGAAGCGGGCCCACCCGTCCTATTGCACGAGGTACACGCAAACGGCGCGTCTGCGGTCTCGAGTGAAGCCAAAACCGCAGCCGCTCCGAATGAAGAGAGGGGGATTCCCCGTCATGATGCAAAAGATACAACGTTTCGGCGGTGCAATGTACACGCCTGCAATTCTTTTCGCATTTTCCGGAATCGTCGTCGGCCTGGGTACGTTGTTTACCACCGAGGCGATCTTTGGCGAGATGGCCACAGCGGGTCATCTTTGGTTTGATTGCTGGAATGTGCTGCTCCAGGGTGGTTGGACGCTCTTTAACCAGATGCCGTTGCTGTTTTGCGTAGCGTTGCCAATCTCGCTCGCGAACAAGCAGAACGCTCGCTGCTGCATGGAGGCTTTGGCCATCTACCTTACCTTCAACTACTTTGTAAGCACAATCTTGGGGCAGTGGGGCCCTGTCTTTGGGGTCGACTACTCTGTCGAGGCGGGCAGCGGTACTGGTCTTGCCACTATCGCAAGCATCAAAACGCTTGACATGGGCATCATGGGCGCGCTCATTATCTCTGGTATCGCCACGATGCTGCATAACAAGTTCTTCGACACCGAACTTCCTGAGTGGCTGGGCGTGTTCTCGGGCTCCGTGTTCATTTATATGATCGGTTTCTTCGTTATGGTTCCGGTCGCTCTTATCGCCTGCCTGGTGTGGCCGCATGTTCAGGCTGCTATCTCCGCCTTCCAGGGATTCATTCTTTCCGCCGGTACGTTCGGCGTGGGCGTCTTTGCTTTCTTCGAGCGCGTGCTGATTCCTACAGGCCTGCACCACTTTATCTATACGCCGTTCTATTACGACAACGCGGCGGTCAACGGCGGCATCTTTGCTGCTTGGGCCAACATCCTGCCCCAACTGGCTGCCGATCCGAGCATTGCTCTTAAGGATGCCGCACCCTGGGCTGCCTATACCTGCCCTGGTTGGACTAAGGTCTTCGGCTCGCTTGGCGTCGCCATTGCGTTTTATATGACCGCCAAACCCGAGCGCAAGCAGCGCGTCAAGGCTCTGCTCATTCCCGTCACCCTTACCGCTATGCTTTGCGGTATCACCGAGCCGCTTGACTTCACCTTCCTGTTCATCGCGCCCGGCCTGTTCGTCGTCCACTGCGTGCTCGGAGCGCTCGGCTGCATGGCTCAAAACCTCCTTGGCGTCGTGGGCATCTTCGACGGCGGCATCATCTCGATGCTCTCGTGGGACTGGCTGCCCCTTTGGGCCGCACACGGTCTGCAGTACGCCATCTCCATCCTTGTCGGTCTGTGCTTTACCGCTCTTTGGGTCGTGGTCTTCCGTTTCCTGATCGTCAAGTTCGACTTTAAGACCCCCGGTCGCGAGGATGACGATGTTGAGGTCGAGCTCAAGTCCAAGGCCGACTACAAGCAAAAGCAGGGCGGTGCTGCTGCTGGCAAATCGGCCGCCCAGAGTAAAGATGATGAGCGCTTGGTGCTTGCCGAGAACATCCTCGATCTGCTCGGTGGCACGGATAACATCATCGATGTAACGAACTGCGCTACCCGTCTGCGCGTTAACGTCAAGGACAAGAGCGTCGTTGCACCCGAGGCTTCCTTCAAGGCGATCGGTACGCATGGCTTGGTGGTCCAAGGTCAGTCAATCCAGGTCATCGTCGGCCTTACCGTCCCGCAGGTTCGCGAGAAGTTCGAGAGTCTTCTGAAGTTCGAGAGTCTTCTGTAAACCATCGTCCATCGAAAAAATCGGCCTTGCAGAGCCGGTATGCACCGCAAGGCCGATTCTAGAGATAAAAAACTCCACTTCTAGGTAACAATTCCAAACCGTACAGGCCGCGTGCGGGGATGGATTGAGCAAGCGGCCAGAATGAGGAGGACATCATGTCCAAGAAAAACTATGCTGTGACCATTGCCGGCGGTGGCTCTACCTTCACTCCGGGCATCGCTCTGATGCTGCTTGAGGAGCGCGACCGCTTCCCGGTCAACAAGGTGACCTTCTACGACAACAACGCCGAGCGCCAGGAGATCGTGGCAAAGGCCTGCGAGATCTACTTCCACGAGAACGCTCCCGAGGTTGAGTTCAACTACACCACCGACCCCGAAACCGCATTCACCGGGACCGACTTCGTCCTTGCTCACATCCGCGTGGGTCTCTACGCTATGCGCGAGCTCGACGAGAAGATCCCCCTCAAGTACGGCTGCGTTGGTCAGGAGACCTGCGGTGCCGGCGGTATCGCCTACGGCATGCGCTCCATCGGTGGTGTCATCGAGATCCTCGACTACATGGAGAAGTACAGCCCCAACGCCTGGATGCTCAACTACTCCAACCCCGCGGCCATCGTCGCCGAGGCCTGCCGCGTGCTGCGCCCCAACAGCCGCATCATCAACATCTGCGACATGCCGATCGACCTCATGGATAAGATGAGCCGTATGTGCGGCATCAAGGATCGTCGCGAGCTGCAGTATAGCTACTACGGCCTCAACCACTTTGGTTGGTGGAGCAAGATCTACGACAAGGAGGGTAACGACCTCATGCCGCAGATCAAGGAGCACATGGCAAAGAACGGCTACTTGGACGGCATTGAGCACGAGGCCGGTAAGGAGCAGCACGTCGAGGAGAGCTGGATTCACACCTTCGGCAAGGCCAAGGATGTCTATGCTGTCGATCCCGAGACGATTCCCAACACCTACCTCAAGTACTACCTGTACCCGGACTATGTTGTCGAGACGTCTGACCCCAACTACACTCGCGCCAATGAGGTTATGGACGGCCGCGAGAAGAAGGTCTTTGGCGCTTGCCGCGACATCATCGCCAAGGGTACTGCCAAGGACGGCGGCTTTGAGCCCGACGTACACGCCAACTACATCGTCGACCTTGCCTGCGCGCTGGCCGAGAACACGCTCGAGCGCTTCCTGCTGATTGTCCCCAACGATGGCGCTGTGCCCAACTTCGACCCGACGGCCATGGTCGAGGTGCCTTGCATCGTTGGCTCTAACGGCTTTGAGAAGATCTGCCAGGGCCCGATCCCGCAGTTCCAGAAGGGCCTGATGGAGCAGCAGGTTTCCGTCGAGAAGCTCGTTGTCCAGGCTTGGGTCGAGGGCAGCTACCAGAAGCTCTGGCAGGCACTCACGCTCTCCAAGACCATTCCTTCGGCGAGCGTTGCCAAGCAGATCCTGGACGAGCTCATCGAGGCCAACAAGGATTTCTGGCCCGAGCTTAAGTAAGGACTGCTGTCTCGAACTCTCACGCATCTCTGCTTCATTTGCGCCGCCGCGGTGTCCGGATTCGCCCGGATGCTGCGGCGGCGCTATACTTATGCAGTTTGAAGTACCTGTATCAAAAGGAGCTGTCGTGTCCCTTTCCATCGGTATCGTGGGCCTGCCCAACGTGGGCAAGTCGACGCTGTTCACCGCGCTTACCAAAAAGACCGGCCTTGCCGCCAACTACCCGTTTGCCACGATCGACCCCAACGTGGGTATCGTCGATGTGCCCGATAGCCGCCTGCAAAAGCTTGCCGACATCGTCAACCCGGGCCGCATTGTGCCGGCTACGGTCGAGTTCGTCGACATCGCTGGCCTGGTGAAGGGTGCCAACGAGGGCGAGGGTCTGGGCAACCAGTTCTTGGCAAACATCCGCGAGACTGACGCCATCTGCGAGGTCGTGCGCTACTTTAAGGACCCCAACGTCATGCGTGAGGTGGGCCGCACGGGCGAGTTTGTCGATCCCGCCGGCGATGCCGACACCATCATGACCGAGCTCATCCTGGCCGACATGGGCACGCTCGAGAAGCAGCTGCCTAAGCTCGAGAAGGAGGCCAAGCGCGACAAGGAGCTCATGCCCAAGTTCGAGGTGGCCAAGCGCCTGCTTGCCTGGCTCAACGAGGGCAAGCGCGCCGCATCCATGGAGATGACCGACGAGGAGCGTGCCGCCGCCAAGGGCCTGTTCCTGCTCACCATGAAGCCCATCTTGTACGTGGCCAACGTGGACGAGGATATGCTCAACGACGATCTGGCACCCATCGACGGCGTCAAACCGCTGCCTATCTGCGCCAAGATCGAGGCCGAGCTTTCCGAGCTCGATCCCGAGGACGCCGCCGACTACCTGGAGAGCCTGGGCCTGGAGCAGCCCGGCCTGGACGTGCTCGCTCAGGCTGCCTACAAGCTGCTCGGCCTGCAGTCGTTCTTTACGGCCGGCGAGATGGAGGTCAAGGCCTGGACGGTGCGTCAGGGCGCGACCGCCCCGCAGGCCGCCGGTGTCATCCACACCGACTTTGAGCGCGGCTTTATTAAGGCCGAGGTCATTGGCTACGACGACTACATCGAGCTCGGCGGCGAGCAGGGCGCCAAGGCCGCCGGTAAGCTGCGTATTGAGGGCAAGGACTATGTCATGGCCGATGGCGACGTCGTGCACTTCCGCTTTAACGTGTAAGGACGACGCGCATGTTTAAATATGGCAAAAAAGCTGGCTACATGGGCATCGCGCTGCTGGTGCTTGCGGTGATTCCGCTGGTGGTTGCAGCGTGTGTTATCCCCAACATTGGCCCCGAGGTGGCAACGAAGTTTAACGCAGCCGGCGAGGTGACGCGCTGGGGCAAGAGCTACGAGCTGCTGGCGCTTCCGGTGCTCAATTTGCTGCTGAGCGTGGCAACGTACTTTACGGCGGGACGCCAGGCCAAGAACAATGATGACTCCGCCGCCATGGCGCGCATCGTGTGCGAGCGCTACCTGCGCAACGGTTGCATCACGGGTGTGTTCCTCAACGTGATTAACGTTTACTTTATGTACTCGGCGATTACCGGAACGGGCTTTGGCTTTGGTTTCTAGCTTGTCCTTTTAGGCAACGAGCCTGCACGCATATTCAATGGCTGCTGCGAGGCCGCCGCTCGATCGTGGTTTAAAGACCATGCCGGCGGCGGCCTCGTTTTCGTATCCGGCGCCGCGAAGGGCGAGTGCGATACCGGCTTCCAGGAGAAGGGGCAGGCCGCGTTGGCTGGTTGCGATTACGGCAGCCTGATTGAGCGAGCAGCCGTGCGTTTGGCATTGGATGGCAAGTTCACCTTGCGCCGGGCAAGGGACCAGAATGGCGGCGACGCGACTTGATAGCAATGCAAATGCTGTGCGCTCATCGGGCGAGAGACATTCTGCTTCAACGACGACGAGCTTGGGCGGTGTGCTGTTTGTGCGAAGCGTGGCTCGGTACATGCGGACCGAAGAACCCGACATAGAAAACTCCTGTGTATTCGGCAAAACGTAAACTATAGTTTACGTTTA
>CABUWD010000087.1 GCA_902495155.1 uncultured Collinsella sp.
CCTGCACGATCCGAAGGGGGCAGTGATGGAGAGGATACTCGGCGTTAATCTCTCTGGCTGGTTTATTCCCGAGCCTTGGGTGACCCCGTCGCTATACGCGGCGACCGGTGCATCCAACGCGGCCGAGCTGCAGGAGGCCATGGGCACCGCCGCCTATAACGAGCGCATGCGCCGTCATTACGAGACGTTTGTGAGCGAGGATGATTTCCGTCGCATGGCGCAGATCGGCCTCAACGCCGTGCGTCTGCCGGTGCCCTGGTATGCCTTTGGCTCGCAGGAGTCCGATGCGTCCTACATCTCGGTTGTCGACTACATCGACCGTGCAATTGAGTGGGCTGCCAAGTACGACATTCGCGTGCTGCTTGATCTGGCAACTGTGCCCGGTGGCCAGGGCGATTCCAACGATTCGCCCGCCACGCCGGAGGCTGTCGCCGAGTGGCATTCGTCCACCAACGGCCGTCATGTCGCGCTCGACGTGCTCGAGCGCCTGGCCGATCGCTACGGCGAGGCCGAGAGCCTGCTGGGCATTGAGCTGCTGGACACGCCGCAGATGAGCGTCCGCAAGAGCCTCTTCACCATGACGGATGGCATTCCGGCGCACTACCTGCGCAACTTCTATCGCGACGCCTACGAGCTCGTCCGTTCGTATATGCCCGAGGATAAGATCGTCGTCTTCTCGTCGTCGGGGCATCCCAACGAGTGGAAGCATTTTATGCGCGGCGCCAAGTACAAGAACGTCTACATGGACCTTCACCTGTACCATTACCGTGACGAGCATGCGCTCGATATCACGAGCCCCCGCGGGCTGACGACGGCGATTTCCCGTAACAAGCGCGAGCTTAAAGAAGCGATTTCGACTGGGTTCCCCGTGCTGGTGGGCGAATGGTCGGGTGCGGCGATCTTTGCCAACTCGTCGGTTACGCCCGAAGGCCGCAATGCCTACGAGCGCGTGTTTATCGCCAACCAGCTGGCTTCGTTTGCGCCGGCTGCCGGTTGGTTCTTCCAAACGTGGAAGACCGAGAAGCGCATTGCAGCATGGGACGCCCGCGCGGCGCTCGGTACGCTCGAGCGCGGCATGATTGAATAGGTTGATATGACGCAAAACAGCGCCCATACGGGCAAACTCTATGTGGTCGGCACGCCCATCGGCAACCTGGGCGACCTGTCCCCGCGCATCGGCGAGGCCTTTGCCGCTGCCGATGTCATCTGCTGCGAAGACACGCGTGTGACGTCAAAGCTGCTGATGCACCTGGGCATTTCCAAGCCGCTTGTCCGTTGCGACGAGAATGTGATCGCCAGCCGCGCCGCCGGCCTGGTCGACCGTCTGCTGGCGGGGGAGACCCTCGCCTTTGCCTCGGACGCCGGCATGCCGAGTGTGTCCGATCCCGGCCAGGCGCTGGTCGAGGCGGCGCGTGAGGCCGATGTGCCCGTAGAAGTTATTCCCGGGCCCTCTGCTTGCGTCACGGCGCTCGTTTCGTCCGGCATTCCCTGCGAGCATTTTTTCTTCGAGGGCTTTTTGGGCCGAAAACACGGCGACCGCGTGCGCCGTTTGCAGCGCCTTGCCGTAGTGCCCGGCGCGCTCATCTTCTACGAGTCTCCACATCGCATCGTGGCGACGCTCGAGGCCGTGGCAGAGGTCTTTCCCCAGCGTGAGGTTGCCGTCTGCCGCGAACTCACCAAGCTGCACGAGGAGGTCTTGCGCGGGCCCGCTGCCCAGCTTGCCGAGGAGCTGCGTGCTCGCGGCGAGGTAAAGGGCGAGATTGCGCTGGTCATCGCGCCGCCGAGCGAGGATGAGGAGGCCGGTATCGTGCCGGTTGGCGCCGCGGCAGCGGATCCTGACGAGGCCCTGCGCGAGGATATCCGCGCCGCGCTCGAGGAGGGGGAGCCCGCCTCTGCGGTGGCCAAGCGCCTGTCTCAGAAGTATTCGCGCCGCAAGCGCGATGTCTATGCCATGGTGCTCGATATGCAATAGATGGAGGATATCCAGCCCTTGCGCTAGAATCATCCTCTGTATGCAACGTTTTTCTGGAGGACAAACCCCATGGATCAAAGCAAGCCTTCGTTCTTTATCACGACGCCCATCTACTACGTCAACGCCGATCCGCACCTGGGCACGGCTTATTCCACCATCATCGCCGACGTCCAGGCCCGTTATCGTCGCTCCGCCGGCTATAACGTCAAGTTCCTGACCGGCATGGACGAGCACGGCGAGAAGGTCGCCGAGGCCGCAGCCAAGCACAACATGACGCCGCAGGAGTGGACCGATAGCCAGGCCCCGCACTTCAAGGAGCTTTGGAGCAAACTCGAGATCTCCAACGACGACTTCATCCGCACCACCGAGCCGCGCCAGCATCATGCCGTGCAGTACCTGTGGGAGCGCATGAAGGAGTCCGGCTACCTGTATAAGGGCAGCTACGACGGTTGGTATTGCGTGCCTGACGAGACCTACTTCACCGACACGCAGGTCCAGAAGGGTGACGAGGAGTACGGCAGCGTCGGCCAGCACCTGTGCCCCGACTGCCACCGTCCGCTTGAGCGCGTGCAGGAGGAGTCCTACTTCTTTAAGCTTTCCGCTTTCCAGGACAAGCTGCTCAAGCTCTATGACGAGCACCCCGACTTTGTCGAGCCCGCGTTCCGTATGAACGAGGTGCGCAGCTTTGTCGAGGGCGGCCTCAACGACCTTTCCGTGAGCCGTACGAGCTTTGACTGGGGCATTCAGGTCCCGTTTGACGAGGGCCACGTGACCTACGTGTGGTTCGATGCGCTGCTCAACTATATGACGGCCGTCGGCTACGGTGTCGACACCGACGAGGCCCGTGCCGAGCTGGCCTATCGCTGGCCCGCGCAGTTCCATATCGTGGGTAAGGACATCATCCGCTTCCACTGCGTCATTTGGCCCGCCATGCTCATGGCCATCGGCGAGGCCCTGCCCGAGCACGTCTTTGCCCACGGCTTCCTGACCGTGCGCAATGCCGAGACTGGCAAGGCCGAGAAGATGTCCAAGAGCCGCGGCAACGCCATTGCTCCGCAGGACGTTATCGACATGCTGGGCGTTGAGGGCTATCGCTACTACTTTATGACCGACGTCGTCCCCGGCACCGACGGTGCCATCAGCTTTGACCGCATGGAGCAGGTCTACAACGCCGATCTGGCCAACAGCTGGGGCAACCTCATCTCGCGTTCGCTCAACATGAGCGGCAAGTATTTTGACGGTTGCGCGCCCGCCAAGCCCGCATCGTTCGATGCGTTCGACAACCCGCTGGCAAAGATTGCCGACGGTTTGGTCGAGCGCTACATGGCCAAGATGGACGTGCTCGATTACGGTGGAGCCAAGGACGAGGTCATGGAGCTCATCCACGCCGCCAACCACTACATCGAGGACTCCGAGCCTTGGGCACTTGCCAAGGACGAGGCCAAGGCTGACGAGCTGGCGTTTGTGATCTACAACCTGCTCGAGGCCATCCGCATTGCCGCTCACCTGCTGATGCCGCTCATGCCCCAGACTTCTGCCGAGGCTCTGCGCCGCCTGTCCTGCGAGGACGAGGCCGCGAGCGACGACCTCAAGGGCATTTGCGCTTGGGGCCTGCTTGCTGGTGGTCAGCCCGTCGAGAAGGGCGATCCGCTGTTCCCGCGTCTGGGCTAAGACGCCGCGCGCCATATCGGCAATTTGCTGTTTAGATGTAAGGGCATGGCCGCAACGGTCCATGCCCTTTTGTTTCAAGACGCCGCCATCATGCTAAGGAGGCAACCATGACAACTTCGCCTTTGGCAAACCCCACGGCCACCAGGGAGCTGCTAGAGGAGTTTGGCCTTGCGACTAAGCATCGCCTGGGCCAGAACTTTCTAATCGACAATCATGTGATCGAGCGTATCTGCGAGCTTGCCGAGCTTGCAGGTGACGAGCGCGTACTCGAGGTGGGTCCGGGTTGCGGTACGTTGACACTTGCGTTGCTGCAGGAGGCGGCGTGCGTTACGTCGATCGAGGCCGATCCCGAGCTTGAGCCGGTGCTTGACGCCCACGCCGCCGACTATGCCAACTTCCGCTTTATCATGGGCGATGCGCTTAAGGTGGGCCCGGAGCAGATTGAGCAGGCCGCCGGCGGCGAGCCCACGGTATTTGTCGCGAACTTGCCCTATAACGTGGCGGCGACAATCATCCTGCAGTTCTTCCAAACGATGCCGGCGCTCAAGCGTGCCGTCGTCATGGTGCAAAAGGAGGTTGCCGATCGCATTGCCGCAGTGCCGGGCAACAAGACCTATGGCGGCTATACGGCAAAGCTCGGCCTGTATGCGCAGGTGACGGGCCGCTTTGAGGTGCCGCCGCGTTGCTTTATGCCGGCGCCGCACGTGGACTCGGCCGTCGTGCGTATCGACCGTGTTGACGGCGTGGTGCCCGAAGGACTCGATCGCGAATTTGTGGCCCGCGTGATTGATGCTGCATTTGCTCAGCGTCGCAAGACCATCCGCAATTCCATGAGCGCCAACGGCTTTGCCAAGGACGTGCTCGATGCTGCCTTTGAGGCTTGCGGTATCGCACCCACCACGCGCGCCGAAACGCTTGATGTTGCCGACTTTGTCCGTCTGGCCCAGGAGCTAATCCATGATGCCTAATGCCGAACGTGTGACGTTTACCAAGAAAAAGAAGACGGTTGCTTGTCCCGTGCCCTTGGCACCGCTTGCCGACACGCATGCGCATCTACTTTCGTTCTGGGGCAAGGATGTGCCTGAGACGCTCGTGCGTGCCAAGGCGGCAGGCGTCGACCTGTTGGTGACGATGCTCGACCCCATCGCTGACAAACGCAGCGTGACGGACTATAGCGACTGGCTCGTGCGCGAAATTCTGCCGATGCAGGATATCCCGCAGATCAAGTATCTTGCCGGCGTGCATCCGTATGGCGCACCGGACTATACCGACGACGTTCACGCACAGGTCGTTGCCGCGCTCGATGATTCCTTATGCGCCGGTATTGGCGAAATCGGCCTGGACTACCACATGGACTATGACGACGATATCGCGCCGGCACCCCATAACGTGCAGATTGACTGCATGGCGCGCCAGCTCGAGCTTGCCGTGTGCCGTAACGTGCCGGTGGAGCTGCATCTGCGTCACGAGGACACGGACCAGGAGCGTACCTCGCACGTGGACGCCTACAACGTGCTTCGTGAGGTGGGCGTGCCCCAGGCCGGTTGTGTGCTGCACTGCTTTGGCGAGGACCGCGCCACGATGGAGCGCTTTGTGGAGCTGGGCTGCTATATCGCCTATGGTGGTGCGGCCACCTTTAAGCGCAACGACGACGTGCGCGAGGCATTTGCGGCAACCCCACTCGATCGAATTTTGTTCGAGACGGATTGCCCGTATATGGCTCCGGAGCCCATCCGCGGTCTTGAATGCGAGCCCGCAATGATCTCCATTACGGCAAACGCGCTGGTTAACGACCGTGTCGATCGCACTGGTGAGGATGCCGAAACAATCGCGCAAGCCGCTTGGGAAAATGCCTGCAAACTTTTTCAAAAATAGTTCTTGCGTTCGTGGTGGCGCTCCGTTATTCTAATTCCTGCACGCGGGCGTGGCGGAATTGGCAGACGCGTACGGTTCAGGTCCGTATGGGGGCAACCCCATGAAGGTTCAAGTCCTTTCGCCCGCACCATTAAATGGAAGAGCTCCCAGCAATGGGAGCTTTTTTGTTATGAGCCCATCGCAGGGACTTGAACCTGCGAAGGAGCGAGCGTAAAGAAAACGCGGAGCGTTTTTAGCGAGCTGGCGAGGACGCCGGCAGGCGGCCGAAGCCGGTGCGGATCCGCGAAGCGGATACGCGGACGTCCTTTCGCCCGCACCATTAAATGAAAGAGCTCCCAGCAATGGGAGCTTTTTTGTTATGGGCCTCTTGTTGATGTCACGTTGCTGCTTCGTGCGGGTATCCTAGTGTCAACGTGTGCCTATCAGAGGAGAGACCATGCTGTTGTCCGGTATCATCGCCGCCCTTACCAGCCTTTTGATTCCCATCATCATTCTGTTGCTGCTGCTTCCCAACGCCTGCTATGTCGTTGAACAACAGCATGCCGTGATCATCGAGCGTCTGGGCAAGTTTAACCGCATTGTCAACGCGGGCTTCCACATGAAGGTGCCCGTAATCGACCGCAAGGCCGCCACGGTGAGTCTGCGCACCATGAAAAACGGTTTTGGCATCGACGTTAAGACCCAGGACAACGTGACCATCGGCCTTGAGGTCTCTGCTCAGTATCACGTGAGCTATGACATGGGTGCCGGCCCGGCAGATTCGGGCATCTACAAGAGCTACTATATGCTACAGGAGCCCGTCGACCAGATGCGTGACTTCATCACCGACGCCCTGCGCTCTTCGATTCCCGTCTACACACTCGATGAGGTCTTTGCTAAGAAGGATGACATCGCCAAGGATGTCAACGCTACCGTTTCCGAGCAGATGGCCGCCTACGGCTTCACCCTCGTGTCGACGCTCATCACCAAGATCGCGCTGCCGACCGAGGTCGAGAACTCCATGAACGACATCAATGCTGCCCAGCGCAAGCGCGCTGCTGCGCAGGAGCTCGCTGAGGCCGACCGCATCAAGCGCGTTACCGAGGCGACCGCCGAGGCCGAGGCTATGGAAAAGGCGGGCGAAGGCATCGCCAACCAGCGCAAGGCCATCGCGCTGGGCATCAAGGATTCACTCGAGATCATCCAGGAGACGGGAGTCGGTAACGACGAGGCCAACCAGCTGTTCATGTTTACGCAGTGGTCCGAGATGATGACGGAGTTCGCTCGCACGGGTAAAACCTCGACGGTCGTGCTGCCGAGCGATTTCTCGCAGTCGGCCTCGATGTTCGAGCAGATGCTGACCGCCGGCAAAGTTCAAAACGATTCGAAGGAGTAGGTGCGCGTGAAGTACACCGTCGTTTGCGTCGGTAAGCTCAAGGAGCGCTTTTGGAAGGACGCGTGCGCCGAGTACACCAAGCGCCTGGGCGCCTATGCCAAGGTGGATGTCCGCGAGGTGGCTGATATCGACCCGGCTAAGGCGGGCGGCGTGGATGCCGCGCGCGACAAGGAGGGGGCGGCGATACTTGCAGCCCTGCCGCCTCGAGCGCATGTGATCCTGCTTGCCATTGAGGGCAAAGAGCGCTCGAGCGAGGAGCTTTCGGCGCGGCTCGATGATCTTATGCTGCGTGGTAACAGCGACATCGCCTTTGTGATTGGCGGATCGGACGGCGTGAGCGATGACGTGCGCGCGCGGGCCGACGAGATGCTCAGCTTTGGACGCATTACCTTGCCGCATAACTTGGCGCGTGTGGTGCTGCTGGAGCAGATCTACCGCGCCTGCAAGATTAGCCGTGGCGAGCCGTATCACAAATAGGTCGGCAATACGAAACAATGCCGTGGGACAATAGCCTTCGTTTTGAAGAGCGTGTCTGAGAGGACTATGAGATATGAAGATTGGATTTGTCGGTTTTGGCAATATGGCGAGTGCTATGGCCGATGGCTGGATCGCCGCCGGTGTGGCTGCGAGCGATATGTGCGCCTGCGCGGGCCACTACGACGCCTTGGTTGAGCGTTGTGAGACGCGTGGGATGGTTGCCTGTCGTGATGCGGCGGAGGTTGTCGCCGCATCCGAAATCGTGGTTGCCGCGGTTAAGCCGTACATGATCGAGAAGGTCTTCGCTCCGCTCAAGGATGCCCTAGCCGACAAGGTTGTCCTTTCGGTCGCCTGGACTTGGGATAGCGCCAAGTGGGAAAAGGTCCTGCCGGGTGTCGCACACATTTCGACGGTGCCCAACACGCCGGTTTCGGTGGGCGAGGGCGTTATCGCCTGCGAGAAGGCTTCCACGCTTAGCGATGAGCAGCGTGCCACGGTGCTCGGTCTGCTCGGAAAGCTTGGCACCGTCGTCGAGCTCGATTCGAGTCTGCTGTTTGTGGGCGGTACCGTGGGCGGTTGCGCACCGGCATTTGTCGCCATGGCGATTGAGGCCTTGGGCGACGCGGCCGTCAAGCACGGTATCCCGCGCGCCGATGCCTATCGCATTGTGAGCCAGATGGTGCTGGGCACGGCAAAGCTACAGCTTGCGACTGGCCAGCATCCTGCGGCGATGAAGGATGCCGTATGCTCACCCGGTGGCGCCACCATCAAGGGCGTCGTCGCGCTCGAGGACGCCGGCATGCGCAGCGCTCTGGTCAAGGCCATCGACGCCACCCTCCAGTAAAACCCGCCATTTAGGGACAGGTTTATTTTGGCAGGTTTTTTCCTGCGGTTTTGTTGCATGTACGAAAAGCGCCCCGCAACTGGCTCAATTCCAGTTGCGGGGCGCTTGCGTTTTCCCAGATAAAACCGACCAAAATAAGCCTGTCTCTTTTTGGCAGGCTAGTCCCAGAAGCTGTCTTGATCGTCCTCGGACTTGGGGCCACGGTCGACATACATCTTATGGGTGCGCTTCTCCATTACAAAGGCAAGAATCGCAAACAGTAGGATGCCGCCGGCGAAAAGGATGGCAAAACCGGTGCGGGTGCCAAACAAAAAGGAAAAAACTGCGTCCATTGGGTGCCTTCTTGCGTAGTTGGGTTGGGTCGTAAACGCTCATAAGTATATACTTGCCCATACATGTACAAGGTTGCAACCTAAATGGAATGTATATCGCCGGAGGATCTAATGCTTGATATCAAGTTTGTTCGCGAGAACC
>CABUWD010000088.1 GCA_902495155.1 uncultured Collinsella sp.
ATAATGTCGCGCAGGCGCTCGTCGCGCTTCTCGATGGGCACGGTGCGGTCGAGTGAACGGTAGGCCTCGGCTAGGTAGCGCAGCAGAATGCCCTCGGAGCGGGCGATGCCGAGCTTTTGAATGTAGCCCTTAAAATCGCTCGCGCCTTCCAGCATATCGCGCAGGACGCTCTTGGGAGAGAGCTGATAGTCGTTTGCCCAGGGCACTTCCTGGCAGTACTTGTCAAAGGCGCCGTCGAGCAAATTCTCGAGCGGCTTTTCGTACGTGACGTCTTGAATGCGCTCCAAGCGCTCCTCATACTCGACGCCGTCAGCCTTCATTTCGGCCATCGCGCGGTCGCGCGCGGCGCGCTCCTGTGCGCGCAGCACCTGCTTGGGGTCCTCGAGCGTTGCCTCGACCATCGAGATTAGATCCATGGTATAGGTCTCGCTCTCGGGATCGAGCAGCTCCAACGCGGCAAGCAAGAACGGCGAGAGTGGCTGATCGAGCGCGAAGTCCTCGGGCAGATCGACCGTCAGCGCATAGTCGATGTCCGGTGCGGCGTCAGCCGGGGCGTCGGGTGCGGGCGGCACCTCGGTGCGAACGACGACGCCGGAATCGATGAGCGTGGCGAAGATTTCGTCGGCGCGAACCTCGAGCTTGGCCTTTTCCTCGGGGGTCTGCAAGCTCGTCTCGATGAGGTCGTGTACGCGGGCTCGGGCATCGCCGCCCTGCTCGACCACGCTAATCACCATGGAGTGCGTGATGCGCAGGCGCGGCTTAAGCGTCTCGGGCTGCGTCTCAATCAGGCGCTCAAAGGTCTGCTTGTTCCAGGTGACAAAACCCTCGGGGGCTTTTTTCTTTTTAATCTTACGGAGTTTTTTGGGGTCGTCGCCCGCCTTGGCCATGAGCTTGGCGTTCTCGATCTCGTGCTCCGGGGCCTCGGCGATTACCATGCCCTCGGTATCGAAGCCCGAGCGGCCGGCGCGACCGGCAATCTGATGGAACTCACGGGCGCGCAGGCGACGCATCTTGTAGCCGTCGAACTTGGTGAGCGCGGTGAGCACCACGGTGTGGATGGGTACGTTGATGCCGACGCCGAGCGTATCGGTGCCGCAGATGACGGGCAGCAGGCCCTGCTGCGCCAAGCGTTCGACCAGGAGGCGATAGCGCGGCAACATGCCAGCATGGTGCACGCCGACGCCGCATCCAAGCAGGCGTTTGAGAATCTTACCAAAGGCCGTCGAGAAGCTCGTTCCCTTTGCTGCTTCTTTGATGGCCTCGCGTTGCTCCTTGCTGGCGATGCCAAAATTGGCGAGCGACTGTGCCGTCGCAAGGGCGGCATCCTGGCTAAAGTGCACGATATAGAGCGGGGCCTCGCCGCGGCGCATGGCGAGCTCGACCGTGCCCTCGAGGGAGGTCGTCACATAGTCGTAGCTCAGCGGAACAGGACGCGGGGCGTCGACAACCAAGTCGCAAGCAGCGCCGGTGTGTTCCTCGAGCGAGGCGGCGATCGCGGTGACATCGCCGAGCGTGGCGCTCATGAGCATAAACTGCGTGTGGGGCAGGGTGAGCAGCGGCACCTGCCAGGCCCAGCCACGGTCGGGGTCGGCAAAGTAGTGGAACTCGTCCATGGCCACGCAGCCCACGTCGGCGCCCTCGCCCTCGCGCAGTGCATCGTTGGCAAGGATTTCGGCCGTGCAGCAGATGATGGGCGCCTTGGTGTTGATATGCGTATCGCCGGTGATCATGCCGACGTTATCGCGGCCGAGCACCTGCACAAGGTCGAAAAACTTCTCGCTGACCAGAGCCTTGATAGGAGCCGTGTAGTAGCAGCGCTTGCCCTGCGCCATGCCCATAAAGAGCATGCCCAGCGCGACAAGCGACTTGCCCGATCCGGTCGGTGTTCCCAAAATGACATGGTCACCGGCGGCTAGATCCATGAGGGCTTCTTCTTGGTGATCCCACAGCTCAATGCCGCGATCGCTTGTCCATTCAAAGAAGCGTTCGAAGGCTTGATCGGGCGTGAGCCATGGTTCGGGCTCACTGCCGTCCTCGGGCTCCCACCAGGTGGGGGAGAGCGCGCCGAGCGAGCCGAACTCTGCCTCGGTTCCCGTGCCGCCCGAGAATGAGCTGGCGGCCCCGGCGCCGGAGACGGTGCTGGCGGCGGTATCTGTCGTGGTCTGTGCCATGTGGTTGCTTTCTCTCGCGATTGTCCGCCAACTATTATGGCGTAGCGGCGGCGCGGGGTGCCAGCGCGCGAGAAAATGCAGGAAATGGGCGTTCTACCCAGCCGTTTGGTGCAGTTGCCGGCTAAGTGAGTAGACTTTTTGCGATGTCGCGAGCACATGGCTTTTGCGCAAGGGCTCTATCTGCGGTTTTAGTTTTCGTTATGCGGGTTGTGCTTGGCTGTTGCAAAAAAGTCTACTCACTTAGGTTTGAGGGTCGTTCGCTGGCGCCTATTTTCACTTGTTTGCCGACGCCGCGACCATCAGAAGCCCCTAGGACCCCTGCGGCAGGCGTTTTTTGCCTTTGCGAGCACGGTTTCTAAAGTTCTCGACGGCTTCTTCCATGCCCAGGGGTACATAGGTGAGCTCATCGAGGTTTTCGGGCAGGTAGCAGGCAAGGCTTTGCTCCTGCGCGCGGCCCGCCGCGAGCTGCTCTTCGATGGGTTCCGCGCCGGGCGTAGCGCAAATGCCATAGACGGCGGCACCCATCTCGCGCGTGCGGCGCTCGTACTCGGTCTCGGGATGCTCGGGATGGTCGCGGCGGACGTCGTCGCTTACCCAAAGCGTATCGTAGCCGGCCGCGGCAAACTGTCCCAGGGCGTAATCGCGCAACGGCTTGCTATCGGTGCGCAGTGTGACGGTAGCGCCGGCTGCAAAGAGCGGGCGGTAGAGCATCAGATGGTCGACATGGACGAGTCGTTTTTTAGCGTACTTGGCCTTGGGCTGCGGCGTGGGAAAGTTAATGGTGATGGCATCGAGCTCGCCTGCGGCAAACAGCCGTGGCAGCGATGCGGCGCCTCGGGGCAGGACGAGTGCGTTGGATAGCCCCTGTTCGCAGATTTTCTGCGCGGCATAGGCGATGCAGATGGGCTCTTGGTCCATGCCGATAAAGAGCGTGTTTGGCTCGTGGGCCGCGCGCTCTACAAGATACGTTCCCTTGCCGCAGCCAAGATCCAGGTGAAGGTGCTCGAAGGGCTTGCTGCCTGCGGGCGCACAGGCCTTGCGCCAATCTCCGGCATAAGCCTCGGGGTTTGTCTCAATCGCATCGGCGTAGCGTTCCAGGCGCTCCTCGAGCACAAAGTTCTTAGGCGTGCGAACGTGGACGGCTCCCATGAGGCTCCTTGGTCATAAGTATGGAACGCATAGCTGCACGTTCCGTCAATGGATTGAAAAAGGGCGGGCATAGTTTGCCCGGAAGATGCGGTGCGGCTCGGCGGCGAGTCGTCGATGCCTACAGGCGCTTGAGAATCACATAGCGGTTGAGCTCGCCGCTACGACCGTCGGCATGGAAGCGCTCAAGCTCACGCACGGGGACCTCGCCGCTCTTGTAGAACGTACGGACGCCGCGCACCAGGTCGGTGATCTGCTGATCGTCAAAGTGATGGCAATAGCGGTAGGCGTGGCGGTCGTTTTGCCAGCCAATGAGGTGGTCGCCGGCTTCAAACTGGGCGGAATCGTAACCCTCAAACGGCGGGGTGAGCTCGGCGCGGGCTTCGGCGCGAACAGCCTTGCGCGCCATGCGCTCGTCGTTCATAAACTCCCAAAAGCTGATGGCGATGATGCCGCCCGGGCGCGTCTGGCGCACCAGGGCGTCGAGCACGCGTACACGGTACTCGCACGACGGCACATGGTGCATAAAGCCAAAGCAGACCGAGATGTCGGCGAGCGGGGCGTCGAAAAGCACGTCGGGCGTCTCGGCGGGGTTGAGCTTCATAAGGGCGTCGAGCACGTCGAGTTCCTGGAAGTGCAGGTTGGGAATGCGCAGCGCGTGGCCATGTGCATCGATGGCCAGGTCTTGGCACGAGTCGACACCATAGAACTCAAACGGGCAGCTGGCATCTGCCGAGGGGTTTGCGCCATCGACGCCCTTGGCGGCAAGTGCGCCGCCGGCGGCAAAGTTCTCGAATCGCATATTGCCACAGGCAAGATCGAAGACGCGGACGGGATGCTCGATCGTGGCGACGTCGAGCTGTTCGAGCGCGATATCCATGGTGCGTACCCAGCCGGGCCACGGGGCCTGGCGCGTATCGGAAAAGGAAGCGGAGTGCTCGCGATAGAACGTGTTGTTGAGCTGGATGAGCGATGAGGCGAAATCGCGGTTCACGGCGCGGAACTCCCTCCGTTGGCGGTGCGGAATAAACAGTACGACCATACTACCGTTAACGCCGCAACGGGGACAACCAAGCTACGGGTCATTGCTTTGTTTGGACACATTTCCGCAGCTCATATGCGCCCGCAACCGCCGGTTGTCAAAAATCTCACTAGAATAGGTGGCATGCTTTTGGCGGTGGCGGATAGATTTTTAACTGTGCAAGGCGCCTTAAGAACAAAAGCGGTCCGGCGGTACGGCTGGCATCACATAGGAGGAACCATGAATGTAGAAACTGCGCAGCGGCTCGCCGACCTTCGCCGCAGCAAAGGCTTTAGTCAAGAAGGACTGGCACGAAAGCTGGGACTGTCGCGCCAGGCGGTCAGTAAATGGGAGCGCGCGGAGAGCTCGCCCGATACCGAGAACCTGATCTCGCTCGCCAAACTCTATGGTGTGAGCCTGGACGAGCTGCTCAATCCGAGCGACGAGATCGAGGACGATATCGAGTTTGAGAACGAGGACCGCGCTCGTCAGCGCGAGGCCGAGGCGGCAGAGCGCGCCCGCACCCATGAGGCGGCGGCGCGCGCCACCGAGGCGGCAACGCAGGCAAGTGACGCGGCAGCCAAGGCGGCGCAGGCGGCAAGCTGGAGTGCGCAGGCTGCCAATGCGGCGACGGCTCAGGTGACGGGTACCGGTGCGGCTGGTCCGACTCCGGTGAAGGGTCCGTTCCAGTCATTCCCGTATTGGGCCGTGTGCTGGCTGCTGTTCTTTTTACTGATGTTCCTGTTTGGTGCCGGCCCCTTTGCTGCGCTGATCTTCTTCACGATTCCCATCTATCACTGGGTGGCGCGTGCACTCGATGGCGATTGGGCGCGCGGGGATATTCAGGTTGGTCCGGCACCGGTGGCGGTCAGGGCCCAGGGGAAGGATACTTCTGCGGAACCTGATGCTGACGTGGCTACCGCGGCCACCGCTGAGCCATGTGCCAAAGAAGGTGACGAATGATGAAGCTTTCGCATGAATCCAAGCTGCGCCTGGGCGTCGGCATCGGAGCGTTTGTACTGATTATCGGGCTTGTTTTTGGCGTTTCGCGGACTTTGATTCATTTTGATGGCCCGTGGGATCTCGACGATGTTATACCCGGCTTGTCCGGTATGGACGATGTGGTTGATGACGACGATTTTATGAACGATGGCGGTAACTATTCCGCTCGGCCTCAGCAGCTTTCGTGTACGACCTTTGATGCCGATGAGTTTCGCTACCTCGATTTCGATATCGATGCGGCTACGGTGGACGTCAAGGTTATTGATGGTAACAAGGCTCGCGTTATCGAGCGGGGACGCGTTGCCAATGGTATGGATGCCTCCAAGGCCGCGACGCAGAACATCGCATCCGTCGAGGACTCGACGCTCAAGGTTTCCCAGTTTGGAAGTGATGACGGTAAGGCAATCGATCGCTCAGTTACGGTCGAGCTGCCGCGCCGTGTTGCCGAACATCTGAAGGGAGTCAACGCGCACGTGGGCTCGGGTGATCTGCAGATTGCCGGTGTCACCTGTGATGGTTTCGACCTTTTCCTGGGTGCGGGAGATGTAGAGTTTGCGGGCAGCGTGACTGATGCGCTCAGTGCTGAGGTCGGTTCGGGCGATGTGACGTTCGAGCTCTACCAGGCCCCCGCGAAGTCGATGGACGTGAGTGTGGGCTCGGGCGATGTGGAGATGATGGTTCCGAACTCGACGGGCTTTAAGGCGAGCCTTACCTTGGGCAGCGGCGACTTCGAGAGCGATTTCCTTCCGCTTGGCTACGACGGCGAGACCATTTTGAATCTTGAATTCGATAACGGCGATAAGTCTGCTACGTATCGTTTTGAGGTCGGTTCGGGCGACATGTCATTTAATTCAGAGTGACGGGCGGTTATCGAAGACTTATATACCATAGCTGCGCTGTTTGATGGAGGCGTCGGAGCCGTGACGGGCTCCGACGCCTTTGCCTTTACAATGGGGTCATGGAACAGATTATCTTGAACATACTCGAGGCTCTGCGTCGCGGCGAGACCGTGGACGACAAAGCGCTCGTCAAACTGATACATGCCGAGGCGCGCCGTGAGGGTGCCGACAAACGCGATTTGGCCAAGCGCCGTCTGCTGCCGTTCTACCAGCGGGTAAAACGTGAGGAGCCGGCTCGTTGGGCTGGGTGGAATGTCGATGCCGAGCTGGAACGTCGACTGCTGCAGGTGCTGCGTATGAAGCCTCGTCGCACGGCTTCGGGCGTGGCGACCATTACCGTTATCACCAAGCCCTGGCCATGCTCGGGCGATTGCCTGTTTTGTCCCAACGATCTGCGCATGCCCAAAAGCTACCTGCACGCCGAGCCGGCGTGCGCCCGTGCGGAGCAAAATTGCTTTGACCCGTATCTGCAGGTGAGCGCTCGTCTGACCGCGCTTTCGCAGATGGGGCACGCAACCGATAAGATTGAGCTCATCGTGCTCGGTGGCACCTGGAGCGACTATCCGCAAGGGTATCAGACGTGGTTTATGTCGGAGCTTTTCCGTGCGCTCAATGACGATGCCGTCGCCGGCGTGGCGGCCAACCCCATGCTGGCGCGTCCGGGCATCAGCCGTGCCGAGGCGGGGCGCCTGCTCGATGACGCTCCCGCCGATGCGCTGCCGCCGGTGGTAACAGAGCGCCGCGAGCGCTATCGGGTTGCCGGCATTGCGACCGACGAGGCTGAGCTTGCTGCTGGCGTTGCCGACGAGCAGGAGCGTGTGGATGCTGCCGTGGGCGGCTACAACCGCGCGGTGCGTCGTCTGTACGGCCCTGGTACGCCGTGGGGCGAGGTTGCCAAGTGGCAGACGGCAACGATGGAGGAACTTGAGCGTCAGCAGCGCATCAACGAGACGGCGAAGCATCGCGTGGTGGGGCTCGTTATCGAGACGCGCCCCGATGCCGTAACGCCGCAGGCGCTTACGCTCATCCGCCGCCTGGGCTGCACCAAGATCCAGATGGGTATTCAGAGTCTCGACCAACATTTGCTCGATATCAACGAGCGTCGTATTTCGGTGGCGCAGATCGAGCGGGCGTTTTCGCTTGCGCGCCTGTTTGGCTTTAAGATCCACGCGCATTTTATGCTTAACTTGCTGGGCGCCACGCCCGAGGGGGACAAGCGCGACTACGAACGCTTTATGACCGAAGGGGCCTTTATGCCCGACGAGGTCAAGGTTTACCCGTGTGCGCTCATCGAGGGCTCGCGTCTGGTGGGCTGCTACGAGCGCGGCGAGTGGCGTCCCTATACCGAGGAAGAGCTGCTCGATGTGCTGGCCGACGACATCGTGGTGACGCCGGCGTTCTGCCGCATCAGTCGCATGATCCGCGACTTTAGTTCCGACGACATCATGGTGGGCAACAAGAAACCCAACCTGCGCCAGCTCGTCGAAAACCGCTTGGCCGCTCGGGGTGACGGTGCGACGGTGCGCGAGATTCGCTATCGCGAGATCAGCACGGCGGGTGCCGACTTGGATGAGCTATCTCTTGATGAGGAGGTGGCGTACGAGACGCCGGTGACGCACGAGTGCTTTTTGCAGTGGGTGACGCCGCAGGGCAAGATCGCGGGCTTTTTGCGGTTGTCGCTGCCCGACCATTCGTTTGTTGCCGCGCATGCGGACGAGTTGCTGACGATGCCGGACGAGGCGATGATTCGCGAGGTACACGTGTATGGCATGGCGGCGCGCGTGGGGTATCAAGGCCAGGCGGCCCAGCACCATGGGTTGGGGCGTCTGCTCGTAGAGCGTGCGTGCGAGATTGCCCGGGATGCGGGTTATACGCGCATCAACGTGATCAGCGCGATTGGTACGCGCGAGTACTATCGCCATTTGGGTTTTTACGATCATGGACTCTATCTGCAAAAGGAGCTCTAGATGAACAAGCCGAGTGTTTCTGCTGGCGTCGTTGCCGGCGTTGCCCTGGGAGCCGCGGCGCTTGGTGCGGCCGCCGTCGCTGTTCGTGCTGCCTGTCTGCAGGTTGCGCGAACCCGCAATGGGTTGGCGCGTGTGAAACGCGTGCACGATGGGGACGGCGATGAGATTCGCGTGTTGGTGCAAGGCGGCGTCTA
>CABUWD010000089.1 GCA_902495155.1 uncultured Collinsella sp.
AGCAGGGCAATGGCAACGTTGACGGGAGCGCCGTCCATGGTGTCCCAACCGGTCACGCCAGAGTCGTCCTTGACGACGATGACGGCAGCCTCGGTGATGGCGTCGGACTTGGCATGCGGAATAGCGAAGCCCTCCATCATGCCCGTGGTGCCCTCGGCCTCGCGGGCCAGGAAGGCGTTCATAACGGCGTCGGCGTCGCCGGCGATACCGGCCTTGACGGCCTGGTTGGAAACAAAGCTCAAGGCCTCGTCACGAGAAGCGAAGTCCTCGGCGACAAAGACGTTCTCGACCTTCACGAAGTCGGAAGCCTCGGCCTTGGGGGCCTCGACGGCAGCGGCCTTGGGGGCCTCAACCGGCTTGGCTGCAGGAGCGGCCTTATGGTTCTTCTCGAAGTCGTACTTCTTGAAGGCCACGAACAGGATGCCACCGATCACGGCGCCGATGAGGATAGCGAGGACCCACAGCGGACCGTTCTCGACAACGGGCAGGACCAGGAAGCCACCGTGGGGCGCCGGATCATGAACGTTGAACATGATGGTCAGGATCGAAGCGATGGAGGAACCGAGCATCATGATGGGCATGACGGGCCAGATGTTCTTGGTCATGAACGGAATGGCGCCCTCGGTGATGTGGGTGCAACCAAGGATGAGGTTGACGACACCGGCGTCGTGATCCTCCTGGCTGAAGTACTTCTTGCCGACAACGACGGCGAAAGTGGTGATCAGCGGCGGAACGATGCAGGCGGCGGAGACGGCAGCCATGAAGTTGGTGCCGAAGTTGTAGGTGTCGGTACCGACACCGGCGGCCAGAGCCTCGGTGAGCATAGCGGTACCGGTGACGTAAGCAGCCTTGTTGACCGGGCCACCCATGTCAAAGGCGCACATGCAGCCGATGGCAAGACCCAGGACAACGGCGCCAGAGGCGGACAGGCCCTTGAGGAAGTCCATCATGGCGGTGTTGATGGCAGCCATGGGGCCGGAGATGCCGAGCATGACCAGACCGACGATGGCGGTCGAGAACAGCGGGTACAGGAAGATAGCCTTGAGGCCGTCCAGGTTCTTGGGCAGACCGGCAAAAACCTTCTCGAGCAGCAGGATGACATAGCCAGCGAGGAAGCCACCGACGATGCCGCCCAGGAAGCCAAAGCCCACACCTGCGCCACCGGCGTCGATCATACCGGTATCGGCGTTAACAGGCAGACCCTGGATGGCGATCATACCGGCGACGAAACCGGGAACGAGCGCCGGACGCTTGCCGATGGATTCGGCGATGTAGGCGGAAAGCACCGGAACCATGAGGTTCATTGCGATGCCGCCGATGATCTTGAGCATCGCAGCAAAGCTGTTGTAGTCAGACGCCGTCGAATCGAAGGACGTAATGCCCCACAGGAACGAGACAGCGGTCAGAACACCACCGGCAACGACGAAGACCAGCATGTGGCTGACGCCGTTCATGAGGTGCTTGTAGATGATGTGGCCGATGGACTCCTTCTCCTCGACATCGTCCTCGACATCGGCGGCAGCTGCAACCGTGTCGTCACCCTTGGCGGCGAGCGCGCGATCAATCAGCTTACCGGCGGCCTCAACGGAAAGGGCCTTGGAAACACCAACGGAAACCATGGGCTTGCCGGCGAAACGCTCAGCCTGGACATCCTTGTCGGCTGCGACGACGACGGCCTTGGCACCAGCGATCTCACTCTTGGTGAGCTCGTTCTCGACACCGACCTGGCCATGAGTCTCGACCTTAATGGTCAGACCGCGCTCGGCAGCTGCCTTCTCCAGCGCCTCCTTCGCCATGAAGGTGTGCGCAATGCCGGTCGGGCAACCGGTCGCGGCGATGATGTCAAACTTAGCCATGTGTCCCTCCTTCTTGAGTACAGCGCCCGCGGGCGCTCCCCTACACGCGCTTCGATGCGCGTTTTTCCACAACTGAAAGATACCAACCTACCGTCCGCGTGAGAAGAGACAAGGTGCAATTCTCCGGTGAAAGGTTCTTTCATAACCGTAAACGGTAGGTGAAAGTTTACCATCAACACCTGAAACGGCAAGGTGTATCTTGTAATTGAAAATGCCCGTATACTATGGCGTTGCAAATCAAGTTAGATTTTCATGCCAACCAGGAGCCATCCATGACCGATAGTAGCAAGAGCGCACTTTCCCTCATTAGTACCCATCAGGGATACAGCGAGTCCGAGCAGCGCATTGTCGACTATATATTGGAGCACCAGTCCGAAGCGCCACGCCTCACGGCCGCTCAGCTCTCGCGCGCTGCCGCCACGTCCGAGGCGACCGTTTCGCGTTTCTGCCGCAAGCTGGGCTTTGGTAGCTTCCGCAGCTTTCAGTTTTCGTTGGCGAGGGATTTGGAAAGCCAGCGTAACGAGGGCCTGACTGACGAGGTCTCGCTCGACAATATGGAGCAGAGCCTCAAGAACATCCTGGCTGCCAAGGTGAGCGAGCTTAATGCGACCATCGACGGCATTGATCACGACACGTTGGCCGCAGTTGTACACGCGCTTAAGAATGCCGGCGTTATTGAGTTCGCCGCCGTGGGCAATACAAACGCGGTCGCGCTCGACGCGACATTTAAGTTTTCGCAGCTGGGCCTGCGCTGCATGGCGAGCACCATTAGCGAAACATCAATCGGCTTTGCGCTCACGTTGCGCCCGGGTGACGTTATCGTGCTAATCTCAAACTCTGGCAAATCGCGCCGACTGAATCGCATGGCAAAAGCGGCTCGCAACTGCGGCGCAACCGTAGTCGTCATCAGCAGCGACAGTAAATCCCCGCTCGCGCGCCTGGCAGACTACACTTTTAACACCGTCAACCACGAAGCGCTGCTGACAACGGGCGACTTTGCGTTCTCTAAGATCAGCGCCACGATGATCATCGAAGTCATCTACAACTTCCTGCTGCCCGAGATTGAAGACGCTCGCGAGCATATCAGCTACTACGAGGAGCTCATCCAGCCGGATAAGGTCGTTGAGTAAAACGCGTAGTGGGACAAAAATTTCATTCTATTTTGTCCCACCAACACCGCTGATACGACCTAACCTCGAGCTTCTTCGAGCATCTGCTTCGCGTGGGCCAAGCTTGCCTCGGACTGATCGCCGCTCAGCATGCGGGCGATCTCGGCGGTACGCGCTTCGCCGGTTACCTCGTCCAAATGCGTCTGGGGAACATCGCCCGGTTCCTTGCTGACAACATAATGCTTGTCCGCCATGACGGCGACCTGCGCCAAGTGGGTTACGACAATCACCTGATGCGTAGCGGCGAGATCTGCCAGCACGCCCGCGAGTGCACGCGCCGTGGAGCCACCGACACCAGCATCGACCTCGTCAAACACCAGCGTATCGACACCGTCCGCGTTACCGAGGACAACCTTGCTTGCCAGCATGACGCGGCTAAGCTCGCCGCCCGACGCAATGCGGCGCAGGGGGCGCGGCGTCAAACCGGCACCGCTGCGGTATAGCAGCTCGTAGCTCGAAGGACCAACGGGCGTCCACTCAGCACGGGGAAGATCGCGCGACTCCCAGACGAGCTCGGCGCCACCCATCTCCAAGCGAGCCATCTGGCGGCCGACCTCGTGGCAGAAGCGCGGGGCCGCCGTATTGCGAGCGCGCTTAAGTGCCCTGGCAGCAGCGAACAGCTCGCGCTCGGCGCTCCCGAGTGCCTCACGCGCCTTTTTGATCTGTTCATCGCCATCATCGACCAGCGACAGCAGCTCTTGTGAGCGGTCGCGCATGGCAAAGACATCGTCCATGGTCGGACCCCACTGACGCAGCAGGCCCTTGAGGTCGGAATACCGCTCGCGCATGCGAGCGAGCTCGCGAGGATCGAAGGCAACCCCATCGCGATAGGAACGAAGTTCGTTCGCGCAATCCTCAAGAGAGATGCAGGCATCCGAAAGTGCATCGGCAATGTCGCCCAGTTTGCGATCGACGGTAGCCATTCGGGAAAGCTCTGCCACGGCGCTGTTCACGGCATCGAGCGCTCCCCCTTCGGCGGCAAGCGATGCATGGGCATCGTTAGCTGTGGCAACCAGTACCTCGGCATGTTCGGAGCGCGGCAGCAATTCCTCGAGTTCCTCATACTCGCCCGGCTTAGGGTCGACCTCGCCGATGCGCTCGAGGGCAAAGCGCGCCTCCTCGACACGACTCCCCTGCGCACGCGAGGCCTCCTCAACGCGACGGACCTCCTTGGCAGCCGCGCGCGAGGCTTTAAAGCAAGTACGGTAGTGCTCGAGTGCCTCGAGCGCAGAGCGCCCCGCCCAGGCATCGACCATCGCAACGTGATGCGATGGATCGAGCAAGCGCTGATGCTCGTGTTGGCCGCACAGATCCATCATCACGCCAACGCGCTCCGAAAGCTCGCGCACGCTGGCGATGCGGCCGTCAATCTTCACGCGGCTGCGGCCCTCGGCAGAAAGGCTACGCTGTACGGTGAACCCCTCCGTGTCGTGCGGCCCGTCAAACAGGCGCGCCTCGACGCTCGCCAGCGCCTCGCCCTCGCGCACCGTCGACGAATCCGCGCGCTCGCCCAAAATAAGCTTGAGCGCCGAGAGCAGTGCGGTCTTGCCAGCACCGGTCTCACCGGTCAGGACGGTCAAGCCGGCACTCGGCACCAGCGTCGCCTCACGAATGAGTGCAATGTTAGAAACCTGCAGCTCATCGATCATGACGGACTCCGTAGAATACGCGGCTCACCGAGTTGTAAAAACTCTCGGGGCCGTAGTCGAGCAGCAGCACATCGCCTGGGCCTCGGCGCACGGCCACGCTCTCGACCGTGCCGTCGCAGGTAATAAACTGTCCATCGATAGCGATCGCCGGAACGCTCGGGCGATCATCGGACATAAAGATTTCGACGACATCACTCGGCGAAGTCAAGAAGGCACGGGCCTGAATGGTGTGCGGCGCAATGGGTACGCAGACCATACCCGTATAGTCGGGGCTCACAATGGGGCCACCTGCACTGAGCGCGTACCCCGTAGAACCAGTCGCCGTGGACACGACCACGCCGTCGCCACGCAGTCGATCGATATGGTGGCCCGACACCGTGATGTCGAACTCAACCATATCGGACAGGGGGCCGCGCGTGAGCGCCATGTCGTTGAGGGCGAACGTGCGCACGACATCCTTCGTGCCATCGTCGCGCACGGACACGATATCCGCGGCGATGGTGGCGCGACGGCTCACGTGCAGCTCGCCGGAAAGGGCGTCGCTCACGACCTGCAGAATGTCGCGCTCCTCGGGGCTCGCAGCAGTTAAAAAGCCCAGGTGACCATAGGAAAGACCGAGGATAGGAATCTCGCGATGGTTGAGGATGCGGGCAGCGCGCAGCAACGTACCGTCGCCGCCGAGCGTAATGACCAGATCGGAGCCGTCAATATCAGGCGTGCTTTGAATCTTCGATCGCTGGTCGGCAGCCCATGCGACCTCATAGCCCTGGCGCGTCAGCCAAAGCTCGAGCATCAGGCCGCTCTCGACCGCCTCTTGCTTGTAGTAATTGGGAACCAGAAAGACCTTCATAGCGTTGCAGCTTTCTCGCTCAAAACCGATACCTGGAATTGCAGCTCGTCTTGCGTGCGGTCGCCGGGGTCAAATCTCGTGCCGTACAGGAAAAACTCAACGTTTCCCTTGGTACCATGAATGGGCGAAACGCACACATCGACCGGGAACAGCCCCTTGGCAGCAAAGAGCTCAACCGCCGCCACGAGCGTATCGCGGCGCACAGCGGGATCGGTCACTATGCCGCCCTCGCCCACCAGCGCCGCCGGAGCTTCAAACTGTGGCTTTACGAGCGTGCAGAATGCACCCGTAGGCGCCAGGCACGCCAGTACCGCATCGATAATGTTCGCGATGCTGGTAAACGAGACATCACACACAGCCAGGTCGATGGCGCCGGCATAGCCAAGCTCAGGCAGCTGCGTCACGTTTGTGCGCTCATGCAGCGTCACGCGATCGTCCTGACGCAACGACCAATCGAACTGGGCGCGACCCACGTCCACAGAGACAACGGTCGCAGCTCCGCGCTTGAGCAGGCAATCGGTAAAGCCGCCGGTAGAGCAGCCCACATCCAGACAGGCAAGGCCCGTCGGATTGATGCCAAACGCATCAAGCGCGCCTTCGAGCTTAAGACCGCCGCGGCCAACATAGGGAATGCGCCCCTTCACGTGCAGCGGCAGCCCCGGCATCACCTTAAGACCCGGCGAAGTCAAGCGCTCACCGCCACTCGAGACCAAGCCGGCCATAAGAGTGCGAAGGGCATCCGCGCGATCGGCGCAGATGCCCTGTGAAATCAGTTCGTCATCAAGACGCACGCGTTTCATGAATGCCATCAACCATTCGTATCCGGAGATGCAGCCTAGCTATCCTGGGATTCGTTTGCCGCATCCTCATCGTATTCCTGCTCGAGCTTGTCGGCCTCACGCGGCGTCAGCTCAAACTTATCGACCATATCGACCGCGCGGGAGCCCAGCTCAATCGCTTCGTCAAACAGATCGAGTGAACGCTCCAAGGACGTATCCTTGGAGCGAACGGTAGCGATGATCTGGTCCAGACGGTCCGAGATCTCATCAAAGTTGCGGACGGAACCCTCTGGCATGGCTACTCCTCGACGGAGTCGGCCTCGACGGCCTCAGCAGCGTCCGCATCCTCGGCCAGCACACCAGCCTCAGCCTGGGCAACCGCAACCTTAGCGGCAGCCTCGGCAGCCTGTGCCTCCTCGCGAGCGCGATCCTCGGCCAGCAGCTCCTGGTATAGGTCCTCGCCCGGCAGTTCCTCGCTGCGAGCGATCTTACCCAGAACGCCGTTGACGAACGACGCGGACTGGTCGGTGCCATAGGCCTTGGCAAGTTCGACGGCCTCGTTGATCACGATGGCGTCCGAGACCTCCTCGTCGGTGAGGAAACGCATCTCATAAACGGCGATACGCAGCAGATTGCGATCGGCGCCGGGCATGCGCATAAGATCCCAGTTCTTGGCAACGGAGCGCAGGGCGCAGTCGATGCGGTCGATATGCTCGTAAGCACCGCGGCACAGCTCCAGCGCATAGGGGTCGAGGGGACCCTTCGAGATCAGGAAATCACCCTCGAGGACGCGCTCGAGCGGGCTGTCCGTGGCCTCGGCCTGGAACAGCAGCTGCAGCGCCTGACTGCGGGCAAGCGTACGCCCGCGATAAACCTTAAGGCTCAAAGGTTACTCCTTGGGGAAAACGAGGCCGTCGATGCAAACGTCAACGCGCTCGACCTCGACGCCAACCTGGGCATCGATGGCAGCGACCACGGCGGCGCGAACGGCCTCGGCGAGTTTCTTGAACGGATAGCCAAAGAACACCACGACACGCACGGTGAGTGCGAGCTTGTCGCCGACGACCTCGGCCTCGACCGCCGGCTCAGAAGCCGGGGCCTTGGACGAGAGCATCATGGAGACAAGGTTGGTGGCAAGGTCCTTGACGCCAACGGAGGCGATGCCCTCGACATCGGACACGGCGCGCGAGACGATGGCGGTCAGAACATCGGGCGAAATGCCGATGCCGTCAATCTTGATTTCCTGGGGCATGAGTCCTCCTAGAAGAGTTGGTTGCTAGACGCGGGAGACGAACTTGCCGTCGCGGGTGTCAACCTTGATGACCTCGCCCTCGTTGAGGTACATGGGGACCTGGATGACAGCGCCGGTGTCGATCGTGGCCGGCTTGGTGGAACCCTGGACGGTGTCGCCCTTAAAGCCCGGGTCGGTCTGGACGATGGTGGTCTCGATGAACATCGGCGGGGTCACGCCCATGAGCTCATCGTCGGCGAAGAGCAGCTGGCAAATGTCGTTCTCGCGCAGCCACTTGGAGTTCTCGCCCACCATGTCCTCGGGAACGGGAACCTGCTCATAGGTCTCGTTGTCCATGAAGATGTAGTCGGCGCCATCGTTGTAGAGGTACTGGAACTCACGGGTGGTGAGCATGACGCTCTCGAACTTGGTGCCGGCGTTGCAGGTGTTCTCGACGACGCGGCCGCTCTTGATGTCGCGGGTCTTGTAGCGCACAAACGCGCCGCCCTTGCCCGGCTTGACATGCTGAAACTCGACGATGGTGTAGACCTTGTCCTTGATGCGGAGACCGAGGCCGTTCTTGAAGTCGGCGGTAGAAATGGTAGGCATAGCGACCTTTCTTGTTATGGGCAGAACGCACAAGCGTCCAAATTACATACGACCGAAATTATACACTTGCAGACGGCGCCTGTAGCGAGCGCATAAAAAGAGAACGCGGGGCGTCCGAATCAATCCGG
>CABUWD010000090.1 GCA_902495155.1 uncultured Collinsella sp.
GCCACATTAAGTGGCCTTCTTTGCGTGCGGAACTCGCGATGAACTTCGTGCCCCGCCGTCCGGGAGGACGCCTCTTTATTGATGGGAGGCCTGATGGGTCGATGGTTCCGTGCCCGGATGCGTCCAAAGTGGGACGGGCTTTCCGGATGGGCAGGCTTTCGAAAAATGCGTCCCGGAATTTGCCTTTGGAATGGGACGTAGTTTCCCGTTGAGGTGCTTTGCGGAAAGTGCATCCCACTCTGGGCGGTCGAAGTGGGACACACTTTCCCAAAGGCGCTCCAACGGGAAATTGCGTCCCATTATTCGGTCAAGAAACGGGATGCATTTTCCCAATGAGAGCAAAACCGGAAAATGCATCCCACAATCAGCCCTCAAAGTGGGACGCCGTTTCCCAATGAGGCTCAAGCGGAAAATGCATCCCGGAATTTGCGCTCAAAGTGGGATGCGGTTTCCGGTTGAGGGTCTAAGGGGAAAGTGCGTCCCAGAATCGACGCTTGAAATGGGATGCAGTTTTCCGATGAGGCACTCGACGGAAAATACATCCCAGAAATGGCCTTTGAGCTGGGATAAGATTTCCGCGGCATCTCGGATTCTCAAAAATGAGACACGCCGTTGGCGAAAATGAGACACGTGATATCGGGCATCGGACGTATCATTTGCAAAAATGAGTCCACTCCACTCGAATAAAGCGAGGTCCCTCATGTACGTTCCACACCCCCGTATCCGTAGGCTGTCGAAAATCCCGCTTGTTGGGATGGCGGCGCTTGCTGCGTTGATCGCCACGAGCGTCGCCTGCTTCACGGCCACGCCCCAGGTTGCCCAGGCGGCAGACGCGCCCGCAATCACCGATATGACCGAGCAGGATTATCAAGCCCTGGGTCTGGGCACGAGCGAGGACATTCCGGCCGATACCGTTGGCCCCTATTCCACTGATACCCCCACGACGTTTGCCACGCGCAGCGAGGTCTATATGGCAGCTAACGGTAGCCATGGCAATCGCTACACTCTGCGCGACAAGCTCGAGAACGTCGAGCGCGGTGACATTGGCGGCAGCAGCAAACTCTTCGATGGCTATGGAAGTGTGTGGGGCGCCGCAAAGTTCTGGCAAAACGTCAACAACTTCGATACGAACAGCGATCTCTACAAGCATAGCGACTACGGTGGCGGCACCTGGTCGTACCTAAGCAACAATGAGTCCTCAACAGTACTCGCCAACGACAACAACGGTTTCTCGGGCATTCACGCCACGAGTGTTGAGTTCTGCAGCGACGCCAGCACGGGCAAAAAGAGCCGCGTTGCCGAGCTCCGTGCCTACGGCGACAGTTCCTCCACGACGATTGACGGCAAGTCATACGCCGGAAAGGTTGAGCTGGTCCTCTACTCGTTTAGCAACGGGCGTACGCGCACTCTCGACACACACCTGCCGGTGACGGTCAACACTAATATGATGTACGAAGGCCGTTTTAAGTACCTGGATGCCGGTTACCTGCAAGAGCACGACGCCGTCTTTGATGTCGAGGCGGGCGATGTCGATGGCGACGGCGTCGACGAGCTTTTTGTCTACGCGGGCTGCTATGTCGACGAGAACGGCGTGCGCAAGGCTGTAGTCGACATGTATGACTTGGAGGGCGGCAACTGGAAGCAAAGCGTCGTCAAGATCGATGCCGGTAACGCCGCGGACTACACCACGCACAACAAGGGCGGGAACGACTCCTGGACGCAGCTTCAGTCAGCTCCTGTCGTTTCGCTAGCGGCCGGCGACCTCGATCGCGATTTTTGCGATGACCTCGCCATCGTGGTCTCGGCACCCTACGGCAAGAAGAATATTGATAAGTCGACGCATTGCGAGCTGTTTTCGTGGGATGCATCCAAGGGTGCGCTCGTCCATGTCGATGCTCTGGGCGACGCGGGCGCAATCTCCCTCTCCGCGAACGGCAAGACCATGGTCGCTGCGAATGCGACGTTCGGCACGTTTGCCGCCTACGATGAAGAAGGAAAGAAGACGGGTGAAACCGTCACGGGCCTTATTCTTGCGGGCTATGACTGGCAACGCAGCGCTTTTGATTACGGCGCTTCTGACGGCATTAAGGGGCTGTACGGCGCGCTGTACCGCTACGCGTATTATGACTCGGAGTCTGGCGAGTTCAAGCTTTCCGATTGCAAGGAATACAGAGACGGGCTCCTCGCCTCCTATGGGCTGATGCATGTGCCCAACAGCGCATGGAAGGATAGCGCTCAGGATAAGCGCTATCCGTGCACCTTGGCGCCTATTGCCCTTGCCACTGCCAACCTTGACGGCCTGTCCGAGCAGCTGGCGGTCGACGAGGTGCTCGTGGGCGGCGATGTGTTCCGCGACTTTGCCTGCAACACGGCACAGGGCGGGGCTCAGGGCTTGGGGTCCATGGTCGGAACCATGAGCATGAGCGGTCAGCAATACAACAGCAGCAACAAGCATGACCACAAGGGTATAGAGCAGGTGTGGATCAGCGACGTCAAGGCGGGCAGCGTCTCGGGTTCGGACCGCTATAACGAGAGCTTTATCGCCGTGGTGGGCAAGCACCGCGACGAGGACCTGCGCAAGAACGATGACTACTATTGGATGACCGCCTCGCATTTTTCGCTCGACGAGAACGGAAAGGTGCGCCGCGGCGAGGAGCAGGTGATTAGCGAGAGCAACCGTCGCGGCACTACCTACGGCACATTTATCTCGCTCGCGCTGCCCGATGTCGACAACGACAGCGTCAAGATCACGTACAAGGACCGCTACAAGGTCTATACCAACCCGCGCGTGCTTGCCGTGCTGCAGGATGCGCCCTATGTTGAGGATCTGGAGCAGGCATACGGCTATCTGGTGTTGGGCGGCACGTCATACGGAGAGGAAAAGGGCACGGGGACATCCCAGGGCTATACCATTGGCGCCGAGTTGGGCGTTGCCGTCGAGGTGCAGACCGGTCCGCCCCTGGTCGCGATGAATGCTTCAGTCGATTTTGCCGCCGAGGGATGCTATGACTACCGGAGCGAGCGCACGGTCAGCGCAAGCGTAAGCTATGAGTCGCATGCCGGCGAGGGTGACAAGGCCGTGCTCTACACGATTCCGATGGTCTATTACGAGTATGAGATCGAAAATGAGGAAACTGGTGGCAAGGGCGTGATGGCGGCGCCCGTGTCGCTCGGCGCGCAGACCTCGGTCGTTAATGTCGAGGCCTATGACCGCATTGCCAAACAGCACAATATGACGCCGCTCAGCTACTTTTTGACCAACCGGTCGGGAGAACCCGGAACTTATCAAACGACGCTCAACGGCGAGACTCCCGTTGGGGATTCCTTTGGCCTGGGCAAGCCTGGCGTAACGCGCGCCTACACGCACGATGGGTTTAACGGCGCCGCCGCGCAGTCGGGGGCGAGCATTGAGCAGACCATCGAAGTCGAGGAGGGCAAGGAGCAGGAGCTCGAGCTCGGCTTGACGCTGAACGGCAGCGTTGTCATGGGCGCGAAGCTCGCAAAGCACGAGTTGTTTGGCGGCCTGTGCTTTGGTGCCAACGCCGGCTTTACTACGGGTAACTCCTCGAGTGAATCGACCGAATACGGCGGCACCGTCGACAACCTGCCCGAGGCCGCGCAGGGCAAGTACGGTTTTGTGTGGCGTCTGGGCGTCAACGCGGTGGATGTCGACAAGTTCGAGGCAGACTCGGGCGACAAGCTCGGCACCAAGGACACCGACCAGTTCTGGATCGTGGGCTATGACGTTAAGGACGTCGAGATGCCCGACGCGCCGGCCGTGACGGGCTTTACGGCAAACGCCGTCGATTCGACCAGCGTTACGTTTAGCTGGGACGATGTACTCGCAAACAAGAGTGGCTTTAGCTACGGCGTGGGCATGCTGCAGAGCAATGCGGCGGATGCGGTCGTCAATAGCTGGAAGATTGCCGACAACACGCAGACCTCGCTCAAGTGGGATGGGCTGCAGCCCAATACGGAGTATCGATTCGCCATCGCCGCCGTTAAGAATGGATCCACGACCGAAACAGGTATTCGCTCGGCAATCATCACGGTCAAGACCATGCCCGATGGCATGACGATGACCGTGAGCGGACCTGCGGCGGATGCTGCGGAGGGGCCGGATCTTGGATACGACTCTTCGGTTGAGCGCACGGCGGGAAGCCACCTGACGCTCTCGGCGATTGGCCATGTGAAGCAACTCGGTGCCGACGATAGCGAAACAGGGCTGGCACCGACCTATATGTGGTACCGCAAGGGCCGCGGCGAGACAGAGTTTAAGCTCGTGGGTGCCGATGGCAACCTCGCGGCTGGAACGGCCTCAAAGCTCGAGATTGACCTGACCGCAGACGATGACGGTGCGCAGTATTACTGCCACGTGGGATACAACGACGTGGGCCTCGACACCGGCACGACGCTCGTGAATATCGAGGCCGAGGAGACGGCGCCCACAACGGTGAACGCCACCCCGATCCGCACGCGCCGCCTGTTCTCACAGGCAAGTGCGGGCGCCAAGAAGTTCCTGGACCATACGCTGGTAAACACCGCCGGCCCAACCGATTCCGAAGGCTCAAAGGACCCCGAGACTCCTGAGACCCCGACGAACCCGGACAAGTCCAAGTCCGACAACGGAGCTAAGACCGACACCAAGGTCAAGACTACGACCACAGCGAAGAACCTCGCAAACACCGGCGACCAAACATTCGCCCTAGTCGCCACCGCAGCAGCAGCGGGAGCAACGCTCGTAGTGATAGCCCTCATCATGCTGATCAAGCGCCGCAAGACCCACTAGTAGCCAGTCGAACATATCGACAACCCAAAAACCCGGGTAGCCAAAAAACAGGCCACCCGGGTTTTCTGTTGAGTGGAGACTCCGCAAGCGGAAACTGCATCCCACAATTAGCGCCCAGACCGGGACGCACTTTCCCAAAGGGTCCTCAACGGGAAACTGCGTCCCATAATTAGGCCGAGAAATGGGATGAACTTTCCCAATGAGAGCCAACCGGAAACCACGTCCCAGAATCAGCCCCCAAAGTGGGACGCACTTTCCCAACGAGCCTCAACCGGAAAATACATCCCGGAATCCAGCTGAATAGTGGGACACACTTTCCCAATCGGGTCCCAAGCGGAAACTGCATCCCATTCCAGACAAGAATTCCGGGACACACTTTCCGCAAACAAAGAAGGCCACATAACGTGGCCTTCAACTTATATATGTTCGGCGATACACCCAAGACAAGCCACGCTCCAACAACAGGGCGTCTGTCCGGGCGGAGGTATGTAAGGTTCATCGCGAGTTCCGCACGCAAAGGAGGCCACTTAATGTGGCCTTCGTCTTGCGCAGGACTGTCCGAGCAGGGAACCTTATATGCCTCCGCCCGGACAGACGTTTCAGTTATGAACTCGCAGCTAGTCGCTACTTGATCTTGGTCGTACCCGGTGCCAGGTTGGGGTCGGTCTCGTTGGCCTCGGTCTGGAAGTGCTCGGTGTACACATTCTTGCCGTCACGGAACATCTCGTAGTACTGCATCTTGGCGTAATCCTCGCGCGCCTTGGTTGCGGCTGCGGCATCGGCGTCGTCACCGGTGACGTTGGAGGAAAGCGCCCAGCGCAGGCTGGCGTCCTCGTAGCCCACCGAGTTGATGGCGGGCAGCGACTCGCGCAGCGTCATGTGCGCTTTCTGGTAGTCGGTCAGCGGTGCGCCAATCAGCTGCATGAGCTGCGTGGACAGGTAGTTGGTGGACAGGTCGTCGACCTCACTCGTCTGGTCGCAGCCGGCAACGTCGTAGTTGGCCCAGATGATGTAGTCGGTCTGCCACAGACGTTCCTGGTGCGTGGCATCGTCCTCGCCGGTAAACCACTTATCGTTGAACTTGGACGGGAAGAACGGCTGGTGGTCGCCCCAGAACACCACGACCACCTTGCGATCGAGTTTGCTCAGGGCGTTGAGGAAGTAGCGAAGCGCCTGGTCGGACTGCTCGATGCACGAGACATACTCGTCGACATCGGACAGCGTGCCATCCTCGACGGTCTTGGTGTCCAGATCGGTCGTGTCGATGTTCAGGTGCATCTGCTTGTCGACCGGCAGCAGGCCCGTATCGTAGCCCGAGTGGTTCTGCATGGTCACGTCGAAGATAAACTGCGGATCGGCGTTCTGGTCGAGCAGCTCAAGAATCTTGTCGTAGGTAGCCTGGTCGGTCACCATACCGCGCAGGGTGTCGGCTCCCTGGAAATCGTTGATGGACAGGAACTGGTCAAAGCCAAAGTCCTTGTAGACGTTCTCGCGGTTCCAGTTGGTGGCGTGGTTGGGGTGCATGGCCGTGGTGGAATATCCGAGCGACTTGAACTGCTCTGCCAGGTTCCCGGTCGTTTCCATGTTGTAGATGGTGTAGGGGTACACGCCCGAGCCCAGGTTGGCCATGGAGTTGCCGGTCATAAACTCAAACTCGGTATTGGCGGTGCCGCCGCCGTAGGCGCTCACGTAGAGCTTGCCGCGGCTGAGGCAGTTGGACAGGTTCTTAAAGTACTGCGGGCCTTCGTAGCCGGCGCGCATGTTCTGGTAGATCGAAAGATCCGAGAAGGTCTCGTTCATGATGGCGATGACCGTGGGCTTCTCGCTGTCGAACTGCTCCTTTGCGGCGGCGCGCTCGTCGCTCTTGGCCGCGTCGGACTTGTCGTAGGCCTTGGCGTACTTTTTGAGCGTGGCCTTGGCATCGTCGACGGAGTAGTCGGCGGGTTTGGGCGGCTTGATGGACTGCGCTGCGCTAATGAAAGCGGGCAGGTAGCCCTCGCGCCAGTAGCTCTCGAGCGGGCGCCAGGTGTAGACGGTGATGCCGAGGGTGTTGTAGTAGTCGATGAGCGTGACGTGTGCGGTCACACCGCCCAGGCACAGCACGGCGACGAGCAGGTTGGTGAGCAGCATGCGCTTGGCGTTGGCGGCGCCCTTCTGACGGTGCGGTGCCACCAGGCCGGCGTACTCGCACAGCAGCATGGCGATGGCGGTAAAGCCCATGGACAGCACGCAGAACAGTGAGATCGAGAAGGTGTAGCCGGTGCCGGCGACCGCGGCGGCGGTGGAGATGGCCGAAAGGTCGCCCGGCTGGATGGGCATGGATTTAAACGTGATGACGAAGAACTCGGCAATGCCCAGGACAAAGAGGGCAAAGGCCAGGACCGCGGGAGCTGCGCCGTGGCGCTGGAACAGGAAGAACAGGCCGACCATGAGCGTGGTGATGATGGCCCACTCGAGCAGGATGCACAGGGGGTAGACCCAGGTAAAGTCGTGGTTGGACGATACCTCCATGCCTAGCAGCGCAAAGACGCCGGCGAGCAGCAGGCACAGCACGGCGGCGACGAGTGGCTTGCCCACAAAGGCGCCGCGCAGGCGGGCGAGCTTGCCGGTGGGGGCGGGGGCATCGGTAGCAGCGAACGCAAAGACGCGCGGGGCGATGCGGTCGCGGGCGATGCTGGCCCAGGCGCATCCGGTGAGGATGGCGTTGGTTAGGATGAGCATCACAAAGGCGAGCGGCTCGTTTTGGGCGACGAGGCCAATGGCGCCCCAGACGGTCAAAAAGAGCTGGAACAAGCCAAAGGCGACGCTCCAGGCGAAGGCGCCCTTGGTGACGGTGCCCGACTGAGCGCGAATGGCCTTGGCCTCGCGCAAGACAAGGTAGACGGTCGCCGCAAGACCGACGAGCGAGATGGCGGCAGCGAACATGCTGAGACTCCTCACAAACTAAAACCTACGAAAGCGGGGGTTTACCCGATTGTTACCAAGATATGCGCTGCATTTGGTGACTGCGCACAACAACCAGCCATAATAACGCGCGTGCGTGGCGGTGTTGCGCAATGTAGCGGCGACCTGCGCGATAATGGACGGGAATTACACGGAAACGTAAAGGCTTCTTAAAGAAATGGCGAGGGTAGGGCGATGAGCGAGCAGGTTTGCAAGGCGGACATGGGCGGCGACGGAGCGGCGGTCGATACGTGCGGCTATCCGGTCGAGACGACGGGCAATGCGGTGCTGGACACGTTGGAGCACCGTTCCTCCACGCGTGCCTTCGCGCGTGATGACGATGACCGTCCCGTGGCGGTGACCGACGAGCAGCGGGCGGCGATTCTGCATGCGGCGAGTCGTGCGCCGTCGGCGGGCGCCTTCATGATGTTTTCCTTCGTGAGCATCCGCGAGCAGTCAACGCTCGACC
>CABUWD010000091.1 GCA_902495155.1 uncultured Collinsella sp.
CATCGACACCACGCTCCTCAACAGCTTTGTCGAGCGTATGGACATTGCCACCGAGGTCGCCAAATCAAAGATCGAGATGGGCAAGCCCGTCTTTGACCCCGCCCGCGAGCGCTCAAAACTCAACAACCTCGCCAGCCGCGCGCCCGAGCGCTACGAGGCGCAGACCATCACCCTGTTCCGTCTCCTCATGAGCATGAGCAAGGCCGAGCAGCAGCGCTACATCAACGAACTCAAGGGCATCACTGTCTCGCAAAAGGCCCACGCCACGGCTGCAGCCTCCGACACGCCCTTCCCTCAAACTGCCACCGTCGCTTGCCAGGGCGTTGAGGGCGCTTACAGTCAAATCGCCGCGTGCAAGCTCTTCGACGTGCCCGACATCGCGTTTTTCGAGACCTTCGAAGGCGTTATGCGCGCTGTGCGCGACGGCTTCTGCGAGTTTGGCGTGCTGCCCATCGAGAACTCCACCGCCGGCTCGGTCAACGCCGTCTACGACCTGCTTGCCCAGTTCGACTTCCACATCGTGCGCTCGCTTCGCCTCAAGATCGACCACAACTTGCTCGCCAAGCCCGACACCAAACTCGCCGACGTGCGCGAGGTCTACAGCCACGGCCAAGCCATTGCCCAGTGCGCCGGCTTTATCGAGGGCCACGGCCTGCATGCCACCAAATACCCCAACACCGCCATGTCGGCCGAGATGGTCGCCAACTCCGAGCGCACCGACGTCGCCGCTATCGCCTCGCGCAGCTGTGCGGCGCTCTACGGCTTGGAGGTACTGGAGCCTAATATCCAGGACTCGGACAACAACTACACGCGCTTTGTCGTCATCAGCCGCGAGCCGCGCGTCTATCCCGGCGCCAACCGCACCTCGCTCATGATCACCACGGCCAATGAGCCGGGCGCGCTCTATCGCGTACTCGAGCGCTTCTACGCGCTCAATATCAACCTCATCAAGCTCGAGAGCCGCCCCATCCCCGGCCGCGACTTTGAGTTTATGTTCTACTTTGACCTGGACTGCCCCTTTGGCAGCAAGGCCCTCGACGACCTGCTCGATTCCATCGACGACGTGTGCGAGAGCTTCACCTACTTTGGCAGCTACACGGAGGTGCTCTAGATGACCGACACCGCCACAACCCGCCCCTACGGCGTGCTGGGCCGCGTGCTGGGCCACAGCTACACCCCGACCATCTACAAAGAGCTCGCTGGGCTCGATTACGTGCGATTTGAGCGCGAGCCCGAGGACCTCGCGGCCTTTATGACGGGCGACGAGTGGGAGGGCACCAACGTGACCATCCCCTACAAGCGCGCCGTCATGGAGTATCTGGACGAGCTGAGCCCGCTCGCCGAGCGCATGGGCAACGTCAACACCATCACGCGCCTGCCCGACGGTCGCCTGCGCGGCGACAACACCGACTACTTTGGTTTTCAGTGCCTGGTCGAGGAGCTGGGCGTAGAGGTTGCCGGCAAGAAGGTCCTCGTACTTGGCGCCACCGGCGGCGCCGGCACCACGGCAAGTATGGTGCTGGGAGACCTGGGCGCCATCGTCGTACCCGTGGGTCGCACAAGCGAGGTCAATTACGACAACATCGCGCAGCAGTCCGACGCCGCCTTACTCGTCAACTGCACGCCCGCCGGCATGTTCCCCCATTGCCCCGACGCGCCTTGCACGCTCGAAGGGCTCAATGCGCTCGAAGGCGTTATCGACATTGTCTACAACCCCGCCCGCACGGGCCTGATGCTCGCGGCCGAGCGCCGCGGTATCCCTTGCATCGGCGGCCTGCTGATGCTCGTGGCCCAAGCGGCACAGGCCGTCGAGCGCTATACCGGCCAAGTCACCCCGCGCAAGCGCATCTTAGACGTAACGGAGCGTCTGTCCCGCCGCGAACAAAACATCGCGCTGATCGGCATGCCGGGTTCGGGCAAGACCCGCGTGGGTGAGCAGATCGCAATGCTGACGGGTCGCGAGCACATCGACCTGGATCGCGCCCTCGAGGAGCGCCTGGGCATGCCCTGTGCCGACTATATCGTCGAGCGCGGCGAGGCGGCCTTCCGCGAGCAGGAGACGACGGCGCTGTCCGACATCTCCAAGCGCAGCGGCCTGGTGCTCTCCACCGGCGGCGGCGTGGTAACGCGTGACGAGAACTATCCGCTGCTGCACCAGAACAGCCAGATCGTGATGCTCAACCGCAAGCTCGATGAGCTCGCACACAAGGGCCGCCCCATCACCGCACGCGACGGCATCGATAAGCTGGCCGAGCAGCGTATGCCACGCTACCGCGCCTGGGCCGACTACATCATCGACTCACGCGACTGCGCCGCCAACACCGCCCAAGCCCTCCTCGACACCCTCCCACCCGCTCTCTAACCAAAACCACCACAAAGGGGACAGGCGCCTTTGTGGTGTTTTTCCAACCGCAAAGGAAGCAACCATGAAAGCACTCGTCATCAACGGTCCCAACCTCAACATGCTCGGCATTCGCGAGCCGGGCATCTACGGCAGTGACAACTACGACTGCCTGGTCCAAATCTGCCAGGAGGCAGGTGCCGCGCAGGGCTTCGACGAGGTCGAGGTCTTCCAGTCCAACCACGAGGGCAGCATCGTCGACAAGATCCAGGAGGCTTACGGCAAGGTCGACGGCATCGTCATCAACCCGGCAGCCTACACGCACACCAGCGTGGCAATCCTTGACGCCCTCAAGGCCGTCGCCATCCCTGCCGTCGAGGTGCACATCAGCGCCGTAGAGACGCGCGAGGACTTCCGACAGGTAAGCTACGCCCGCCTGGCCTGCTTTGCCACCATCACCGGTGAGGGCCTGCAGGGCTACGCTCACGCGCTGGAGCTGCTGAGGGAGCATCTCGAAAAGTAGCCTCGCGAGCAAATCCATCAACGCGATTCACACGCTAATAATGCCAGCGCCGGCAGCAGCGACCTCGCTGCTGCCGGCATTTTATTACTGGCATATAATCGTTGCAGTCACACAACGTCTGGAGACCCACATGCTGAGCATTCACCTGGGAGATTACCCCGGTTCCATCTACGATACCGAAACCTATTTTAGGAACTCATACTTGGACTCATGGTTCGAAGATCCTATGGCCGCACAGATTATTAAAAGCGTGGACGGATCAGAGCTCATCGGTCCCCGCAACATCGTAAGCAAGCAGCTGGGCTCAATCACTCCACTCGAACTGTCCGGCGGCGTTAAGACGCTGCTGCTGGTACGCAATATCCCAAACATGGTGTTCAACGCATCCACCTGCGGAGACAATTGTGCCCGCTGGCTGCTCAAAATTGGCAAAGAACAGGATGTGCTGGTAACCCTTTACCACATCATGAAGTTCCCCTGGAAGCGTTTTGAGATTCGCATCGATAACGACGGCCGCATCGTCAGGAACATGCAGGAGTTTGTCGGTGCCACGAATGACTTTTTGGATGTTGATGAGTAATGAAGGGAACGCATACCGTTGTCGTAGAGCGTGCAAAGGTCAAATACACACTCACGTTTAAGCGCAATATTTCCTTTATACGCGGCAACAGCGGCACGGGCAAAACGACGCTCATCTCGATGATTCGCGACTACAACGACCGAGGACCGGAAAGCGGCGTTACGCTCAGCTGCAACGTGCCTTGCGAAACGCTTTCCGGCAGACGCTGGGAGCGCGAGCTGTCGATCATCGAAGATTCAATTGTCTTTCTAGATGAGGGCAACGAGTTTATCTACTCAAAGGACTTCGCCAAAGCCGTCAACGGATCATCCAACTATTATGTTCTGATATCTCGTCGCGATGCCAACGAGCTCCCCTACAGCGTTGATGAGATCCTGAAGTTAGTCAACACGACAAGTAAAACAATCAATGGCCGCAAGAGCGACAGACGCTTCTACTCGGTGACCAAGCCGCTATATGACCACACGGCAAGTATGCTGTATCAGGATCTAAATGTTGGATTCGAGGTACCCGACGCCGTAGTTGTCGAAGATAGCAAATCTGGCTATCAATTCTACAACGCTCTTTGCAACCGGCTCGGGATCCCCTGCTATACCGCCACCGGCGTAGCAAATCTAAAGCGGACAATTCACGAATGCCCCGAGCAAAACGTTCTTGCCATTGGAGACGGCGCAGCGTTTGGTCCCTACATCGAAAAGGTGCTCGGACAGCGCGTTTACAAGAACGTTCGCTTGTTCCTCCCGGAATCATTTGAGTGGACACTTCTGCAATCTGGCCTCATTCCCAGTAACGACATTCCAAAAATCCTCAAGGATCCTTCGAGCTATATCGAAAGCCGCAAGTACCTAAGTTGGGAGCGATTCTTCACCGACGTATTGATCAAGTACTCGACAGACACTCGCTACGCCTACAGAAAGGCAAAGCTCAATGAGCAGTACCTGAGGCCGCAGGCAATGAATGCAGTTGCAAACGTCTTGCCCGAGTGCCTGAAGGCAGACTAGATACAGCGGGGAGGGCCAAGTTAGTCCTCCCCGTTTTTGTTACGCCTTCTTGATCACGTACGCCAACCCTATGTCGCACCCGCAGCGCACAATCGACGCAAAGAGCCATGGTACTGGCAGCGTTAAAAGCAACGACATCGCCTGCCAAGGGATAAACCAGTCAACCGCATGAAAGGCAAAGACGGCAAGGCTTGCCTGTCCGCAGAACGCTCGCACCACCGCTTCGGCCTAAACGTATACCCGGCAAGAATAAAGAACACCGGCATGTGAAACGAGAAGATCGCGTGCCTCAAGGGAGAGGGATTTGGGACGGTGTGCCCCACAATGACCAGAATAATTGCAATCCCTTTTGCAATATCGATCCAGTCGAGCCTTTTGCTTCTCATGGCGAACCCTTCAAAACCGCAGCACACAAGATGAAAAAAGCCCAGACCACCAAGCGGTCCGGGCTTAATAAACGATGGTGCTCCATGGCGGATTCGAACCGTCGACCTTGGGATTAGAAGTCCCCTGCTCTATCCAACTGAGCTAATGGAGCAAATAACCACACGCCCAAGCAAGCGCAAGCCTGTCGGGCGCAAGTAATTATAACCTAGTTGAACTGCTCGCGATACGCCTTGCAGACCTCATCGACCGGGCCGTCCATGCGAAGGTCACCCTTCTCAATCCAAACGGCACGCTGGCAGATGCGCTCAACCTGCTCCATGGAGTGCGAAACGAACAGAACCGTCACGTCACCGCTCTGGATAAAGTGCTGAATGCGAGCCTCACACTTCTGCTGGAAGAACACATCACCGACGGACAGCGTCTCGTCAACGATCAGAATATCGGGCTCGGTAATCGTCGCGATTGCAAAGGCGATACGCGCCACCATGCCCGAGGAGAAGTTCTTGAGCGGCATATCGACAAAGTTCTGCAGCTCAGCGAACTCGATAATGCCGTCAAAGTTGGCATCGATGAACTCCTTGGTATAGCCGAGCAGGGCGCCGTTCAGATAGATGTTCTCGCGGGCGGTCAGCTCGGGGTCAAAGCCGGCACCAAGCTCAATCAGCGGCGCGATGTTACCGTGCACCTTAACGCTGCCCTCACTGGGCTCAAGCACGCCAGCAATGATCTTGAGCATCGTAGACTTGCCGGAGCCATTGGTGCCAACCAGACCGACAACTTCGCCGCGATGAATATCGAACGAGATGTGCTTAAGCGCTCTAAACTCCTCAAAGAACAGCTCGTGCTTGGCAAGCTTGATGAAGTACTCCTTGAGGTTGGTCAGCGACTCGGACGCCATGTTAAAGATCATGGTGACGTCGTCGACCTCGACAGCCAGAGGCTGCTCGCTGTAATCAACAACAGATTCAGTCATCACAGCACTCCTTAGATGTAGAGGATGAACTTGCGCTCGGACTTATGGAACACGGTGTAGCCAATAACAAGCGCAAGAACCGCCCAAGCGACGCACATACCAAACGTCATAAGCGAGGGCGTCGTCTGGAACAGAAAGATATCGCGCATAAACTGCAGGTAGTTGAACATGGGGTTCGCATACATCAAGATACGCACGAGATGCGGCATTTGCGCAATATAGTCAGTCGTCCAGAAGATGGGCGTAATGTAAGTCCACGCCGTAATGATGACGCTCCATAAATGCATAACGTCGCGGAAAAAGACCGTAAGGGCAGAGAGCATCATGCCCAGGCCCATGCAGAAGCACATAAGCAGCAGCAGGCAAACCGGCAGCAGAATCAGGTGCCAAGAAGGCATAACGCGGAACCACAGCATGACGATGGCGACGGCAACCAGCGAGAAGGCAAAGTTGACTAGCGAGAAGAGCACCTTCTGCACCGGGAAGACCCAGCGGTGCACCTTAACCTTCTTGAGCAAAGGGGCAGCACCCACGATCGACGTCAGGGCCTGGTTCGTAGACTCGGACATGACGGCAAAGGTAATGTTACCCACGATCAAGTACAGCGGGTACATCTCGGGCGTCATTGAGCCATTGCGGCCCTGGCCAAAAATCGTCGAGAACACGATGGCCATGACGATCATCATCAGCAACGGATTGAGCACCGACCATGCGACACCCAGAACGCTACGGCGATACTTGATCTTAAAATCCTTGGTAACCAGCTGACGAAGGATAAACGCATCCTTCTCAAATTCGTTCTTAGCAAACGTCGCAGGCAGACTGCGAGTTTCTTGTTGCTTTGTCTGATCCGACACGGATGCAACTCCTTTACTCGTAATCGTTGACAAACGAACAGTATAGACCCGACGGCCATGCAAACGATACGCGCAACAAAACTGGAGAACTAACCCACATCTTAGGATGCCAAGCCCAAACGGCTATACTTTCAAGGATTGAATATATAAGGAGCATTTAGTGAATTCTGAATCCATCGCCGTCATCATCCCTTGCTACAACGAAGCGCTCACGATTGGTAAGGTCATCGACGACTTTCACCGCGAGCTTCCGCAAGCGACGGTCTATGTCTACGACAACAACTCATCGGACGATACCTCACGCATCGCTACCGAGCACGGCGCCACGGTCCGCTTTGAGCCCCGCCAGGGAAAGGGCAACGTGTGCCGCCAGATGTTTCGCGATATCGACGCCGATTGCTACCTGATGGTCGACGGAGACGACACCTACCCCGCCGAGGCGGCCAAAGCCCTCTGCGAGCCCATCCTTAACGGCACGGCCGACATGACCGTAGGCGACCGCCTTTCCAATGGGACCTATGCCGAGGAAAACAAGCGAGCCTTCCATGGTTTTGGCAACAACCTAGTTCGAGCCATGATCAAGTGGATCTATGGCTACAGCTTCGATGACGTCATGACCGGCTACCGCGCCATGAGCCGTCCCTTTGTCAAAACGTTCCCCGTGCTTTCCGAGGGATTTCAGATCGAAACCGAACTATCCATCCATGCCGTCGATCACCGCTGGCGTATCAAGGACGTGCCCATTGAGTACCGCGATCGTCCCGAAGGATCCGAGTCTAAGCTCAATACCGTGAGCGACGGCATTAAAGTCGTTGCGATGATCGGCACGCTGTTCAAGGACTACCGCCCGCTGAAGTTCTTCAGCCTCGTCGCGCTTCTGTTTGCGGTGATCGGCCTCGCCCTAGGCATGCCCATCGTTGTCGAGTATTTCCAGACCGGCCTCGTTCCGCGCTTCCCCACCGCCATGCTCGCCGCGTCGTTTATGTTCCTGTGCGGTCTGAGCCTTGCGACCGGCTTCATCCTCGATTCCGTGGCAAAGGTCGAAAAAAAGCAGTGGGAGGTCAACGTGTACAGCAAATACGCCTACGACGACCAGCCCGGCCACCCTACTTCCATGCCAAGCGAGAGGTAGATCTTCCGCAAAATACTATTGGCACCACTGCGCAGATAGCCACCAACAAGAAAAGCCGCCGTTAAAGAACGGCGGCTTTTACTCTCGAAAAGTTAATAGCGGCTAGAGCGTCTTGATGTACTCCCCCAGCTCTTCCTCCCAGTCGGGCATGTGGAAGCCGGCAGCCTCGAGCTTGGACAGGTCGAGCGCGGAGTGGACCGGGCGCGGGGCGACGGGGCCCTCGGCGCTCGCGTAGTAGTCGGCGGTCGATACCGGCACGACCCTGTCCCCGTTGCCGTTGGCGGCCTCGAAGACGGCGCGGGCGATATCGGCCCAGGACTTGACGGTGCCGGAGCCGGTGCAGTCGTAGGTGCCGTAGGGGGCGTGCGTCCCCAGCACGTGGAA
>CABUWD010000092.1 GCA_902495155.1 uncultured Collinsella sp.
CGCAGAAACCCCCGCTTACGTCTCATTCTGTAAAAGTAAGAACGGTTTTCAGCCTAATCGTGTTACGGATCGAGACAAACCTGAAGCTACGTTGGCGCCAAACACGCTGACTTATCGACATAAATAGAAACGGGCCCTGTCCCACAAGGAAACAGAGCCCGAAACTCTCATGGAGCCAGTGACAGGAATCGAACCTGCAACCCACTGATTACAAATCAGTTGCGCTACCGTTGCGCCACACTGGCACACTTGGCGCTTTCGCGCGAAGCCTGTTAAGAATATAGGAATTACGGACGGGGCGCAACAGGCCACACGGCGTTATACAAATATGCAAAATCCAGCAACAACAGGTACCAGGCCCGTTCATTTCTGTCGGTTCGCCCTCAATCTCAAAACCATTCGTCAGAACGAATAGTTTTAATTACAATTGCTATATATAAAACTATTCGTTCTGGCGAAGGGTTTCGCGATGCTTACTACCAAAGAAGCCGCCGAGCTGCTCGGCATCACTCCGCGCAGGGTGCAGGAGCTCATAAAAAACGGAGCACTTGAGGCCCGCAAGGCTTCTGGTGTATGGCTCATCGACAAAGACAGCGTCGACACGCGACTCCGCTCTGTGACCAAAACGGGGGGACGTCCCCGCCGCGGCCACGGTAAGAGCGAGATCGCGTTCACCCTCATGAACCGCACGTACGAAGTCGCTCAGCTGGTCTACAGTACATCGCGAAAAGACTTTACCCACATCGGTGCCGACATCGATTACGCCCACGCCCCTATTGGAGTATTTGGCCCTAATAGCCCCATATCGCTAGACTCCTTCCGCATCTGGTGGCGCGGCCGCGGTATCCCGCTCGCACGCATTGGGCTAGCCTCCCTGCTTGCAGAAGCCGCAGTCGATGTTCCCGATGAACTCGTCCAGCGAAATCTCGGCCTCTCCTTATCCGACCAGTATTGGATTAGGCCCCAAGGTTCCGGTCTCACCTGGGAGGATATCAACTTCTTCAATAACGCCTTTGATGACGTCTCGCTGTCCATTGCACCCTTTGCCCCAGAGGGAAAAGCGGCTGCCGCAAAGCCCGATAACACCTCGGACGGCAATCTTCAAAAGTACTGGACGTGCGAGGGCGAACGTCGAATTCTGCATAAGGCAGGAGCGCACCTGGACCAGGAACCTTATAACGAGCTGGTGGCGACCGCGCTCCACCGTCGCATCCTAAACGCCTGCGATTATGTGCCTTACTCGCTCGAGGGCACGGGCACTTCCGCCCTGAGCACATGCGATGTCTTCTTAACTGATGAAGAAGAGTATGTCCCTGCGTTCTATGTAAACCAGTACGCAAACGCAGATGAACGGCTAACCGACTACGAGCGATATGTAGCAAACTGCGAGGAGCTCGGGGTGACAGGCGTCAAGGATGCCCTTGACCGCATGATCGTATGTGACGACATCATTGCCAACTACGATCGTCATTGGCGCAACTTCGGCCTCGTGCGAAACGTAAACACGCAAGCTTGCAGACCTGCCCCCATCTTCGATTCGGGCTCATCGCTCTGGTGCAACATATCACTAGAGGAGCTTAGGGCGGGAGAGCACAGTTTTACCAGCGCACAATTTCATTCAAGCCCCGCCAAACAAATGTTGCTCGTCGAGGACATGGGCTGGTTTGACTGCGACAAACTCGAAGGCTTCGTTGACGAGGCAATCGAGATTCTTTCCAGAAACGACGCGCTCACGGCAAGGCTGCCATATCTAAAAGAGGCGCTAACGTGGCGCCTCGAAAGAATGATCGACATCGCTGAATGGAGTTAGCGAGGCAGCATTGCCCCGCCAACTTCCCTACCTCCCGCGCAGGGCCTTGAGCTTGGCCAGGGCATCGGGGCTCAGGCGACTGCCCAGAGTCATCTTGATTTGTGGAGCTTCCTCGGCCTCGTGCACGTCGTTGTCGATCTGTTTGATCTCGTCCACCAGCATACGGCTCGAGATGCGCGTAACGCCCTTGCCCATGACGACGGCCTGGATCGTGCCGTCGCTCGACACTACAGAACACGCGCGGCCTTCCTCGCGCGCCTCGATGCAGAGCTTCTGCACCACGGTATCGGCCGAAACACCCGTCGGCGAAAACTCAATGCGCACACCGCGGGCCGGTAGGTTGGGGCGCTCGCTGGAGATATTGCCCGCGCCGTCAAATACGATCACGGCCTCGTAGCGGCCCTGGGCAAACGCAGCTACGTCATTAATGAGCGCCGTGCGCGCCATATCGTGAACGTCGCTGGAATACGGATCGTCGGAATGGTCGTACACGAGCTTTTCGTAGCGCGGCGTGCAGTGGATCACGTTGTAACCGTCGACCACCAGCAGCTCGGGCTTGTTGGAGTGCACCGTCGAGACTGGGTCGGCGATAGCCTGCGCAAACGCATTGCCGCCCACGCCATAGGTCGCGGCCGAAACAATCGGCTTGGCCGAGCCCTCGCCAAAGCGCTTGGCCTTGGACTTGGCACGGTTCTTTTTGGACATGCGCTACTCCTCCCCCATCAGCTCGCCGGCGTTGCGGCGCAGCCACTCAAAGCACAGCGCCGTGGTCGCCTGGGCAACATTGAGGCTCTCGGTCATACCGCGCTGGGGAAGCTTGGTCAAAAAGTCGCATTTCTCGAGCACCAGACGCGAGATGCCGTCGCCCTCGGAGCCCATGACGAGCGCCACGCGGCCCTCGAAAGGAGCATCCCAGCAACTGCCTTCGGCGTGCTCGGAAGCACCGCCCACCCAAAAACCAGCGGCCTTAAAATCGTCGAGCGCACGGGCGATATTGGGAACCTGCGCGATAGGCAGATGCATGACGGCACCGGCTGAGGTCTTATAGCTGCCCACGGTCACGCCGGCGGCACGCTTATTGGCAATGACGACGCCCGCCGCGCCCACAACCTCGGCGGAGCGCACGATGGCGCCAAAGTTGCCGTCGTCAGTCACGTGGTCGAGCACCACGACAAGTGCCGGGCCCTCGCCTGCGCGGTCGAGAATATCGGCGACATCGGCATAGGGGAAGTTGCCAACCTCGAGCGCGATGCCCTGGTGAGCGCCGTGGCTCGACAGTGCGTCGAGCTGCGCGCGCGGCACATACTTAATGCGGACACCCACGGCGTTGAGGTCGTCGACCAGGCGCGACAAGGCGGCATCGCGCTCCCCGCCCTCGGCAATGAGCGCGCACTTGATGGGAAAACCAGTGCGCAGCGCCTCGGCGGCTGCACGACGACCTTCGATAAACTCGCCCTTGGGAGCCTGGACAGCGTCGCGGTTGCGATCGCGCTGCGGACGTGCGGCCTGGGTGCGATCGCGCTGGCCCTTGGGAGCGGCAGCGCGGTCATTGCGGCGAATCGGACGCGAGCCAGAAGCAGCCTGCTTGCCGCCACGAGGCGCACGCTTGCGATTGTCGGCCATAAAGTGACCTCCTAAATACAACTATCAAACGAAACAAAATAAACGACCGCCCATGAATATTAATTCGGGCGGTCGGTACGGGTTTTCCAAGTGCCCGAGATTGCCGTGAAAGAGGAGCGACGCGTACTTGAGTACGCGAGCGACGGTTTGAACGGCAAGGTCGGGTGCTTGGGAAACCCGCGGGGATTAGAGAGATTTGATACGAGTGCCGGCGGCGGTATCTTCAATCGTCAGGCCCAGGTCCTTGAGCTGGTCGCGGATGGCATCTGCCAGATCCCAGTTCTTGGCGGCACGGGCCTCGGCGCGGGCCTCGAGAATCTTGGCAGCAGCCTCGTCCACGTCGTCACCCGTGTAGGCAACCAGGCCGGCGGCAACGCCCAGCAGGCCCAGCGGCAGCTCGACCTTGGGCTCGGGAAGCTCGACGCCAAACGTATCGAGCAGCTCGGCCAGCGTATCGGCGGCAGCCAGGACTGCGGCCTTGTCGGCAGCATCGCCCGCCTGCTCCAGGTACTGGTTGCACTCGGTCACAAAGCCAAAGACAGCACCCATGGCACCGGCGGAGTTAAAGTCGTCGTCCATGCACTCCTTAAAGGTGGCACGGGTCTCGGCGGCCTTGGCGGCAAACGCCTTGGATGCTGCCTCATCGGCATCGGCCGTCGCATGGTTCGCGGCCCAGCGCAGGTTCTCGACCGTACCGGCGATACGCGTGAGCGAGTTCTCGGCACCCTCCAGGCGCTCCCAAGAAAAGTCGAGCGGCGAGCGATAGCTCGTCTGCAACATCAGCAGACGCAGGGCCGCGGCAGAGTGCTGCTCGAGGACCTCGGCCAGCGTAAAGAAGTTGCCGAGCGACTTGGACATCTTCTCGCCGTCGACCAGCAGCATGCCCGTGTGCATCCAGGTGTTGGAGAAACCCTGGTGCCAGGCGCAGGTGGCCTGGGCGCACTCGTTCTCGTGATGCGGGAAGGCAAGGTCGGAGCCGCCGCCATGAATGTCAATCGGAGTGCCCAGGTAGCGGTGTACCATGGCGGCGCACTCGGTGTGCCAACCGGGACGGCCCTCGCCCCAGGGGCTCGGCCAGCTGGGCTCGCCGGGCTTGGCGGCCTTCCATAGGGCAAAGTCGAGCGGGTCGTTCTTGTCCTCGTTCTCCTCGATGCGCGCACCCACCATAAGGTCGTCGATGTTGCGGCCCGAGACTTGGCCGTAGTTGGGATCGCTGCGCACGGCAAAGTACACGTCGCCGTTATCGGCGGCATAGGCATGGCCCTGCTCGATGAGCGTCTTGATCATGGCGATCATGGGGCCGATCTCCTTGGTGGCGCGAGGACGCACATCGGGATCGAGCACGTTGGCGGCGCGCATAACGCCGATAAACTTGTCAGAGAACTCCGTCGCAACCTCGGCGGCGGTACGGCCCTGCTCGTTGGCGCGCTTGATGATCTTGTCATCGACATCGGTGAGGTTCTGGGCGAATGTGACCTCGTAGCCGCTCGCGATGAGCCAGCGACGAATCACGTCAAAGCTGATGAACGTGCGGGCGTTGCCGATGTGGATGTTGTCGTAGACCGTGGGGCCGCACACGTACATGCGGACCTTTCCGGACTCGATGGGCTGGAACTCTTCCTTTTTATGGGTAGCGCTGTTGTAGATACGCATTCGTTACTCCTTAACGGTTTTCTGTAGCAGGCAGACGGCCCAGGCGCCGATTCCCTCGCCCTGGCCTTCCCAACCGAGCTTTTCGGTCGTAGTGGCGGCGACGCCCACGTTTTCGACGTCAACACCCAGGGCATGGGCAAGGTTGGCGCGCATGGCATCGCGGTGCGGGGTGATCTTAGGCTGCTGGCAGGCAATGGTGCAATCGGCATCGACAAACTCGAAGCCCAGCTCGCGCGCATAGTCCATCACGCGAGCGAGCAGCACCATCGAATCGGCACCCTCATAGGCGGGGTCGGTATCGGGGAATAGCTTGCCGATGTCTCCCCCGCGGCAGGCGCCCAGAATGGCGTCGGCCAAGGCGTGCGCGAGCACATCGGCATCCGAGTGGCCCAGCAGGCCGCGCTCGTAGGGAATGTCGACACCGCCGATGATACATCGACGCCCCTCCACCAGACGGTGAACGTCGTAGCCATGGCCAATGCGCAGGTTACTGAACATGGGGAAGGTCCTCTCCCTCGGCCATGCGACCGAGCAGAATCGCGGTTACGGGACGCAGGTCCTCGGGCACCGTCACCTTAAGGTTATCGCGCGGGCTCTGGACACAGCGGACGCGCCCGCCCATGCGCTCGACCAGCGACGAATCATCGGTGCCGATAAAGCCCTCGGCAATGGCTGCAGCGTGGGCGCGCTTCATAGCATCGACGCTAAAGATCTGCGGCGTCTGCGCAGCCCAGTACAGCTCGCGCGGCGGCGTCTCGACGATGTTGTCGCCATCGACGATCTTGAGCGTGTCGATCGCGGGCTGACCGCACACGACACCGTCGAGGGCGCGGTCGCCCACAAGCACGTCGATCGCGTGGTCGATGGCCTCGGTCGTAATGAGCGGACGAGCACCATCGTGAATGGCAACGTATTCAAAGCCCGCCGGAACCGCATGCACGCCGGCACGGGTGGAATCCTGGCGGATATCGCCGGCATCGGCAAAGCTGATGGGCGTGTCATAGTCAAACGGGTCGATGGCCAGGCGGCGCATCTCGGCACGACGCTCGGCAGGGCAAACCACGACGATGTGGCCGACCTTATCGCTCCGATCGAACGCGCGGATGGACCAGCTCATAAGCGGACGGCCCGCCACGTTAACGAGCTGCTTGCCACCGGGGTTACCAAAGCGCTGGCCGCTGCCACCGGCAACGACCACGGCGCATACGGGCGCCATTATGCGTTCCCCTGTTTGGTGCCCTTCATGCGGTACAGGGAGTCCGCAAGAATGGCAGGGTTGTTAACGCCAAAGTCGCCCAGGCGCTCCGGATCCTCGCTGATGTCGTCCATGAGCTCCTGCAGTGAGCCGTACTCGTCGACGATCTTCTCGGCCACGCCGTCGCGCACGACGGACACGCGCGAAAGCGTGCGCAGGCCCAGCGGCGTCATGACGGAGTCCTCGTCCAGGTCGTCATAGCCCAGAACTGCCGCCACGTGCTGCGGGTCGGACAGGTCCTTAGGCGTCATGCGGCTCAGCTCGGCGCGGATCTTCTCGGCGTTTGCCTCGGAGGAATCGCTTGCGTAGTCGCGGATCATCAGGTCGTATTCGGTATCCATGCTGGAGCCCGCGAGCTGCTCGAGCTGCATCTGCACGAGCTTGCCCTGGTTACCCAGCTTGACGATGCAATCCTTAAGCTCGGTCTTTGCCTGTTGCATGATCTCGAAACTCGAGAAGATGCCGGTGATGTCGGCGAGCGTAACGTAGTCGTCGAGCTCAAGGGCCGTCAGGCGCAACAAGGAGCGGTCGAGCGACTGACGGGTGGTCTGGAGCGTGGCGACGAGCTGGTTGACCGAGCTCATGATGGTGGTGACGGGCTGGATCTCGTAGCTCTTGCCGTGAACGTACACGTTAACGACGGCGCGACGGGCCGAGACCGAGATCACGATGGCATCGGTGAGCACCGACATGCGAGCGGCAGTACGGTGACGCATGCCCGTCTCACTCGTGGCAAGCGAGGGATCGGGATTGAGGTGGAAGTTGGCGCGCAGGATCTGGGTGAGGTCGCCATCGATAACGATGGCGCCGTCCATCTTGGAAAGCTCGAACAGGCGGTTCGAGGTAAACGAAATGTTGAGCGGGAAGCCGTCGTTACCGGCAGCAAGCACGTTTTCGGTGTCGCCGACGCAGATAAGGGCACCCAGGTGACCGGCAATGATCATGTCGAGGGCGGTGCGGATCGGCTGGCCAGGTGCCGTCAGGCGAATGGCCTGTTCCATACGCTTTTGCAGCTCGTTCTTATCCAAGGCATCGCTCCCATCGTATACGCTCCATAAACGTCAATAAGTTTCTCACGGTTTGCCCCTGTGACGCCCGCAAAATCCGATGCTTACAGAATGAGCGAACACAGCTGAGAGCCCCAATCCAAATGAGCTGCTTATGTGGTAGCATCGGGATTCGCATAAATGAGGGAGTAGTCGCGTGGCCGGTTTCGCCTCCGGTGGCGCGGCAAGTCAACATACTGGCCGATGCGGCCTGGCTTGCCTTAATGAACGAGACTCGTGGTTGTGCGCGCAACGCGTACGCCACGGGTCTTTTTGTTACTCCCCCAAAAGGTACACGCGGGCCCGCCCGCAGAGAGGGAGCCAGACTATGGGACTCGCAGAGCTCGTATTGCTCGCCATCGGCCTTTCGATGGACGCCTTTGCCGTTTCCATCTGCAAGGGCCTTGGCATGAAGAAGATCAACCTTAAAGTTGCCGTGGTGCTCGGCCTGTTCTTTGGCGGCTTTCAGGCCGGCATGCCCGTAATCGGATGGGCGCTCGGCAGTCAATTCATGGGCATCATCGGACCCATCGACCATTGGATCGCCTTTATCCTATTGGCCTTCATCGGCGGCAAAATGCTGTGGGAGGCTTTTACCGAGAACGAGGATGAAGGCGACGGCAAGGATGCCGAAAAGATTGAACTGGGCGAGTATCTGATCCTCGCCATCGCCACCTCAATCGACGCCCTGGCCGTGGGCATCTCGTTCGCCGCGCTTTCGGTCGACATCGTTCCCGCTGTATCGCTTATCGGCG
>CABUWD010000093.1 GCA_902495155.1 uncultured Collinsella sp.
CCGCTGTCGCGGGCGCGCCCGAGGCCCCCCTCGACCGAACCACCCTGGCGCGAGCCGCCGCGAACCTCGTGGCCAACGCCGCCGAGCACGCGCGCTCGCGCGTGGCGGTCTCCTGCGACGTCGCTGGCGGACACCTCGTCATCGAGGTGGCCGACGACGGACCGGGCTTCTCTCCCGCCGCCCTCGAACGCGGCTGCGAGCGCCTCTTCACAGACGACTCCTCCCGCTCCTCGCGCGACGGAGGCCGCCATTACGGGCTCGGCCTCCACGTCGCCTCCGAGGCCGCGAGCGCCCACGGGGGCTCCGTCTTGCTCGCCAACAGCCCCTCGGGCGGCGCGGTGGCCACCATCGCGGTCCCCCTGTGCGGGATCTGACGACTTCCTCGATGTCTACCTCGACTGCGATATGTCGCTCGCCGAGGCCGCGACGAGATGGTGTTGCGTCTGCCCCGTTTGGTGCTTCTAGCTCAAATTTGATCTGATGCAAGGCCCGTGCAATCCTGCATGGGCCTTTCTTTTGGCAATTGCTCGACCGATTCGTGGCTTGAAACACAAACTATCGAGTTAAGGAGACATGGGGTCATACGGCGGCTCTCAGAGCGCTTGCCGCACTTCCCCGCCATTACCCCTGCGGCGTCCTCGTGTAGAGCCCCATCTCGCTTGGCGTTCCGTCGCGACAGCCCACTTGTCCACCGATCAAGTGAACTACTGGAATAAATACAGCGACACGCTTGTTCGTTACAGTGGCTATATCGGTGTAAGTCGCCGCGATAAATACAGCCTGTACTCGGCTGTATACCAGCTACGCGTATGTAGATTCATATCGCGTTAATAAATCGGCTCAAGCGCGTGCAAAACGCGCAAGTAGCCGCAAAAGGCGATTATCGCTTAGGTAGATTTTTGGCACCCTGTTGATTAATCAAAATTAAGCAATTGCTTAAAACAAAAAAGGTCAGGCACTAGGTGCCTGACCTGCAAACTTCTGGTCGGGACGACTGGATTCGAACCAGCGACCCCTTGACCCCCAGTCAAGTGCGCTACCAAGCTGCGCCACGTCCCGAAGCTTTTGTTTGTTGCTGTGCTCTCGCTCGCAACAGGGAGTATATTAACCCGAAACTTTGCCCTTGTGCAAGAACTTTTTTACAAATTTTGAAGCGAGTCCAAAATTGTATCTGCGAGCTGGGGTTTTGTTAGTACAGGAAGTTCTTGCGTACCCGCCGTGCTCACGATCCAGGCCTTGTTGGTATCGGTTCCAAAGCCCGAATCGGCGCGCGAGACATCGTTGGCGATAATAGCATCGCAGCCCTTGCGGGCCAATTTGCGCTCGGCGTACTCGACAACGTTATCGGTCTCGGCCGCAAAGCCGATCACGCATCGCTCGCCCTTCTGGCGCGAGAGCTCGGCCAAAATATCGACCGTTTCGACCAGTTCGATGCGATCCAAGCGCTCGTTGGCCTTTTTGAGCTTATGGTTGGCAGGGGCTGCGGGGGTGTAGTCAGCGACAGCGGCCGCGCAAATGGCCGCATCGGCCGTTTGGAAGGCGCTCAGCGCCGTCTCCAGCATCTCTGCTGCGGTTTGCACGCGCACGCACTCCACGCCGCGGGGAACATCGAGCGATGTCGGTCCCAACACGAGCGTGACCGCAGCGCCGCGGCGTGCGGCCTCCCCTGCTAGGGCGATGCCCATCTTGCCCGACGACCGGTTGCCAATAAAGCGCACGGGATCGATCGGCTCGTGCGTGGGGCCGGCGGTGATTACGATGCGCTTGCCCGCAAGGTCCTGGGGCGTGGGATTGAGCACCTCGCAGACAGCCTCGACGATGTCCTCGGGCTCGCTCATACGTCCCGTGTCCACGTCGCCGCAGGCAAGGTAGCCGCTGCCGGGTCCCACCACATGCACGCCGCGGTCGCGCAGCGTGGCCATGTTGGCCTGCGTCGCCGGCGCCTTCCACATGCCGTTGTTCATAGCAGGTGCGATCACGATGGGTCGCGGCGTCGCAAGCAGCGTGGTGGAGATAAGGTCATCGGCGATGCCGTTGGCCATCTTGGCGATGATATTGGCTGTCGCGGGCGCCACGACCACCAGATCGGGCTCCTGCGCCAGCGAAATGTGGTGGATGGGGTCGGAAGGATCGTCGAATAGGCCCACGGCAACGGGCTCGTTGGTGAGCGCGCGGAAGGTAAGCGGCCCCACGAACTCCGTGGCATGCTCGCTCATAACGACCTTGACGCGCGCACCGCGCTTTTGCAGCAGGCGCACGATATTGCACGACTTATAGGCGGCGATCCCGCCGGTAATGCCCAGCAGGATCGTTTTTCCCTCAAGTTGCATTGAATTGTTGGATGCCGCCATCGTTTAAGCTTCCTTGCTCGGGAGTACCAGGAGGCGGTGGCAGTACGGGCAGTGCGTAATCTCGCTACCGTCGTGGTTGAGGTCGCTCATGGACGATGCCTGCAGCGCGGTGTGGCAGACCGTGGGGATGTTGCCCTGGATGGTCTCGACGGCCAGGCCGCGGAACTGCTTGAGCAGACGCTCGTAGTCGGTGAGCACGTCGGCCGGCAGCGTAGCGGCAAGCGCGGTGCGCTCCTTAGTGGCGGCGTCAATCTGAGCCTGCAGGTCGGCAGCCTTGGCGCGGGCGGCCTTGGTATCGGCCTTCACGCCCTCCTCGAACTTGGCGATGATTGCCTGTGCGCGGGCCTCGCGGTCGAGCGCCTCCTTATGGGCGACAACGACATCCTTGCGGGTGTGCTCGATCTTGTCCAGACGCTTTGCCAGGGTGGCAAGCTCATTCTCCAGGTCCTGAACCTCGCGGTAATCAGATCCGTCGACGTGACGCTTCTTGGCGGCCTCGATGGCGTTGTTGGTCTGAATCTCGGTGGTGTTGAGATCGTCGAGCTCAATGTCCAGATCCTTGCGCTGGGCGTAGAGCTTGGTCATCTCGGACTTGAGCTTCACATAGGTCTTGCGCTTGGAAGCGAGCTCCTTGAGCTCCGGCATATTGGCAAGTTCGCTCTTGTTGCGGGCGAGCTCCAAATCGATCTGTTGCAGCTTGAGTAGCGTAGCGCCGGCGCTCATAAGTTCTCTCCTTTTGTCACAGTCCACCATTGGCAAGGGTTCAGTATTTTAATCGCATGACGGGGGTCGACCCCGGCGTCAACTGCAGAGTTCATCAATATATCAACGAACGGCTCCTCGGAGCGGTCGTGGCCGAGCAAGATCACCGGCAGCCCGCGCAAGACAAGATCCTGGGCCACGTGGTAGCCGGCCTCGCCGGTTACGATGACATCTGCGCCCGCGGCGATGGCGAGCTCTCCAAAGTCGCCCAGTGAGCCGCCCAAAATGGCGACGGTGCGGCACGGGCGATCGGTTTCGCCCCATACACGCGGGTCGCTGCCGAAGGCCGTGGCAGCACGGGTGGCAAGATCGCGCAGCGTGCACGGGTCGTTGAGCGTTGCAAGCGCGCCCAGGCCGGTGGTCTCGGGGTCGTCCACGTGCTCCAGTGAGCTCACGGGTGCGGCACCCAGCAGCGCGCTCAGGCAGATGCGGGCTTCGTGCGAGCGGTCCAGGTTGGTGTGGAGCGAGATAATGCTCACGCCGCAACGCGCTGCCTCGTAGAGCGCCGCGCTGCATTGGGGGCGTGCGGAATCCGACGGACAAAACGCCTCGGGCGCCTTGATGTATATGGGATGATGCGTCAGCAGCACGTTGGCACCGGCCTCGAGAGCACGGTGCACATTGGCTTCGGTCGCATCGAGTGCGCAGGCAACACCGGTAATCTGCGCGGCAGGGTCGCCGACGGAGAGTCCTACATGGTCCCAACTCTCGGCATCAGTCTTGGGATAGCGTGCCAGCAGTGCGCGCTCAAGCTCGGCGACGATCATGCGGCGCCTACGATCGAGAGCAGCGTCTGGGCAAACTCGTCCAGATCGGCCGGGCCCACACGGTCATCGAAGGAGATACGCAGTGCACCCAGGGCCTGTTCGCGGCCAATACCCATGGCGCTGAGAACATGGCTCGGGTCCATGCTGCCGCTCGAGCAGGCGGAACCGGCCGATACCTCAAAGCCGGCGGCGTCGAGCTTGATGATGAGCTCCTCGGAGTCCATGCCGTCAATGTAAATCGATACCATGCCGGGCAGACGGTCGGCATGCGCATAGTCGCCCATGGTGGCGTGAATGCGCGGATGAGCCGTAAGCGTGGCGTAGAGCTTGTCGGAAAGGGCTTGCAGCTTCTCGCGTTCCTGAGCCACATGGGGTGCCAGCGTGCGGGCGGCAGCGGCAAAGGCCAGCTGTGTGCGCAGGTCCTGCGTGCCGGCGCGACGTCCGGCTTCCTGTCCGCCGCCAAAGATGCGGGGACGCAGTGGCGTGCGGGTCTTAACGTAGAGCGCGCCGGAGGCAACGGGACCGCCAATTTTGTGGGCTGCGACGGACATGGCGTCGACGCCTAGCTCGGTGGCATCGAGCGGAATGTGCAGATAGCCCTGGATGGCGTCGGTGTGGAACAGGGCGCCCACGGTATGCGCGGCCGCGGCAAGCTCGCGGATGGGCTGCACCACGCCGGTCTCGTTGTTGGCGACCATGATGCTCACGAGCGCCACGTCGTCGCCTAGTAGCTCGACAAGCGTGGCAGGCTCAATGTAGCCCATGCGGCAGGGCTGCACCAGGTCGACTCTAAAGCCTGCGGCACGCAGCAGCGGCAGGTTGTCCAGAATCGAATCGTGCTCGATGGCCGAAACGATTACACGATCGCGCTTGCGATCGCGCTGACGAGCGCCCTCGGCAAGACCGAGCAGCGCCAGCTGGTTGGCTTCGGTGCCGCCGTTGGTCAGAACAATCTCGGACGGGCGGACGCGTGCGCCAAAGCTATGGGCGATCTCGCGACGGGCAACCTCCAGGCGCGCGGCGGCCTTGCGGCCGAGCGAGTGCAGCGAGTTGGGGTTGACGCCGGCAAGCTCGCTGTCGTCATATTCGCGCTGCGCAAGGAGCGCCTCGGCGCGCATGGGCGTCGAGGCGGCGTAGTCAAGATTCACGGGTATGCGGTTTTGACCTGCGGTCATAAGGGTTTATGCCTCCTGTGCGGCCTCATTGCCCAGCTTCTGCAGCAGCGCAACCTCGGCGGCGGGATCTTCGGACTTAAATACGGCGGAGCCGGCCACGAGAACGTTGGCACCAGCCTTGACGACCTCGGCAATGTTCTTGGAAGAAATGCCGCCGTCGACCTCGATCATGGGCGACACGCCGTGGCGCTCGCACATGGCCTTGAGCTCGTGCAGTTTGGCGATAGTGCCCGGGATAAAGCTCTGGCCGCCAAAGCCGGGGTTCACGCTCATCAGCAGCACCATATCGACGACGTCGATGATGCTCTCAAGTACGCACACGGGGGTGGCGGGGTTGAGCACCACGCCGGCCTTGACGCCGCGCTGCTGCAGGTGCGTGAGCGTGCGATGCAGGTGCGTGGAGGCCTCGTAGTGCACGGTGATCATGTCGGCACCGGCATCGGCGTACCAATCGACGGTCTCGTCGGGGTTCGACACCATGAGGTGCGCATCGACCGGCACGTTGGTGGAGCGCTTGACGGCCTTAAGGATGTCAACGCCAAAGGTCAGGTTGCCGGTAAAGTGGCCGTCCATAACGTCAAAGTGAACGTAGTCGGCGCCGGCGATCTTGTCGAGCTCTCCCTTGAGGTTGGCCATGTCGGCCGAAAGGACGGACGGAGCGATTTTGATGGAACCCATGGTAGTAGCCTTTCTACGCTAGTCGGTGAGTCCGTAGAACTCTTGAGAAGGGACGCGGTCGGTAAGAATCTCGAGCGCCCTATCCAAAGTAACACCGTTGTAGAGCGTTTGCTCCACGGCAAAGGTGAGCGGAATGTCTACGCCCAGTGAACGGGCAAGTTCGCTGACGCTGCGGGCCGCGACGGCGCCCTCGACAACCATATGCGTGCGCGTCTGGTACTCGTCGAGCGACACGCCGTGGGCAAACTCGTAGCCAAAGGTGCGGTTACGCGAATGCTCCGAGGTACAGGTGGCAATGAGGTCGCCCATGCCGGCAAGCCCCATGCAGGTCATAGCTTGACCGCCGCGGGCGTGCACCAGACGGCTGATCTCTGCCAGGCCGCGTGTCATGATAAGGGCGAGCGTGTTGTCGCCCGCACCGGTGCCGGCGGAGATGCCGCACACGATGGCGATTACGTTTTTCATGGCGCCGCAGACCTCGACACCGGTCATGTCCTGCGACAGGTAGATGCGGAAGGCCGTTGACAGAAGCAGGTCCTTAAAGGTCTCCCCTATCTGTGCATCTTCGCTGGCGATGACGGCGGCAGAAAGACCTCCGCGGCAGATTTCCTCGGCATGGTTGGGGCCAGAAAGAGCCGCGACACGTGCCTCGTTGCCGATCTCGCTGGCGATGACCTCGCTCATGAGCAGGCCGGACTCGGGCTCAATGCCCTTTGTGAGGCAGAGCACCGGGGTATCGGCGGCGATAAAGGGCGCGGCCTGGTGGCACACGCTGCGAAGGTGCGTGGAGGGCACGGCAAAGATGATGGCCTCGGCGCCGTCAAGCGCCTGGGCCAGGTCCGTCGTAGCGACAACGTTATCCGGCAGCACGTAGTCCACCAGATAGCGCGGGTTGCGGTGCTCGCCGTTGATGCCGGCGGCCGTCTGCTTGCCATGGGCCCACATGGTCACGCGCTCGGCTCGCGCGGCGGCAAGGCCGGCGACGGCGGTTCCCCAGGAGCCAGAGCCAATTAGCGCAACATTCATGACTCTCTCCTACTTATCGTCGGGCTCGGTGACGCGCTTGGTAAACGAGAGCTTGGACTCCTTACCGGTCATGAGCTTTTTGATGTTCGCGCGATGGGCCCACACCACGGTGATGCCGATCATCGCCATGCAGAACTTGAGGCCCAGGCTGCTGTACGGAAAGACCGCGCAAGCAGCGATGGGAAGACCGATGGCAGCGGCGAGCGAGCCCACCGACACATACTTGGTGATGGCGACGGCCACGATAAACATGCCGAGCAGCGACAGGCCAATGGGCCAGTACCAGGCGAGGATGACACCCAGACCAACGGCGATACCCTTGCCGCCGTGGAAGTTGAGGTAGGGCGAGAAGATGTGTCCCCACACGGCAGCCAGGCAAATGACGCCGAGCATCCAATCGCCGGCGGCACCCGGAGCCATGATGCTTACAGGGAAGCTATAGCCCACGCTCGCGATGAGCGGACGCGCGATAAGGATGCAGATGGCGCCCTTAAGGCAGTCGAGCAGCAGCGTGAGCGCGGCCACCTTGGGACCGGCCACGCGCAGCGCGTTGGTGGTGCCGATGTTGCCGGAGCCAGCCTTGCGAATGTCAGTGTGGTTGAACACGCGGCCCAAGATCAGGCCAAACGGAATCGCCCCGATAAAGAACGAGACCACGGCGCAGATGGCGGTCAGCAGAATCGGATTATGCATCCTTTTGCTCCTTCTTCCTAAAGAAGAGTCGAATGGGTGTGCCAGCAAAGTCGAAGGTCGAGCGCATGCGGTTCTCTACGTAGCGCTGGTAGGTGTCGTTGACCAGGTCGCTGTGGTTGACGAAGAACGTGAACGTCGGCGGGTTGACGCCCGTCTGGGTCACGTAGTGCATACGCAGGCGGCGCTTGCCGTCCACCACGGTATGACCGAACTCGCGCAGGTCGGTGAGGAACGTGTTGAGGCGCGAGGTGCTAATCTTCTGCGAGCGCGTCTTTTCGGCGGCGTCGACCATCGCCCAGATCTTCTCGACGCTGCGGCCAGTGAGGGCAGAGATGCGCAGGTACTGGGCCCAGGGAGCCATGACGCCCAGGCGGCGGTCGATGGTCTCCATGCAGGCCTCGCGCTTGCGGTCATCGTCGAGCAGGTCCCACTTGTTGAGCAGCACTACGATGGCGCAACCGCGCGCGATGGCAAGGCCCATGACCTTCTGGTCCTGCTCGGTAACGCCCACGGAGGCGTCA
>CABUWD010000094.1 GCA_902495155.1 uncultured Collinsella sp.
CCTGGACGCGGCCAAGTCCGTCGGTATCCAGATTCCCACCCTGTGCTACCTGCGCGATCTAAACGAGATCGGCGGCTGCCGCGTGTGCGTGGTCGAGGTCGAGGGCTGCGACCAGCTGGTTGCCGCCTGCAACAACTACGTGCTCGACGGCATGGTGGTCCACACCAACAGCCCCAAGGCCCGCGAGGCCCGTCGCACCAACGTGCAGCTGCTGCTGTCCCAGCACGATTCGCAATGCACGAGCTGCGTGCGCAGCGGCAACTGCAACCTACAGACCATCGCCAACGACCTGGGCATTTTCTATCTGCCGTATCAAAGGCATTTGGCGGGCGAGGGCTGGGATTTCGATTTCCCCATCATCCGCGAAAACGACAAGTGCATTAAATGCATGCGCTGCATCAAGGTGTGCGAGAGCGTACAGGGCCTAGGGATTTGGGACCTGACCAACCGCGCCACGCATACCGCCGTGGGCACCCGCGGGCGCGTGCCGATCGGCAAGACCGATTGCGTCGCGTGCGGCCAGTGCATCACGCATTGCCCGACGGGCGCGCTGCGCGAGCGCGACGACACCGAGACCGTGTTTGACGCGCTCGCTAATCCCGACAAGATCGTGCTGGTGCAGATCGCGCCTGCCGTTCGCAGCGCCTGGGGCGAGGAACTCGGCATTCCGCGCGAGGAGGCAACCGTCGAGCGTCTGGCTTGCGCGCTGCGCCGCGTGGGCTTTGAGTACGTGTTCGATACCGATTTCTCGGCCGACCTCACCATTATGGAGGAGGGCTCCGAGCTGCTCGAGCGCTTGGGCGCCGCCGCTAAGGGTGAGGGCGACAGCCGCGGCTGGCCCATGTTTACGAGCTGCTGCCCGGGCTGGGTGCGCTTTGTGAAGGCACGTTACCCCGAGTTTGTCGACAGCCTGTCCACGTCAAAGTCGCCGCAGCAGATGTTCGGCGCTATCGCCAAGACCTACTACGCCAAGGTGCTGGGCGCGGAGCCCGAGCGTCTGTTCGTGGTGTCCGTTATGCCGTGCACGGCCAAGAAGGCCGAGTGTGCGCTGCCGAGCATGATGGGCGAGGGCGGCGCGCCCGACGTGGACGTTGCGCTGACGGTGCGCGAGATGGTGCGCATGATCCGCGCGAGCCACGTGAGCGTGGACACGCTGGTCGAGGAGCCGCTCGATACGCCGTTGGGCTTTGGCACGGGCGCGGGTGTGATCTTTGGTGCCACGGGCGGCGTGATGGAGGCCGCCGTGCGCTCGGCATATTACCTGGTGACGGGCAAGAACCCGGATGCCGACTTCTTCACTGACGTGCGCGGACTCGAGGGCTGGAAGGAGGCCGTGGCCGATATCGACGGTACCAAGGTGCGCGTCGCCGTGGCGCACGGGCTGGGCAACGCCGCCCGTCTGCTCGACGCGATTCGCGACGGCCGCGTGAGCTATGATTTCGTTGAGGTCATGGCGTGCCCGGGCGGCTGCGTCGGTGGCGGCGGTCAGCCCATCCACGACGGCTGCGAGCTGGCAGCCGAGCGTGGCCAGGTGCTCTGGGGCCTGGATGCCGCTGCGGACATTCGCTTCTCGCACGAGAATCCCGATGTTCAGGCGTGCTATAGCGAGTTCTTGGGTGCGCCGCTCTCGCCGCTGGCCGAGGAATTGCTGCATACCGACCATCACGCATGGACGATGCCTAACGAGGGGACGTGCTAGCGATGCGCGCGTTTGATTTTGAAATGTCGCGCCGGGGGTTTGCCTCGGCGCTCGCCGCGGGCGCGTTGTCGCTTGCGCTGGCTGGCTGTGGCGGCGGGACTGCCGGTGCCGGGTCCGCCGCGGGCTCGGCTGCTGGGAAGGCCGCCGCGGCCGCCGCGGAGCCCGTCGAGGTACACGTCGCCTCGCTCAAGGGCCCGACGTCGATCGGTCTGGTGCAGTTTATGGACCAAGCAGCGAGCGGCGAGACGGATAACGAGTTCGACTTTGCGATCAGCGCCGCGGCCGACGAGATCGTGCCCAAGGTCATTCAGGGCGATATCGATATCGCCCTGGTGCCCGCCAACGTGGCGAGCGTGCTCTACAACAAGACCGAGGGCGCGGTGCAGGTCATCGACATCAACACGCTGGGCGTGCTGAACGTGGTGACGGGCGACGCGAGTGTGACCTCGTTTGGCGATCTGGCGGGCCATACCGTCTATATGACGGGCAAGGGCACCACGCCGGAGTACGTCATGAACTACCTGCTGGAGCGCGCGGGCCTGACCGGTCAGGTGACGCTTGAGTTTAAGAGCGAGCCCACCGAGGTGCTGTCGGCCCTGCTTGCCGACCCGTCCGCCGTGGGCGTGCTGCCGGAGCCGTTCAAGACCGCTGCCATCGCCAAGAGCGAGGGCAAGCTGTCGGCACCGGTGAGCCTGACCGATGTGTGGGACGAACTGGCGGGTGACACGGGCTCCCGTTTGCTGACGGGCGTGACCGTGGTGCGCCGTGCCTTTGCCGAGGAGCATCCCGAGACCGTGGCGGAGTTCTTGAGCTGCCATGCGGCGAGCGTGAAGGCCGTGAACGCGGCGCCGGCGGACTGGGCGCAGGCCGTGGTCGATGCAGGCATCGTGGATAACGCCACGATTGCCGAAAAGGCGATTCCCGGGTGCATGCTCGTGTGCCAGACGGGGAAGGATATGAAGGCGGCGCTCGGTGGGTACCTGCAGGTGCTGGCCGATGCGGACGCGAGCGCCGTGGGTGGTAAACTTCCGGCTGACGATTTCTACTACATGGAGTAGCCCGTGCGTGCGTTTGCTCGACAAATGACGGAGCGTATGAAGGCGGTGGCGGCAGCAGGTGCCGTCGCCGCCTTTTGGCTTGCCGCGTGGATGCTGGTGGCGGCGCTGGTGGCGCAGCCGTTGATCTTGCCTGGGCCGGGTGCTGTTGTGGTGGCGTTGCTGCGGCTGATATGCGATGCCGGCACGTGGGCGATTCTGGCGGGCTCGGGCGCGCGGATACTAGGCGGGCTGGCGCTTGCCGCGGTGTGCGGCGGCGTGCTTGCCGGGATTTCGTCACGTTCGCGTGCGCTTGCGCACCTGGTGGCTCCAGTGCTGTCGTTTGTAAAGGCGACGCCGGTTGCCTGCGTGGTGGTCCTGCTACTCATTTGGCTGGGATCGGCGCGCGTGAGCATCGCGGCGGTCTTTTTGATGGCGCTGCCGGGCGTGTATTTTTCGCTGGCCGAGGGGCTGGCTCAGGTGAATAAAACGCTGGAGCAGATGTTTCGCCTGCATGGCGCGCGGGGCTGGCGACTGTTTTGCGCCCACACCTGGCGCGAAGTCCTGCCGTTTGTGCTTTCGTGCGCCCGCGCTGTGATCGGCATGAGCTGGAAGGCCGGCGTGGCGGCGGAGCTGATCGGCATGGCGGTGGGCACCGTGGGTGAGCGCATCTATCAGGCGAAGCTTTTGATTGAGACGGCTGATCTGCTGGCTTGGACCGTGCTGGTCGTTGCCGCCTCGTGGGCTTGTGAGCGCGTGCTGGTGTGGCTACTGCGGGTTTCGGGACCCGTGGCGTGGCGCGTGGCCGTGCGGGCGCATGGGCATGGATTGCGCGGGCGTGCGGGCGGCTCTGCTGGTGGCGGGGCTGCGGCGGAGCTTGCGCTCGCCGTGGGCGACCGGGCACCCTGGGCTCCGGCGCTGGATGGTCTGGTGCTCAACGTGCCCGCGGGCGGGCGTATCTGCGTGATGGGCGCTTCAGGCGTGGGCAAGTCGACGCTGCTTTCGTTGACAGCGGGGGAGTGCGCGCCGTGCTCGATGGTGTTTCAGGATGCACGCTTGGTCGAGTCCGCCTCGGCGCTGGATAACGTGCTGGTGTGCGCCGATGCACGCGTGGACGCTTCGAGCGCCGCGGCATTGCTGCGCCTGCTGGCGCCGGGGGTCGATGTGCACGCTCGCGTGGCCGAGCTTTCGGGCGGGCAGCGCCGCCGTGTCGAGATTGCCCGCGCCCTGCTGTGCCCGGGCGGCGCGGTGATTCTTGACGAGCCCTTTACCGGCCTGGATGCCGCCGCGCGCGATGCGACGACCAAGGTCGTGCTCGACCTGCTCGACGGGCGCACGCTCTTGCTCGCCACGCATGACGTCTCCGACGCTCAGGCCCTCGATATCTCGGACACCATCACGCTCTAAATACAAACTCAGCAACAAAATGATTCGTTTTCCTCCGTCGCCATGGGGTCGGGTGTGGTATTCTATCTGCGGGGTAATACTTAGGGATACCAAGTAATACCAACGCCGCAGAAACAAACTCCGGATGCGGGCCAATCGGGTTGCCTTCACAGCCCGTCGCCCAGCCGCGTGGCCCGCATCTATCCGCACTACCGTCGTTTCAAAAAGGAAGCGCCATGGCAGAACACATGACCCCCGTAGTCGCGAAGGTCTTGCCCGAGGAAAAGGCAGCCTTCGCGGCGGCAACCCAGCTCGTGGGCACCACGCCGTCCAACGCCATCCGCATGTTTATCGCTGCGTTCAATCGCTGCGGCACCTTCCCGTTCGACATCTCGCCCAACGGGGCTTTTGGCACTGCGCCCGATTCTCATCAATAAGTGATCCGTTTTCCTCCGTCCCCATGGGATCAGCTCTCTGCCGAGTTGTGGTAGAACTAGGGAACGGTTTTGAGGAGGTTGGCATGCTCAATGCGATGATTTGGGCGCTTGCCTGTTTTGGCGTCGTCGCTGCCGATATTGCCCTGAGCGTCGTTTTGTTCTCCGCCCTTGGCGTCGCATCGGTGTTCATGGGTTATTCGATCGACGACCTCGACATTCAATTGCTTCAGGCCGTCGCGCAGACGGCATCGTTTTTGATGGCGCTGCTGTGGTGGCGTTATCTGTGGCCGCGTTCGTTTATGGCACGCCGGCAAAGCGAGCACCCGCTCGGCGGGGGAGCGCGTGGGGCGTGGAAACGCATCGCCTGCGTTATCGTGATTGGCCTGGCCCTGCAGGTGGTCGTTGGCTACGTGACCGACGCCGTGCTGTCGCTGCTGCCCGAGGCTGCGGCCGACTACAGCGAGCTTGTCGAGGAAACAGGCATGGGCGACACTAGCTATCTCGACGTTCTGACTACGGTACTCGGCGCCCCATTTTGTGAAGAGCTGCTGGTGCGCGGCATTATTTTTGAGTTTTCGCTCCGAGCGTTTAATCCGCAGTGCCGCCCACTTTGGAAGCGCCGGCGTCGTGCGAGCGCGCAGGACGGCGCCATGGTGCCCTGGGCGGCCCCAAGCACGTGGGGTATCGCTGCGGCGATTGTGCTGCAGGCGGCAATCTTCGGCTTTATGCACATGAATTGGGTGCTAGGTTGCTACGCGGGTGCCGCCGGCCTCATCTTTGGTTGGGTGCTCGTGACGACTGGAAAGCTCCGCTACACGATCCTGCTGCACTTTGCCTTTAATGCCGGGTCGTATCTCATGACGTTGCTCTGGTTTGTGAACACCTCGCTCGACGTGGTGGTCACGGTCGCCATCGCCGGCGTCATCCTCGTTGAGGCAATGCGCTCGCTGCGCCACGCGTGTGGGATGGACGCAGCGAGCGCACCGCTGCCCTAGTTGCGCCTGCCGCCTCCGTTGGCACCCTGACGCCCCTGAGCTGCACGGTTGCGCCCGGCAGTGTTCTGCGCGCGCGACATGCCGCTGTGCCCCTTGCTGCCCTTAGGCCCCTTGCCAGCGGCGCCACCGTGGGCCTTGCCGCCCTTCTTGCCTGCGCCATGCCCACCGCCAGCAGACGTCTCGCCCGGGCGCGGCGGCACGGGACGGATCAGGCAATGCTTGGTGTAGCCGATCAGGTCGCGACGGCCAGCCTTTTCCAGCGCCTCGCGTACCAGCTTGTAGTTCTCGGGCTTGCGATACTGGATGAGCGCGCGCTGCATGGCCTTCTCGTGCGGGTCGCGCGCCACATAGATCGGTTTCATGGTGCGCGGGTCCACGCCGGTGTAGTACATGCACGTCGACATAGTGGACGGTGTGGGGTAGAAGTCCTGCACCTGCTCGGGCATGTAGCCCATGTCGCGCACGGCTTCGGCAAGATCCACGGCTTCCTTCATGGTTGAACCGGGGTGGCTCGAGATCAGATACGGCACCACGTACTGCTTGAGTCCGTATTCGCGATTCAAGCGTTCAAATTTACGGCAGAATGCGTCGTAGACGGCGCGACTCGGCTTGCCCATCACGGACAGCACCGCGTCGCTCACGTGCTCGGGTGCCACGCGTAACTGGCCCGAGACATGGTGCTCTAGCAGCTCGCGCAAAAACTCGTCCGAGGCATCGGCCATGGTGTAGTCAAAGCGGATGCCGCTGCGGACGAAGACCTTCTTGACGCCCGGCAGCTGGCGTAGGTCGCGCAGCAGCTGCGTGTAGCCGGTCTCGTCGACCACCATGTTCTTGCACACGCTCGGCCACAGGCAGCGCTTGTTCTTGCACACGCCGTGCTTGAGCTGCTTGTCGCAGGCGGGGCGGCTAAAGTTGGCCGTCGGTCCGCCCACGTCGTTGATATAGCCCTTAAACTCGGGATCGCGCGTGAGCAGCTCGGCCTCGCGCATGATCGAGTCGTGGCTGCGCATCTGCAACACGCGGCCCTGGTGGAAGGTGAGGGCGCAAAACGAGCACTCACCAAAACAGCCGCGGTTGGAGCTTATGGAAAACTTGATCTCAGCAAAGGCCGGCACGCCGCCCGCCGCGTCGTAGTCGGGATGCCAATCGCGTGCGTAGGGGAGCTCGGCCACCTCGTCCATCTCGTCGGTGGTGAGCGTCGCCGACGGCGGGTTCTGCACCACATAGACGCTGTTGGGGTAGGGCTCTACCAGGCGGTGTCCGGTGATGGGGTCCATGTTCTGCTGCTGCACATTAAAGCTGCGTGCGTAGTTGAGCTTGTCGGCGGCTAGGTCGTCCCAGCTGGGCAGCAAGTCGTAGTCGTAGACCTCGTCGAGCGAGCTGGTGCGGTAGACGGTGCCGTTGATATAGGTGATCTGGTCGACGGGCAGTCCCGCGTCGAGCGCGTCGGCGATCTCGACAATCGCGTGCTCGCCCATGCCGTAGATGAGGATGTCGGCGCCCGAGTCGAGCAGTACCGAGCGCTTAAGCTTGTCCTGCCAGTAGTCGTAGTGGGCCAGACGGCGCAGGCTCGCCTCGATGCCGCCGATAATGATGGGAGCGTCCTTGAACGTCTGACGGATGAGATTGCCGTAGACCGTGACGGCTCGATTGGGGCGGTGCCCCTCCTCGCCACCGGGAGTGTAGGCGGCGGTGTGGCGGCGGTGCTTGTTCACCGAATAGTGGTTGACCATGGAGTCCATGTTGCCGGCACTGACGAGAAAGCCCAGGCGCGGCTTGCCAAGCACGGTGATGCTAGCGGGGTCGGTCCAGTCGGGTTGGCAGATGATGCCCACCTTGTAGCCATGTGCATCGAGCACGCGGCTGATGATGGCCATGCCAAAACTGGGGTGGTCCACATAGGCGTCGCCGCAGATGTAGACAAAGTCGCACTGGTCCCAGCCGCGCGCATCCATGTCGGCGCGGCTGACGGGGAGGAACTTGTCGCGGCCCGGGCGCCAGGGGCGTGTGGGCGCTGCTGGGGTATGCGTGGTGTGCCCACCCTGCGCCTTACCGCCGCGCTTTTGCTGCTGGCCCTGTTTGCCCTGCTGACTGCGCTGGTTGTTCTGAGCGTGCTGAGGCTTTTTTGCCACGATCCCTCCCGATGTTTGTATGCTGCACGTAATTGTAACCAGTCTTTTTGGGACGGGGCTAAAAAGACTGGTGGAGTACATGAGCTGGCGGATCGGCGCGTCGATGTGGGTGTCGTTTGTTTCCAGACTGTGTATCCCTGTGTCGAAGGGGCCATCTCGCGCGCACGCCATGTTGTCAATGGGTTACAGTATGAACGGTGGCTATGTTTCCGCCAACGCACGAGAGGGTCGTCAACAAGGAGGATGCACGACGATGCAGCGTGCCAAACAGATATCGGAGTC
>CABUWD010000095.1 GCA_902495155.1 uncultured Collinsella sp.
CCCTGCATAAACCTTCAGGGCGGCTAAACAGTCTAGCTCCGTCAAATACCGACGGACATCATTGATCTGTATCGAGATATTTGCGTCATATACGCAGCGTTAGTGTAACACAACCGCCGTCACCTGCAACTTAGTCATTGGAGACGTTCTTAAACGACTATTCAAAAGGGACACTCTTTGGTTTACCGCCCACAAATCTGACTGCCTCCGCCAAAACTATGGCGGTTTACTACGATGAATCGCTCACCCGCGCCCACTCCGAAACTTGTTGAACTAAAACCGCAGGTAGATGCCTTGCACTTTTTAGCGAAAAGCCGGCGTGGTTGGCATTTCTCAATTCATCGTAGTAAACCGGCATAGTTTCGTATTTCCAGCAGCCCCAAATTCGTCAATACGCCGGCGTTTATGCAAAAAGCCCGACCTCCGCATGGAGATCGGGCTTATAGGGCTCAGCAAAGCCGAACCTACACGGTCAAATGACCCGCAGCTTACATCTGCTCGGGAGCAGAAACGCCAACAAGGGTGAGCACCAGGGCGAGCGTCACGCGGACGGCGTCGCAAGCGGCCAGACGGGCGCGCGAAAGCTCGGGGTCGACGGGACGGCCCTCGCTCGGCAGAACCTGGCAGGCAGCGTAGAAGCTGTGGAAGTCGCCGGCGAGTTCCTCAGCAAAGTGCGTCAGACGGAACGGGGCGCGGTCGCGAGCGCAGCTGGCAATCAGGTCGGTGAGCTCGTTGAGCTTACGCGAAAGAGCGAGCTCGGTCGGGTCGGTCAGCAGCGAGTAATCGACGTTCTCACCGATGGCCTTGGCGGCGACGGCCTTCATGCCCATCTCGTCAGCCTGCTCGGGCGTAACGTCGGCGGCACGGCGCAGGATGGAGCAGACGCGAGCGTGAGCGTACTGCACGTAGTACACCGGATTGGAGTTGTCGCGCTTCTTAACGGCCTCGATGTCGAAGTCGACCATCTGGTTAGAGCTCTTGGAGATGAGCGTGTAACGAGCGGCGTCGGAGCCAACCTCGTCGACGAGCTCCTGCAGGGTCACCATGGTGCCCTTGCGCTTGGACATACGGACGGGCTTGCCGTTGCGCAGCAGGTTGACGAGCTGGCCCAGCAGAACCTCAAACTTGCCGGGGTAACCCAGAGCGTCGCAGACGCAGCGGACGCGCTCGATGTAGCCGTGGTGGTCGGCGCCCCAGATGTCGATGACGTGGTCGACGCGCTGGAACTTATCCCAGTGATAGGCAACGTCGGAGGCGAAGTAGGTGTACTCGCCGTCGGACTTGATCAGGACGCGGTCCTTGTCATCGCCCAAGTCGGTGGAGCGGAACCACAGGGCGCCGTCCTTGGTGTAGAGGTAGCCCATCTTGTCGAGCTTCTCAAAAGCGCGGTCGACGGCAGAGGTGCCGGCGGTCTCACCCTCGGTGTCCTTCACATACAGCGAACGCTCGGAGTACCAACGATCGAAGTCGCAATTGACGGCGTGGCAGAGGTCGCGCATGTTGTCGACCATCTTCACATAGCCGCGCTCGCGGAAGCTCTCCATGCGCTCCTGCGGATCGGCGTTGACCCACTTGTCGCCGTCGGTGCGCCAGAACTCGGCAGCCTCATCGATGATGTAGTCGCCGCCGTAGGAGTCCTTGCCCAGGGTCTCGGCAAAGTTGTCCTGATACGGATGGGTCTCGGGATGTTCGTCGTTCTCATCGGCGACGAAGGCGTCACGGTCGGCGACCAGCAGCTTGTGAGCCTCGTCGATATCCACGCCCTGCTTGGCGATGATGTCGGCAAGCTGCATATAGCGCGTGCTGATGGAGTTGCCGAAGGTGTTCATCTGAGAGCCGTGGTCATTGATGTAGAACTCACGCTGGATGTCGTAACCGGCATGGTCCATAACGCGGCAAAGGGAGTCGCCCAGAGCGGCCCAGCGGCCATGGCCGATGTGCATGGGGCCGACGGGGTTAGCGGAAACGAACTCGACCTGGGTCTTCAGGCCGCCACCGACGTTGGACTTAGCGAAGTCCATGCCCTTCTCGCGAGCCTCGCCAAAGATGGCATTCTTGACGGCGACGGAGAGGTAAAAGTTGATGAAGCCGGGGCCTGCGATCTCGACCTTCTCGATCGCGGGGTCCTCGGGCATATGGGCAACGATGGCCTCGGCGATCTTGCGCGGGGCGCAGTGGGCCAGCTTGGCGGACTTCAGGGCCATGGTAGAGGTCCACTCGCCATGAGAAGTGTCAGCCGGTCGCTCGATAGCGCAATCGTCAAGTTCAAATGCGGAAAGGTCGCCGGCCTCCTGGGCCGCAGCAAGCGCAGCGCGTACCAGCTCTTCAATCTTCTCGGGCATAGATCCTCCTTGTGTTAAAGCCCCCGAGCTCTTGGTCACTCGTAGGGCAAAAGCCAGAGTTTGTAGCACTCTATCACAAGCGACGGGCACTGTCGCAGGGTAAAGCCAATCGATATTGCATATGCACAAAATTGACTACAGCTTGTATGGAGTCACTCAAAGATGCCGGTCTGCCTGCAGATTATGCAGGCGTTGAAAATGCATAAAGGTGTGAATGAGCTGCGTCTGTTATCGAATACTCTTACCTATCGGAGTTGTGTGCTTTTCCTGCATAAAGTGAGAATTTGCGCACGTCAGCGTGTTATTCTAGACATACGTAAATTCGTATAAGTTGGAGGTAGCATGTTCTCAATCGGTCAACACGTCATTCATCCGGGTCAGGGAGTCTGCACCGTCGTCGGTTTTAGGGACGACACGCCGCAGCCCATGCTGCTGCTCGAGACCAAGCAGGGACATGCGCAGACGATCCTCATGTACCCCGTGGCGCAGGCCGATCGTTTGCACGCCGCCATCTCTCAGCAAGATGCCGAGCACCTGCTGAGCCACTATGACGAGCTGGAGTGCGACACCTTCACCGAGCGCAACAGCTCGCTCGAGGAGACGCACTTTAAGCAGCAGCTCAAGCTGGGTGCGCCCGAGACGGTCCGCGTGGCAAAGACCATGATGCACCGCATTCGCCAGGCCGAGGAAGCCGATAAAAAGCCCAGCTCCTACTACATGCGCGTTCTCAAGGAGGCCAAGCGCCGCTCCATCGAGGAGTTCGCAGTGGCCTTGGGCGTCACCGAGGAGGACGCCGAAGCCCGCCTAGCCCAAGCCGCCCTCAACTAACCCAACCGCGCCAAAAACCACCACAAAGGGGACAGGCACCTTTGTGGTGGTTTTCTTGTTCTAGTAGTATTCATTCTTATCGATACCCACGAGCACAAGGAGTCTCTTATGGCAGAGCCGCTTACCGCCGGAATCACCCGCGACCGCGCGTTCGAACTGCTCAACGAGCATAACAAGGACCCGTTCCACATCACCCATGGCGAGACGGTCGAGGGCACTATGCGCTACTTTGCGCGCGAGTTCGACCCCGAGAACGAGGAGTTTTGGGGCATCGTCGGTCTGCTGCACGACCTGGATTGGGAGGAGCATGAGGACGACCCCATGAACCACACCATCTATGCTGCCGAGATTCTTGAGGACGAAGGTGCGTCTCCCGAGCTCATTCGCGCCATCCAGACGCACACGTCCGACTTCAACACCTCGCTGCCCAAACCCGAGCTGCAGATGGAAAAGATCCTGTTTGCCTGCGATGAGCTCACCGGCCTGATCGGCGCTGCAGTCATCATGCGCCCGAGCAAGAGCGTTATGGACTTTACGACCAAGTCGCTCAAGAAGAAGTTCAAGGACAAGCGCTTTGCCGCCGGCTGCTCGCGCGACGTGATTTCGCAGGGCGCCGAGATGTTGGGCTGGGAGCTCCCCGAGCTCTTTGACCGCACCATCGCGGCCATGCAGTCCTTCGCCCCCGACCGCGATACCTTCCAGGCCTAACCTGCCGCTTCACCTAAATAACCACCACAAAGGGGACAGGCACCTTTGTGGTGCTTTTTCTTGCACGGGCGTTAGGGGCGGACCTGGCCGGTGCCTCGGAGCTTGTATTTGTAGGTAGTGAGGGCCTCGGCGGCAAAGGGGCCACGGGCGTGGAGCTTTTGGGTCGAGATGCCAATCTCGGCGCCCAGGCCAAACTCGCCGCCGTCGGTAAAGCGCGTGCTGGCGTTGGCATATACGGCCGAGGCATCGACCGCATCCAAGAAGCGCTCGCAAGCATCCGTGTCCTCGGCAACGATGGCCTCGGAGTGCATCGTGCCGTAGCGGTTGATGTGTGCGATGGCCTCGTCCTCGCTTGCCACGACCTTCACGCTCATCTCGAGCGCCAGGTACTCGCGACCCCAGTCCTCCTCAGTCGCGGCGACGTAGTCATCACCCTCGGCAAGCCCGGCATCGGCGCATGCGGCGCAGGTTGCCTCGTCGCCGTGAATGAGCACGCCGTGGTCGTGCAGCACGGCCACGACTGCGGGCAAAAACGCATCGGCCACAGCACGGTCGACCAGCAGCGACTCGGCGGCATTGCACACGCCTACGCGCTGGGTCTTGGCATTAACGATAATGTTGAGCGCCTTATCAAAGTCGGCGGATTCATGCACGTAGATGTGGCAGTTGCCCGTGCCCGTCTCGATCACCGGCACAAGCGACTCGCGCACGCAGCGCTGGATCAGGCCTACACCGCCGCGCGGAATGAGTACGTCGACAATGCCGCGGAGCTTCATGAGCTCGCCAGTGGCCTCGCGGTCGGTGGACTCGATCATCGACACGGCCTCGCGCGGGAAGCCCTGCGCCTCGAGGGCATCGGCCAGCAGTTCGGCGATCATGGCACACGAGTGATAGGCCAGCGAGCCGCCGCGCAGAATGCAAGCGTTGCCGGTGCGGATGCAGATGCCCGCGGCGTCGGCCGTCACGTTGGGGCGCGCCTCGTAGACCATGGCGACCAGACCCAGCGGAACACTCACACGGGTGAGGTCCACGCCGCTTGCGAGCACGCGGTGGTCGAGCACGCGGCCCACGGGATCGGGCAGCTCGGCGAGCTTTTCCAGGCCGGCGGCCATGCCCTCGACGCGCTCGGGCGTCAGCAGCAGGCGATCGAGCAGTCCGGCCGAGGTACCCGCATCGCGCGCGGCGGACATATCGAGCTCGTTGGCGGCGACGATGGAGTCGACACCGTTACGCAGTGCTGCGGCCATGGCGCGCACGGCCTCCTGGCGCTGCTCATCGCTCGCCGTGGCAAGCGAGGCCGACGCTGCCTTGGCGGCAACGGCAAGATCGTGGACGTACGTGGCTATATCGACCGACATGGGCGGCCCTTTCTCCTAGAAGTTTGCAACAATGGTAGCCGATTTGCGCATGGCCTCGCCCGCGGCGGTAGAATTGGTCAACCCGAAACACCGCAACGAACGGAAGACTCACATGGCCCTCATCACTTCGTACCACGTCCCCGGCCTTTATGTCGAGGACCACAGCATCGACGTCCCCCTTGACTGGCGCGGCCTGGAGCCGATGCTCCTGGCCGTCGGCAGTACCATGCGCCGCGGCGCTATGCCGGCACCCATCGCCGGCGCGCCCGAGAGCATCAAGCTCTTCTACCGCGTGGTTTGCGCGCCCGACCGCATCAACGACGATCTGCCGCTGCTCCTGTTTTTGCAGGGCGGCCCCGGCGGCGAGAGCCCACGTCCGCTGTCGCCCACAAGCGACGGCTGGATCGAGGAGGCCGTCAAGCACTTCCGCGTGGTCCTTCCCGACCAGCGCGGCACCGGACGCAGTAGCTGCGTGGACGGACGCACGATCAAGGCACTGGGTGAGCGCGCGACGGCGGCCGGCTCCGATGCCGCACGCTCGCAGGCGGACTTCCTCAAGCGCCACCTCGCCAGCTCCATCGTGCGCGATTTTGAGTACCTGCGCCTGGTGGGCTTTGGCGGCAAGCCCTGGGTCACACTCGGGCAGAGCTACGGCGGCTTTTTGACGTTGAGCTATCTGTCGCTCTTCCCCGAGGGCATAGCGGCAAGCTTTACCTGCGGCGGCATCCCCCACGTGCCGGCGAGCGCAAGCGAGGTCTACGCGCACACCTTCCCGCGCATGGCCGCCAAGACGCAGCAGTATTACGACCGCTACCCCGCTGACGTCGACCGCGTGGCAGCCCTGGCCGATGCGCTCGAGGCCCAGAAGCCCGTGCTGCCCGACGGCTCGCCGATGACGGTCGAGCGCCTACAGCTCATGGGCAGCGACTTTGGCATGAAGCCGAGCATTGAGCGCATGCATTGGATTATCGATCACGCGTTTGTTACTGGCGACGGTACGCTTAGCTGCGGCTCCTCGGTATCCGACAGCTTTTTGATGCGCGCCTTCGAGCGCACCAACACGCGTACAAACCCGCTGTACTGGACGCTGCAGGAGTTTATCTACGCCGACGGCGACACCATGCCCATTCGCTGGGCCGCAGCAGAGGAGAAGGCCCATTGTGCCGAGTTCGACACACTCGCGCGCCCGCTCATGTTTACCGGCGAGGCCATGTTCCCGTGGATGTTTGAGCAGATGCCCGAGCTTATGCCGTTTAAGCCCGCCATGGACCTGCTGATGGAAGACACCAGCTGGGACAAGATCTACGACCCGCAGCGCCTAGCCTGCAACGAGGTGCCACTCCAGGCCGCGGTGTATTTCGACGATATGTACGTCGATTCGGGCATGCAGCTCGATACGCTCAGCCGCGTGGGCAACTCGCATGCCTGGGTGACCAACGAGTTCGAGCACGACGGCCTGCACGGCAGCGTGGTGTTCAAGCACCTCTTCGACGAAGCGCTCAACCGCGGAGACCTGCGCCGGATCTTCTAGCTAAGGAGAGTCCCAAAGTGCCGGCACATAAGGAACGTCCCCAAGTGCCGGCACGAGAAAGACAGCGCTGCAGGAAACGATCCGCAGCGCTGTCTTTCTTTATGCAAATACGATCAAGTTATCCCTGTGTATCGCCGGCTTCTCGGCCAGGTTAGCGAGCAGGCGGTTGCTGGCGATCTGGTCCTGGCGGCGGCCGGCTGCAAGCTCCAGCACGTCCGAATCGGCCTCGGCGATACCGCGGGCGACGACCATACCGCTCGGATCGCACACATCGAGCACATCGCCCTCGGCAAACTGGCCATCGACCTCGCGAATACCCACCGCAAGCAGGGAAGAGCCACGGCTGACCAGCGCCTTCGCAGCACCGTCATCAACCGTCACCGAGCCGTGGGCCTTGTCGCCCAGCGCGATCCACAGTTTGCGGGGTGCGATGTCCAGGCGCTCCGCCGGCGGATCGAACAGGGTTCCCACGCTCTCGCCGCGGGCGAGACGCACGAGGGCATCGGGCTCCTCGCCCGAGCAAATCACGCTCTGAATACCCGCCGTCATCAGGATGCGGCTCGAGCGAATCTTGGTGATCATGCCGCCCGTGCCCACCGAAGTCGAAGAATCGCCTGCCGAGGCGATAATCTTGGCATCGATCTTATGCACGACCGGGACGAACTCGGCCGTGGGGTCCTCGTGCGGATTGGCGGTATAGAGGCCATCGATGTCCGAGAGCGTCACGCACAGATCGGCAGAAACCAGGCAGCTCACGAGCGCCGCCAGCGTGTCGTTGTCGCCAAACTTGATCTCGTCGACGGTGACGGTATCGTTCTCGTTGACGACCGGCACCACGCCCAGCTCCACCAGGCGCAGCAGGGCGTCGCGTGCATGCAGGTAGGACGTGCGGCGGGCCGTGTCGTGGCGCGTGAGCAGTACGAGCGAGGTGAGCAGGTCGCGCGCATGGAACTCCTCGTCGTAGGCCGACGAGATGATGCAC
>CABUWD010000096.1 GCA_902495155.1 uncultured Collinsella sp.
GGCGGTCGGCCCCATGCCGTCCTCCGTCGCCAGGAGGAAGAGCTCGACCTTCTCCCTGCTGTACATGCGAACCTCCAGTCCGGACCGCCCCGCGGTCCAACTTTCTGTCCGCACCCCCAACTTTGCTTTTATTGGTGTAAAAGGTGCGCCATATTTGGCGCGGGATTGTTATTCGTTTGTAAAGCCCTGCCGCGCTTGCGGTAAGGGTTTATCAAATGCCCGTAAGAAACCGCAGTTGGCGCGGGTGCTGCCCGGTCGGGGTCGTATCTTTCCAAACAGCAAAGCGGGCAGGGTGCCCGCGAATCGCATGTATGAAAGGAAGATCATGCTCGATCAGGCTTATTCTCGTCGTCAGTTCCTCGGCCTTGCTGGTGGTCTTGCCAGCATCGTCGGTCTCGGTCTCGTTGGCTGCGGCGGCGCAGGCGCATCCGACGCCGCCGACAAGGGTAGCGCCGCTGCTGCCGAGTCCGTCTCCGGCGAGGTGACCTACGACGGTGCCTCCTCGTTCCAGGCTCTCGTCGAGGCCGCTGCCGAGAAGTTCATGGATGCCAACCCCGACGTCTCCGTCTCCGGCTCGGGCAACGGTTCGGGCAAAGGTCTGACCGCTGTTGCCGCCGGCACCGTCACCATCGGTAACTCCGACGTCTTCGCCGAGACCAAGCTCGAGGCCGACCAGGTCAAGAACCTCGTCGACCACGAGGTCGCCGTCGTGGGCATGGGTCCCGTCGTCTCTAAGAACGTGAAGGTCGACGACCTGTCCCTCGAGCAGCTCAAGGGCATCTTCTCCGGCCAGATCACCAACTGGAAGGAGGTCGGCGGCGACGACGCCAAGATCGTCGTTCTCAACCGCAAGGCCGGTTCCGGTACCCGCGCCACCTTCGAGGCTGCCGTCTTTGGCGACGAGGCAGTCGACTTTAAGGGCGACGCCGAGCTCGACAAGTCCGGCGACGTCCAGACTCAGATGGGCAGCACCGATAACGCCATCTCCTACCTCGACTTCTCGCACTTCGATGACTCCAAGTTCAACGCCATCAAGGTCGAGGGCGTCGAGCCCAAGAGCGCAAACGTCACCGACGACTCCTTCAAGATCTGGGCTACCGAGCACATGTACTGCTCCAAGGACGCCGACGAGGCCACCACGGCCTTCCTGGAGTTCATGCTTTCCGACGACGTCCAGGGCAAGCTCGTCGAGGAGCAGGGCTTTATCCCCGTCTCTGCCATGAAGGTCGTCAAGGACGCCAGCGGCAAGGTCTCTGCTAAATAAGTAATCGCCCCCGGAAAGGTTTGCAATGGCAAAACAGCTGCCAAAGCGCGACCTTGAGAACGTGGGCCTGGGCGTCACGGGCGCGTGCGTAGCGCTCGTGACGCTTGTCGTTGCCGCGCTTATCTTCATGGTCGCCCAAAAGGGCCTCTCGGCTTTTCTCAAGGATGGCGTTTCGGTTGTCGAGTTCTTCACCGGCACCAAGTGGGACCTGGCCAACACAGCCGAAAACGGTCTGCCCTATACCGGCGCCCTGCCCCTGATCGTCACCTCGTTTGCGGTCATGGTGCTCTCCACGCTCATCGCGCTGCCCATCGCCATCGGCTCCGCCATCTTTGCGGTCGAGATCCAACCCAAATTTGGTTCCAAGGTCTTTCAGCCGCTTATTGAGCTTTTGACCGGCATTCCCTCGGTCGTCTTTGGACTGATTGGCTTTCACGTGGTCGTCGGACTTATGAAGTCCGTTTTCCACGTGAGCACGGGTCTGGGCATCCTGCCCGGCGCCATCGTGCTGGCTGTCATGATCCTGCCGACGATGACCACCCTTTCGGTCGATGGCCTGCGCGCCGTGCCCGACGGCTACCGTCAGGGCTCGCTCGCGCTGGGCTACACCCGCTGGCAGACCATCTGGCACGTGGTGCTCAAGTCCGCCATGCCGTCGCTCATGACTGCGGTCATCCTTGGCATGACGCGCGCCTTTGGCGAGACGCTCGCCGTGCGCATGGTCATCGGCGGTATCGAGGCCATGCCGACGTCGCTGCTGTCGCCGGCCTCGACCATCACCACCACGCTCACCACGTCCATGGCGGTCTATGCCGAGGGTTCGGCCCAGGACGATGTTCTGTGGGCGCTCGGTCTGCTGCTGATGGGTATGAGCCTCATCTTCATCCTGATCATCCACATTATCGGCCGCAAGGGGGCGAAGGCTCGTGGCTAGCACGCGCATCCATATCGACGAGGCGAGACTCGGGCGCGTCCAAAAGCAGGATCGCATCGCCACGGGCGTGCTGACGGCAATCATCGCCATCGTCATGCTCATCGTCGTCTCCATGGTGGCCTATATCCTGTTCGAGGGCATCTCGACGCTGTTCCAGCCGGGTTTTCTCACGCAGCCGTCGCGCGCCAACGGAACTCAGGGCGGCGTACTCTACCAGCTGTTCGACTCGTTCTATCTGCTGCTGATCACCCTGATCATCTCGGTGCCCATCAGCCTGGGCGGCGCGGTCTTTTTGGTTGAGTACGCGCCGGACGGTCCCATCCGCGACATCGCTTCCACCGCCATCGAGACGCTGTCCTCGCTGCCTTCCATCGTTGTCGGCATGTTCGGTTTCCTGGTGTTCTCGGTGCAGCTGGGCTGGAAGTACTCCATCATCTCCGGCGCCGTCGCGCTCACCATGTTCAACATTCCCATCCTGGTGCGCGTGATCCAGCAGGCGCTCGAGGACGTGCCGCAGGCCCAGCGCGATGCGTGCCTGGCCATGGGCCTTACCCGCTGGGAGGCCACGCTGCACATCCTGATCCCCGAGGCCATGCCTGCCATCGTGACCGGCATCGTGCTTTCGGCCGGCCGCGTGTTTGGCGAGGCCGCGGCACTGCTCTTTACCTCGGGCATGAGCTCGCCGGTGCGTTTGAACTTCTTGAGCTTTAACCTGTCGAGCCCCACCTGCGCCTGGAACGTGTTCCGCCCCGGTGAGTCGCTCGCCGTGCACATCTACAAGATCTATGGCGAGGGCAGCCCCGAGGCCCAGCAGATCGTCTGGGGCACCGCTGCACTGCTGATGATTTGCGTGCTGCTGTTTAACGTAATCGCCCGCATTGTGGGCAAGCAACTGGCAAGGAAGATGACGGCCGAATGAGCGAGATGAATGTAACGTCCGCAACCGAAGCGGCATCGTCCGACACCCGGGACTTCCTGTCGAGCGTGGGGGAGAGCGAGAAGCGCGTGCGCGTGAGCGGCAAGGCCGTGAGCGACGAGGTTGTGCTCTCCACCAAGGACGTCAACGTGTACTATGGCGACCACCATGCACTGCACAATACGTCGCTCGACTTCCACAAGGGCGAGATCACGGCGCTCATTGGGCCTTCGGGCTGCGGTAAGTCGACCTTCTTGCGTAGCCTCAACCTCATGAATCGCGAGATTCGCGGCTGCCGCGTGGAGGGCGAGATCAACTATCGCGGGCGCAACGTGAACACCAAGACCGAAAACACCTACGAGCTGCGCCGTTCCATTGGCATGGTGTTCCAGCAGCCCAACCCGTTCCGCAAGTCCATTCGCGACAACATCACGTTTGCGCCCAAGCGCCACGGCATCACCGACCGTGACGAGCTCGACCGCATGGTCGAGGAAAGCTTACGCGGCGCGGCGCTGTGGGACGAGGTCAAAGACAAGCTCGATAAGAGCGCCTATGCGCTTTCGGGCGGTCAGCAGCAGCGTCTGTGCATCGCGCGCACGCTGGCGCTCAACCCCGACGTGATTCTGTTCGACGAGCCCTGCTCGGCGCTCGACCCCATCTCGACGCTGGCGATCGAGGACCTCATGTCATCGATCGTGGCCGACCGCGCCATCGTTATCGTGACGCACAACATGGAGCAGGCGTCGCGCGTGTCCAACCGCACGGCGTTCTTCTACATGGGCGATATGGTCGAGTACGACGAGACTGACGAGATTTTCCAACGGCCCAAGGATAAGCGGCTGAATGATTACCTCACCGGCATGTTCTCCTAGTCCGGGACATGCTTGAGGCCTGCAGCGGCCACGGTTGCCGCAGGACTGATTGGAGAGGCGGGTCATCTCTTGCGGGAGATGGCCCGCCTTTTGCTCTGCGACCGAAACGACCACCACAAAGGGGACAGGCGCCTTCGTGGTGGTTTGGGGTGGGGCTCGCTGCTATCATGGACAACGTTGAATTTCTACGAAGGAGCAGGGCATATGGCGATTCTTTTGGGATGCGATTCCGTCAGCCTAGAGTTTCCCACCAAGCATATTTTCGATAGCGTGACGCTCGGCGTGGGCGAGGGCGACCGCATTGGTATTGTCGGTAAAAACGGCGACGGCAAGTCGACGCTGCTGAGCGTGCTCGCTGGCACGCTGGAGCCCGACGACGGACGCGTGACGCACCGCCGCGGCACGACGATCGGTCTGCTCGGCCAAAAGGACAACCTGGTCGATACTGATACTGTGCATCATGCCGTTGTGGGCGACACGCCTGAGTACGAGTGGGCGTCGAGCCCCCGCACGCGCCAGATTCTCGCCGGTCTTATTAGCGATGTGCCCTGGGAGGGCACGGTTGGCGAGCTTTCGGGCGGCCAGCGCCGTCGCGTGGACCTCGCGCGCCTGCTGATCGGCGACTACGACGTGCTCATGCTCGACGAGCCCACCAACCACCTGGACATGCGCACCATCAACTGGCTCGCGCGTCACTTAAAGGCCCGTTGGCAGCGCGGCCAGGGCGCGATGCTCGTGGTCACGCACGACCGCTGGTTCTTGGACGAGGTCTGTACCAGTATGTGGGAGGTCCACGACGGCCAGGTCGATCCCTTCGAGGGCGGTTACTCCGCATATATCCTGCAGCGCGTGGAGCGCGACCGCATGGCCGCAGTTACCGAGGAGCGCCGTCGCAACATGGCACGCAAGGAGCTCGCGTGGCTGAGCCGCGGCGCCCAGGCGCGTTCCACCAAGCCCAAGTTTCGCGTTGATGCCGCTCGCGAGCTGATCGCCGACGTGCCGCCCATGCGTGACGAGCTGGAGCTCAAGCGCCTCGCCGTGAGCCGCCTAGGCAAGCAGGTTATCGACGTGGTCGACGTGGACGCCGGCTATGCGGATACCGATGGCGCGCCCAAGCAGGTGCTCTCTGACGTGACCTGGCTCATTGGTGCGGGCGACCGCTATGGTCTTTTGGGTGAGAATGGCGCTGGCAAGTCGACGCTGCTTGATGTGATCCAGGGCAAAATTGCGCCCACGCGCGGCCGCGTGAAGATTGGCCAGACGGTACGCTTTGGCGTGCTGTCGCAGCAGCTCGAGGAGCTCGAGCCCTACATGGGCGACACGATCCGCGAGGTGCTCAGCAACTATAAGAAGTACTACGTCATCGACGGCAAGGAGACTTCGCCCGAGAAGCTCTGCGAGCGCCTGGGATTTACGACGCAGCAGCTCTGGAGCCGCATCGGCGATCTTTCGGGCGGCCAGCGCCGTCGCCTGTCGCTGCTGCTGACGATCCTGGACGAGCCCAACGTGCTCATCCTGGACGAGCCCGGCAACGACCTGGATACCGACATGCTCGCGATTGTCGAGGACCTGCTCGACGGCTGGCCCGGCACGTTGATCCTGGTGACACACGACCGCTTCTTGATGGAGCGCGTGACCGACCAGCAGTGGGCGCTGATCGACGGTCACCTGACGCATATGCCCGGCGGCGTCGACCAGTACCTGCGCCTGTGCAACGCCACCGCCGAGGGCGCGCCCGTGGGTGCGCCGAGTGCCAAGACCGGCATGTTTGACACCGGTGCCGCGGCGGCTGCGGCCGAAAAGCCCAAGTCGAGCGGTCAGCCCAACGGCCTTTCCAACGCCGAACGCCAGAAGCTCCGCCGCGAGGTGAGCTCGCTCGAGCGCAAAATGGAGACGCAGCGCGCACGCGTGGAGGAGGCCGAGGCCGCGATGACCCAGGTCGACCCCACCAATTACACGGCGCTCGGCGAGCAGCAGGCAAAGATCGACGAGGCCCACGCCGCCATGGACGAGTTGGAGATGGCGTGGCTCGAGGCGAGCGAGAAGCTCGAGGGCGAGGAGTAGGCGAGGATGATTAAGGCTGCGTTTTTCGATATCGACGGCACGTTGCTGAGCTTTAAGACCCATCGGATTCCGGCGTCGGCGCAGCGGGTGCTCGATAGCTTTCACGAACAGGGGATTGCGTGCGTAATCGCCACGGGTCGCCCGACCTACCAGATGCCGGATTGGCTGTTCGATTTGGGTTGGGATGCGTACATTACGCTTTCGGGCCAGCACTGTTTTGATTCCGAGGGGGTTTACCGCAGCTGCCCGATCGATCCGGACGACGTTGCGGTGATTGTGGACCAGGTGGCGCAGGGGCGCTACGACTCACTGTGCATGCAGGGCGAGAACTCGTTTGTGAACCGCCTGTCCGAGCGCGTGGTGACGGCTGGCAGCAACGCGGGAATCGTCTACCACGAGGAGCCGTTTGAGCATGCCTTTGACGCGCCGGTCTATCAGTTCTGTGCCTTTGTTGACCCAGTTGACGAGCACATCGTGACCGATGCCGTGTCGCATTCGCTCACCACGCGCTGGTGCGACCTGTTCTGCGACATTATTCCGGCCAACGGCGGCAAGGACCTGGGTGTGGCGGCGACGCTGGAGCGCCTGGGCATCGACGCGAGTGAAGCGATTGCCTTTGGCGACGGCGAGAACGACCTGTCGATGTTCTCGGCCGTGGGCACAAGTGTGGCCATGGGCAACGCGCAGGATACCGTGAAGGCCGCGGCGACCTATGTGACGACTGCCGTGGACGACGACGGCATCTACAACGCCGCGAAGTACTTTGGACTGTTATAGCTGCGGCTCGGCACTTGGGGACGTTCCTTATCTGCCGGCACCTGGGGACACTCCTTGCGGGGCGTCCCCATTTTGTTTTCGTCCCGCACGTTTTGTGAAACACGGCTAACTTTTAGGCAAAGTAGTAAGACATGGGCAACTTTTGCGGTAAAGTAAGCTGTGAAAAGTATCCAAAGGCTAACTAGCAATCATCGCGAAAGGCGGCCCATGGCCCTACGTGAATCCGGAGAAGACTATCTCGAATCGATCTACGTTCTGTCGCAACGTCAGGGCATCGTGCGCTCGATTGATGTTGCAGAGTACCTTGGCGTAACTAAGGCAAGCGTTTCAAAAGCTATGGCGACGTTGGAGAACAACGGCTACGTCGAAATGGGCAAACGAGATGTTCATCTGACAGAGCGCGGTCTGGAGGTCGCGCGCCAAATGTGGGAGCGCCACTGCTTTTTCGTGGGGCTTTTGGAGGATGCAGGCGTATCGGCCGAGGTGGCGTCGCAAGAGGGCTGCCACATGGAGCACTGCCTGAGCGAGGAGAGCTTTGAGAAGCTAAGATCGATGCTGGGACGGGAAGATGTGGCGGGTCCAACAACGGAAGCCTAACTGACCCACAGTGGCGCGGAGTTCACGCAAAGCGCGAACCAGCGACCGGGACCAGCGGCCCTTTCGGCCAAGTCCATTTCAGCTAAGGAACCCCGCCAGCAAGCGATGCCCAAGAAGCGCCAGCGATGTTACCGCAGGCCGGGGCCGGGCTTGGTTTTGAA
>CABUWD010000097.1 GCA_902495155.1 uncultured Collinsella sp.
CCCCCCCCCCCCCGCCCCGCGCCGGGGACCTTTCTGTATCGATGCGGCTTCTGAGCCGGATTGGCGTCGACAACGTCCGGCAAGGTTAGCCGGCTGCGTCGAATTTCCGGCGTGCTTTAGCTGAAAGAAAAAGATAGTGTGCGGAGCTTTGCTCTGCATTTGGGATGGGAGCCCCTGAGAGCCGCGGGAGCCGGGCGGCGCATATGAACTTTATCGCGAGTTCCGCACGAACAGGAGGCCACTTAATGTGGCCTCCGTCGTGAGCAGGACTGTAGAGCAGGAAAGTTCATATGCGGCCGCTGGCGCCCGGGCAGCGTCGGGGACCGCACCCGTACGACTACAGCGTCATGTTTGGATCGGCGTCGACGTCGAACGGCGAGATTTCACCTCGGTCGAATTTACGGCGAGCGACCTCCGCGATCATGGCTGCGTTATCGGTACAGGCAGACAAGGGCGGCACCGTTACGCGAATCCCCTGACGTCCAAGCTTCTTGATCATCATCTCGCGCAGATGCGGGTTGGCCGAGACGCCGCCACCGATGCAGTATTCCTTGCATCCGGTAGCGTGCAATGCGTTTTTGGCCTTCTTGTACTGCACGTCAAAGACAGCTGCCTCAAACGAAGCCGCCAGATCGGGCAGGTGAATCGTGCGCCCGGCCTTGGTCTCCTGTTCAATGTAGAGCGTCACAGCGGTTTTAAGGCCCGAAAGCGAGAAGCGATAGTCTCCTCTGCTGTTAAGCGCACGGGGGAAATCGATCGCCTTGGGGTTGCCCGTCTCGGCCAGCTTGGAAATGATGGGGCCACCGGGATAGCCCAGACCCAATGCCTTGGCTACCTTGTCGAAGGCCTCGCCCACAGCGTCGTCGAGCGTCTCACCGAGCACCTCGTAGTCGCCCCACGCCTTCACGTGCACGAGCATGGTGTGCCCACCCGAGACAAGCGTGAAGATAAACGGCGGTTTGAGGTCGGGTTGCGCCAGCAGGTTGGCAAACAGGTGCCCCTCCAGATGGTTGACGCACACGAGCGGCTTGCCGGCAGCGTAGGCAAAGCCCTTGGCGAAGGCGACGCCAACCACGAGCGCGCCCACCAGGCCCGGGCCCTGTGTCACGCCCACGGCGGCAAGCTCGCTGGGAGCAATGGCTCCATCCTCAAGACCAAGCGATGCTGCGGCATCCTCGAGCGCCGCATCCACGACACTCACAATCACCTCGACGTGTTTGCGCGAGGCGATCTCGGGCACCACGCCGCCAAAGCGGGCATGAAAATCAATCTGTGTCGACACCTGGTTGGCCAGCATATTGCCATCCGCATCGATAATCGCCACGGCCGTCTCGTCACAGGAACTCTCGATAGCGAGCACTAGGCGGCGGCGCTCAATTTCGGCACGCTCCCCCTCGGAGCGCCTAGGCGCAGGCAGCGGCCATACGCGCTGCTCTGCCGCCGTCGGCTCGGGCGAGGCATTGTCGACCGGAAGCACCAGGGGCAGCGGAGCCGTCATGACGATGGCGTCCTTGCCGGCACCATAGTAGCCGCGGCGACGGCCAGCCTCGGTAAAGCCCAGAGCGTTATAAAGCGCGATCGCTCCCTCGTTACCGTCTTCGACCTCGAGCGAAGCCGTGGTGCAGCCGAGCATCTGGGCATCATAGCTCACGTGCGACAGCAGCTTGCGGGCAATGCCCTCACGGCGATGTGCCGGGTCGACGGCGACATCCAGAATCTGCACATCACCGTCCACGACCATACCGCCGGCAAGGCCCAGCAGTTTGCCGTCGTCGTGTGCCACCCACCAACTACGCGGCACAGCGACGTCCTCGCCCAGTTCGGACAGGAACATGCCCGGCGTCCACGCCTCGTGTCCGGCACCTTCAAAGCAGGCAGTCTCCAGCACGCTCGCGCCCTCGGCATCCGCCGCGCCCATGGGACGGAACTGCAGATGACGACCGGCGAGCTCATCGGCAACGCCCGTAATTTCGCTCTGCGCACTCTCGGCAAGACCAAGACGCTTGCGCTCGTTTTCCTCGGCATCCGAAAGGCGCGTGTAAATCGGCAGGACGCGAGCCGGATCGCCGTCACCCGCAGCGTGCGCGAGCAGCAAGCCCTCGCCCGAAGGCCACCACAGGTCGCGCTCCACGCAGCGGGCGGTCTCGTCCTCACCCAGCAGCTTGCCATAGCGCACGAGACCGTCACCGGTCAGCTGAACCTGGTCCCAGTCCGCTGCTTGGCGCCACTCATCGAGCGCCACGGCGGCCTTGACCACGTGTTCGCGCTCAAATTGACGCTCGGGGCCCTCATCGACCAGCATATACAGCGCCGGATATACCTCACCGCGCATAGCATCGGCCAAGATACCAAGCTTGCCGCGCACGCCAGCCTTCCACGCCGTCCAAGCGCAAGCGTCGAGCGTCGACACGCCCAGCAGCGGAACATTGGCACCGCGCGCGAGGCCCTTGGCAGTGGAGATGCCGATGCGCACACCCGTAAACGACCCCGGGCCGCGGCCGACCACGTAGCAACCAACATCACTGCGATCCAGACCGGCTTGAGCCAGCACGCCATCAACGGTATTCACGAGCTCAACGTTGGCGTGACGGCGACACATGTGGTCGCCATTCACGAGCTTCGTCTCGCCCGTCTGCCCATCAATCCAGCTTGCCGCGCAGGCAAGCATGTCGGTCGAGGTATCGAGCGCCACCACCAGCGCGTTGTCGTTATGCAAGCTCATCTTGTACAGCCTTATCAATCAAATGGGAAAGCTCCATTGCGCGGTCACCGTGCGCCTCAAGCGTTATCGTTCGCACATCGCTGTCGCCCTCATCACGCTTGAGCGTCACCGAAAGATACTCATCCGTCAGCTCGTCCTGGAATTGTTCGCCCCATTCCAGCAGGCAAGCACCCTCATAGCCCAGCACATCGAAAATGCCCGTATCCTCGAGCTCGTAGGCATGCTCCAGGCGGTATAGATCAAAGTGAAACAGCGGAATACGACCTTGATCGTGAACGGCCATGAGCGCAAACGTAGGACTCGTAACCATATGCCCATCGCCCAGCCCGCGCGAGACGCCCTTGGTAAAGTGAGTTTTGCCCACTCCCAGGCCACCGGTCAGGATAAGCACATCGCCGTCCTCAAGGCACGGTGCAATTAGCTCGCCAAAGTACTCCGTATCGGCAGCGCAAGTCGTTTTGTAAGTACCTACCCCCAGGCGCTCCAGGGACATATATGCTCCTTATTATTCCGAGGCGTCCTCTGGTGCGGGATGTCGCTCCAGATAATCACCCAGCATCTTAAAGTCTTCCTCCAGCAGCTCCTGCCACGCCGGATTGCGCAGCGCTGCTGCCGGATGAAAAGTGGGCATTACTACAAAATGCCCCATCTGGTGGAACCTGCCGCGCAGCTTAGTAATGCCAATCTCGGTCTTAAGCACAAAGTGCGTCGCGGGGTTGCCGAGCGTCACGATAATATCAGGCCAGATGCTTCGAATCTGCTCACGCAAAAACGGCGAGCAAGCCAGCACTTCCTCGGGACGCGGATTGCGGTTTCCCGGCGGGCGGCACTTAAGCACGTTGGCAATGTAGACGTCTTCGCGTTTGAGCCCCGCCAGCGACAAAATGCCGTTGAGGTCCTCGCCTGCCGCCCCCACAAAAGGCTCGCCCTGCAAATCCTCATTGCGGCCCGGCGCCTCACCAATAAACATCACGCGAGCGCGGGGGTTTCCCACGCCAAACACGATATTGTGACGCGACTGGTAGAGCTGGCAGAGGTGACAATCGCCCAGAACGGCCTCAATTTCCTCGAGTGCGACCTCACGTGGTGCCTGATGGGTATGGCCGGGGATGTGCATGACGCCCATAGCGGCTCCTACACGTAGACCTTGTCGAGACGCATGCCAAAGCCGCAGGCGACCTCGTAGTTAATCGTTCCGCGCAGTCGGGCCATCTCGTCCATAGTGATCTCGGCATCGCCATCGCGGCCGACAATGATCATCTCGTCACCATACTCGGCCTCGGGAATCTCGTGTGCCGGGTTGGACTGAATGGCGACCATAAACTGGTCCATGCAGATATTGCCAACCTGATGCACGCGCTCGCCGCGATACAGCACATCCATACGATTGGAAAGCGTACGCGATAGGCCATCGGCATAACCGATCGGCAGCGTGCAGATCTGAACGCGCGTACGCGGTACGCGGTAGGTAAAACCGTAGCCCACGCCCTCACCCATCGCAGGGTGTGCCACGCGCGTCACACGCGCATGGACGCTCATAACGGGATCAAGCTGCATCACGCGGCCACTCAGCTCGCACGGCTGCATGCCATACAAGCCAACGCCGGCGCGGATCATATCAAAATGCATCGAGGGGTCGAGCATCGAGGACGGCGTGTTGGCGCAGTGCACGATACCGCACTCAAAACCCGCATCCTTAATGGCCTGAACGGCCTCGGTAAAGCGCTGACACTGCAGCTTGTAGTCCCAGCCCGAAGGTTCATCGGCCGTGGCGAAGTGCGTAAATACGCCGTCGCACTGAATACCGCGATGGAAATTTATACCGCGGACAAAGTCGAGCACCTGCGTGTAGTGAACGCCGATACGATTCATGCCCGTCTCGATGGCGAGATGATACTTGCCCACTTTGCCCGCCGCGACGGCACATTCGCCATACGCAAGAGCAAAGTCAGACGTATAGACCGAGGGCATGATATCAAACTCGAGCAACGTCGGAATGGCCTCGATAGGCGGCTCGCTTAGGATGAGGATGGGTTTCGTAATCCCGCCCTGTCGGAGCTCAACGCCCTCGTTAACCGTCGCCACGGCAAACATGTCGGCACCGACCGAATACATGATCTTGGCGCACTCAACAGCTCCATGACCATAAGCATCGGCCTTGACCACGCAGCACAGGCGCTGACGTGGATTCAGCAAGTTCTTATAGGCCCTCGTGTTGCGACGGAGCGCCCCGCGGTCGATCTCGACCCAGGACCAGCGCGTCAAATCGGCTTTATTCATGATTAGTCATCCGACCCTTCGTCCATGATTCCCAGATCTTCGAGCGCATCCTTTGCCGCCAGTTCCATGGCAGGACCGATCAAGTCGATAAGATCGGTCGCGATGACGCTCTTCTCACCATACTCCGTCGCCGCGGCAAAACCGGCGTAGCTGTGAAGTGCGACGGCGTACGAATACAGCAACTCCCAACGATCCATCTCGTCGCGCATGGTGGCAAGCGTGCCGGCCAAAATACCCGCGAGAACATCACCCGAACCGGCAGTTGCCAGAGAAGCCGGACCCGAGAGCGGCAGCAGCACACGCTCAACGCCACAGATAGCCGTCGTCGGCCCCTTGGCAATGACCACCAGATTGTCGGAGCCCGCAGCCCAGACAACCTTCTGCGCGGCCGCAATCGCGGTACCAAGGTCGTTCACCTCGTCACCGGCAACCAGACGCGAAAGCTCACGATAGTGCGGCGTCATAACCAACGGCTGCTCGCGACGATACATCTCGGGATTACTATCAATACCGTCAATGGCAATCTTAGCAAGGCAGTTGAGTGCATCGGCGTCCAAAATAAGCGGCACATCAAGCTCGAGCAAGCCCGAAACCACCTGCATAGCGCCGGCAGATGTCGTCATACCGGGACCGCACAGTACACAGCTGTACTTCTTTGCAATCTCGCACACCGTCATGCGCGCAGCGGCGCCAAAGGAGCCGCGGGAATCAGACGGAATAGCAAAGACGGGAATCGAAGGAAGTGCCATGCGAATAAGATTGGCGCAGGCGTCAGGAGCCGCGACTGCCACGTAACCAGCACCCGCGCGAGCTGCAGACTTGGCCGCCATAATGGCAGCACCAGGATATTGCGCAGATCCGGCGACAATAAGCACAGAGCCACGGGAATACTTATCGATATTCGTAGGTAGTGGAGCAAAGTAATCAACTAAGTCACCGGGCTCGACAATCTCGGCGGCGTGGTCGACATCATCGATGACCTCGTCAAGACGGTCGTAAAGATTGCCGCAGATCAAATCGCCAGCATACTCAGGGCCATCAGCGCTATACAGACCAATCTTGGGCGCAATCATCGTCACCGTATGCTCGGCACGAATGCAGTCGTCATCAACAACGCCCGTCTCGGCATTCAGGCCCGAGGGGACATCAATGGATACGACACAATCGGCGCATTCATTGACCGTAGGAATCCAGATGGAGAACGGCGCACGCAGATTCCCGTGGAAACCGGTACCAAAAATGGCATCGACAACAACATCGGCCTTATCGATCAAAACCTCGAGTTCGTCACGCGAGGGGCCGACGCAAACGTGCACATCGCGGCCGGCAGTACGACGAGCAACATGACGTGCCAGAGCAGCAGGAATCTCATCCGGCTCAACCGGAGAAACGATATCCACGTCCACACCCTTATGGCTCAGGATATCGGCGGCAACCCAACCGTCGCCGCCATTATTACCAAAACCGACCAGAACGAGAACCCGATCGGGATTGAGCTTCAAGACCTCGTTGGCGGCAAACTCACCCGCTAGCTCCATAAGCTCGGCCTTCGAAGTCCCTTCGCGTTCGATGATATCCTCGAGACGAACGACTTCTTCGGTACTCAAAACCGGTTTCATCTATGCTCCTAGCGTATCTTGCGAAGCATCGCCCAGGTGCTCCGTCAATGCTGAATTCTGCAGCTGCTCAAGCTCATCTAAAACAGAGCGAGCCTCTTTAAATGTCTGCGCTACGCGTTTCTTGGTGCTCACCTTTTCCTCTTTTGGCTTAGGCCGAGCATCTTCGGTAATCGCGATGGCATTCGCAACGGCCAAGTCTCCTGTAAGCGTAATGGAAAGAGCGACCTCAACAACACCCAGTTCTTGAGCGATCTCGAGAGCACGGCCCGAAAGCAGCGCCTTCGGTTTGCCGAGTTTATCACGCGTAACCGAAACATCCTTGCGACCCACGCCTTGACTAAAACCCGTGCCGAGAGCTTTAAGTACCGCCTCGCGCGAAGCAAAGCGGCTCGCATAGTGAGCAGCGGGACGCGATGATGCATCGCAATACGCACGCTCTTCTTCGGTAAACACACGCCGAGCAAACGACGGCGTCTTTTCAAGAATTGATTTCATGCGGGAAATCTCGACGATATCAACGCCGATACCAGCTTCAGCCATGTTCACCTCCATATCGCACAGACTAAGTTATTGTAGCCCGTTCACAGAAGATGCGACAAACGAGGGTTATAAAACACAGCTACTATGTGAGACAAAAGCCCGTAAACGCAAAAAAGGGGGAGGCCGCGAGGCCTCCCCCTTCCAAGTTCAAGCGTACGGCTCGGGGCCGTGCACCGGTCAGCGGCGCCCTGGCCTCCCACGGGCTGACCCCGCAGTACTCTCGGCGCGATGGGGCTTAGCTTCCGGGTTCGGAACGGGACCGGGCGTGCCCCCCATGCTCTGGCCGCTGA
>CABUWD010000098.1 GCA_902495155.1 uncultured Collinsella sp.
AGCGCTACGACTTGCTGCGCGATCTTTCGACCATTCAAGCGCGTTGGGATGCTGGCCGCGCAAAGAAGGTCAACCCCTTGCGCGCCGCCATCGACCGCATCCAAATGCGCACGCTGCCTATTAAATGCCTGGAGACGGGCGTTGCCTGGGTTCTGTTCGAGGTGCTGGAGCATCTGTTCTCTCAATCGGCCCAGCTCAACGTGCTCGATTATCGCCTACTCTACGTGGTGATGATCGGCACGCTGTATGGCTTGGACTTTGGCTTGGTCGCAGCACTGCTGGCTTCGATTGGCCTGGCGGCGAGCTACTTTACTCAGTACGGCTATACCTTCCAGGGGCTGTTCTACGAGCCGTCCAACTGGCTGCCGTATATTGCGTACTTTGTGGTGGGTGCCGTGTGCGGCTATGTGCAGCTGCGCAACAGCGAAGCCATTAGGGCGGAGCGCGATCAAAACGAGCTCGTGCGCAACCGCAATACGTTCCTTACGCAGCTCTACCACGACGCGATCGAGGATAAGCGCGCGTACAGGCGCCAGATCGTGGGTCGCCACGACAGCTTTGGCAAGATCTTTGCGGTGACGCAGGAGCTCGACGTGCTCAACCCACGCGACATCTATCGCAAGTGCTGCGAGCTTTTGGGCGAGATCCTCGAGAACGATTTCGTGGCGATCTACCATGTTTCGGGCGGGGCATTTGCACGCCTGGTGGCAGCAAGTCCTGCGATTGCCGAAAATGCCGCACGCTCGCTCGCGCTTGAGCAGCTTGCACCTCTTTTGGGCGACGGGGGTCGTTCGAACCTGTGGGTGAACCGCGAGCTGACGCCGGGGCTTCCCATGTTTGGATATGCGATCGAGCGCGACGGGGCACCCGCCGTGTTGATCTTTGTACGTAGTGCGGCCGAAAACCAAATGACCCTCTATTATCAAAACCTGTTCCGCATCTTGTGCGGCCTGGTCGAAAGTGCGCTGGGCCGTGCCTTTGATTATGAGGCGGTGGCGCAGGATAAACGCTGCGTTGACGGCACTTGCGTGCTCAAGCAGGCTGCCTTTGGCCAAGAGCTCGCGGCGGAGCAGGCGCTGGCAGATAGCAAGATGGGGAGTTTTTTGCTCCTGCGCGTGGTACCGGGCATGGAACCTGTCGGCGAGCTGGTGGGCGCAATTGGGTCGGCAATTCGCGAGAGCGACGCGGCGGGCTTGGTCGACGGCGACGTGCTCTACCTGCTTATGCGCCAGGCAAAGGCGTGCGATCTGCCCATTATCCGCGAGCGCCTGAGCGCAAAGCATATTGCGGTGGAGCCCGTCGACGGCGAGGACATCGTGGCGCTGCTGCAGCACATCGCTTACACCGGTGACGGTGAGGGGGGTGCCGCTTGATCTCGCTTGTCGTTGCTGCCGTCTTGCTGCTGATTCATGCGCTGGTTTGCCTGATGCTGTGGACGCTCATGAAGCTGGGCCTGCTGCCGGTGCGCGGGCACATGCTGGCTGTGATAGTGCTGGTGCCGCTGTGGGGCCCGTTGCTGGTGGTTCTGCTATCGGTCCGCAGCGCGGTGTTTGGCGAGGGGCTGAAAGAGTCTGCGCTGGAGTCGCTGCGCTTCAACGACGACCTGCATCGCAGTATGTCGGTACCGAGTGGTGAGGACGATGCAGGCGTAGTGCCGCTCGAGGAGGCGCTCATCGTCAACGACCCGGCATACCGGCGCCGCCTAATGCTCTCCATGCTCACCGAGGAGCCCGACGCTTACCTGGCGCAGCTGCAGGCGGCTAAGCTTAACGACGACGTTGAGGTGGCGCATTATGCCGCGACGGCGGTGGCGCAGATCTTCAAGGAGTCCGACCTTAAACTGCAGCAGCTGGAGCGTGCCTTTAAGACGGACCCGAGCGCGCAAAACCTCAACGAATACTGCGATTTTCTTGGTGAATACTTGGACTCGGGCTTGGCTGAGGGGCGCGTGGCTCAGATTCAGCGCCAACAGTACGCGCGCCTGCTTGCGCGTCGCTGCGAGCGCGAGGATACCCTTGAGCTGCGCATTCGATACGCGACGGCGCTGGCCGATGTCGGACAGATCGACGAGGCGCAGGCCGTGACCGACCAGCTGGTGATAGACGTGCCCGAGGAGCAGGAGGTTTGGATGCTTTGCCTGCGTCTGGCCGTGATGCGCCGCGACGGTGACGTGGTCCACCGTGTGATCGACGCGATCGACAATCAGCATGTGTATTTGAGTGCCGCCAACCGCGAACAGTTGGCGTTTTGGCGCGACGGGGAGGAGGCCAGATGAGCGTGGTGCAACATATCCGCGACCGTGCAGGCCGCTTTCGTTGGATGGGGCTGCTTGTAGTGTGGGCTGTTTTTATCGTCATGGCCGCCGTGCTGCTGATCGAACGCGCCGGCGTGCAGTACAGCGCTGGACAGCACAAGCTGGGCATGCTCGCCGCCAACGACGCGGTGCCGGCCTCCTCGGCAATCTTTGGCCAAAAGCCCACGTGCCTGGTCATTACCGATTCCGATCAAGCTGGCGTCGAGGACGTAAAGGAACAGTTCGACCAGATCCTGCTCGACATGAAGATCGCGCACCGCGACGTGGACCTTGCCCTGGATGGTGCGGATGCCATTCCCTCGCTGACCTCCTTCGATCGCGTGATTTTGCTCATGCCGTCGCTCGATAGGCTCAGTACGCACCTGAGCGACATTATGAGTTGGGTGAGTGCGGGCGGTTCGCTTATGCTCGCCATGCCGCCGGATAACTCGAGCTATCTGCAAGTGATTGCCTCCAAGCTTGGCATTGAATCGGCCGGATATGACTATGTAAAAGCCGAAAGCATTGTGCCGAGTGAGGACTTTATGCTGGGCGGGGGAGAGCGCTACGAGCTCTCGGACCCCTTTGATTCGTCGCTTTCGGTATCGCTGCGCGAGACGGCGCGTGAGTGGGCTAAGACTGGCGATGCGGGCGCCCCACTCATTTGGTCTAATGACTGCGGTAGCGGGCGCACCGTGGTGTGCAATATCGGTATCTATGACAAGGTCATGCGCGGTTTTTACGCCGCGGCGATCAGCTTACTGGGTGATGCCACGGCCTATCCGGTCATCAACAGCGCCGTGTTCTATTTGGACGACTTTCCTAGCCCCGTGCCCTCGGGTGATGGTACTTATATCAAGCGTGACTACGGCCTTTCCATTGCGGATTTTTACACCAAGGTCTGGTGGCCCGATCTGCAAAAGCTCGCGCAAAAATACGGCATTCGCTATACCGGCGTGATGATCGAAAACTACGAGGACGCGGTCAACCAGACCGAGCCCGCGCGACAGGCCGATACCACGCAGTTCCGCTATTTTGGCGGCATGCTGCTGCAGATGGGCGGCGAGCTGGGCTTTCACGGCTACAACCATCAGCCGCTTGCGCTCTGGGACACCGACTATGGTACGTTGTACGTCTACAAGACCTGGAAGAACAAAGAGACGCTCGTCGCTTCGCTCAACGAACTTATCGCGTTTCAGGACGAGGTCCTGCCCAATGCTCATGGCTCGGTTTACGTGCCGCCGTCGAATATCCTTTCGGCTCGCGCGCGCAAGCTTATCGGTACCGATGTTCCGCGAATTAAGACCATTGCCAGTACGTATTTTGAGGATGGCACCGACCTGCCGTACGTGCAGGAGTTTGGCGTGGCGAGCGATGGCATTGTGGAGCAGCCACGTATTGTCTCGGGCGGCATGGTCGACGATTCCTATATGCGGCTGGCAGCCGTGTCCGAGCTCAACATGCACTACGTGAGCACGCACTTTATGCACCCGGACGACCTTTTGGACCCCGATCGCGGTGCCAAGGAGGGCTGGGAGGTCTACAAGGGCGGCCTGGTCGACTACCTGGAGTGGCTTACCAAATCCGCGCCCGACCTGCGGCACCAGACGGCGTCGGAGTGCTCCGGTGCCATCCAGCGTTTTTCGTCCGTGACGGTGAACGTTGATACCAGCGCGGATGCCTGGACGCTCAGCCTGGACAATTTCCACGACGAGGCGTGGCTCATGTTCCGCGCCAATAATGGCGAGCCGGGTGCGGTGACGGGTGGCGAACTGACGCACCTTCCGGGCAATCTGTATCTGCTCAAGGCCACGGACAAGACGGTGACCATTGCGCGCAAGGAGGGTGGCGATAAATGAGAATCTGCTTGGTGCTCGAGGGTTGCTACCCCTATGTGCACGGCGGCGTATCTACCTGGATGCATGGCTATATCCAGGCCATGCACGAGCATGAGTTTGTGCTATGGGTGATCGGCGCACATGCTGCCGACCGCGGCAAGTTTGTCTACGAGCTGCCCGGCAACGTGGTCGAGGTGCACGAGGTGTTCCTGGACGCTGCCCTGCGGCTTTCGGGCGAGCAACACGAAGCCAGTTTTAACGACCGTGAGCGCGAGGCGCTACGCCGCCTGGTGTCGCTCTCCAATCCGGACTGGGACGTGCTGTTCGATATCTTCCAGCGCCGTCGCGTGCATCCGCTCTCGTTTTTGCAGAGCCGCACGTTTATGGATATCTTCCGCGACGTGTGCCTGGCAGAGTACCCCTACACGCCCTTTGCCGACGCATTCCACACCATGCGCTCTATGCTGTTGCCGGTGCTCTACCTGCTGGGCAGCGAGGTGCCGGTTGCCGATGTGTACCACGCTATCTCGACCGGCTACGGCGGCCTGCTCGCCTGCCTGGGCTCAAGCGTTCACCATGCGCCGGTGCTGCTCACCGAGCACGGCATCTATACCCGCGAGCGCGAGGAAGAGATCATTCGCGCCGACTGGGTGGTGCCGTCGTTTAAGGACCGCTGGATTCGCTTTTTCTACCTTCTTTCGGAGGAGATCTACCGCCGCGCCTTCCGTGTGACGAGTTTGTTCCATAACGCCCGCAAGACGCAGATCGATATGGGCTGCGATGCGGACAAATGCCTGGTCATCCCCAACGGCATCCAGTTCGATCGCTTTAAGGATATTCCCTTAAAGATCGATGACGGCTGGGTGGACATTGGCGCGGTGGTGCGCCTGGCGCCCATCAAGGATGTCAAGACCATGATTTATGCCTTCTTTGAGCTGCACGAGCGCCTGCCCAAGGTGCGCCTGCACATCATGGGTGGCGTGGACGACGAGGAGTACGGCGCCGAGTGCCACGCGCTGGTCGAAACCCTGGGCGTGCGTGACCTGATCTTTACCGGCCGCGTCAACGTGGTCGAGTACATGGAAAAGCTCGACTTTACCATTTTGACGAGCATCTCCGAGGGCCAGCCGCTCAGCGTGCTGGAGTCGCTTGCAGCGCGCCGTCCCTGCGTGACGACTGAGGTGGGCTGCTGTCGCGAGCTTCTCGAAGGCGCCCCGGGCGACGACTTTGGCGTGGCGGGTTTTGTGACGCCGCCAATGTATCGCAAGGGCTTGGCCGATGCCATGGAACGCATGTGCACAAGCCGCGCTCGTCGCATTGAGATGGGGGAGCGCGGCCAGCGTCGCGTTGCCACGTACTTCTTGCACGAGCAGATGCTCGCCAACTATCGCGCGCTGTACGACGAGACGGCGCAAGCGTTTGACCTGCCCAGAGAGGGGGAGTAGCCGGTGGCCGGAATCGGTTTTGAGCTCAAGCGCCTGTTTAGGCGCAAGGGTCTGTTTGCCACGATGCGCGCCTATGGCTACGCTGGCATTGTGTGCACGGGCCCCATGCTGCTGGGCGTGCTGCTCCAGGTGGGTATCTTGGTGCTGTGCGGTCTGTGGGGTGTGGGCCGTGCCAACCAAGATCTGCTGGTGTGCATGGTGACCTATACGCTGCTGGCGTCGCTCACGCTCACGAGTTTTTTCTCTATGCCGGTCACGCGCTTTTTGGCCGACATGCTCTTTGCCGAGCGCGAGGATGAGATCCTGCCTTCGTTTTGGGGGTCTAATGCCATCATGCTCGTTGCGGGCACCGTGCTCTACGGCGTCTTTTTGCTGTTCTCGGGCGCCACGCTGCTGCAGGGACTGCTGTGCCTGTGGCTGTTTAACATTATGATCGTCAACTGGAACGGCATGAGTTACCTCACGGCCATCAAGGATTACCGCGGTATCCTATGCAGCTTTGCGGTTGCCATTGGCGTGGCGTGCCTGTGCGCCCTGGCCGCGCTGGTGCTGGGGCTGCCGCCGGTCGAGGGCCTTTTGGCGTCAATTGCTCTGGGCTACGGCGTCATGCTCGCCTGGGACGTGGTGCTGCTGTACCGATATTTTCCGCAGAGCGAACGCAGCCCCTGGCTCTTTTTGCAGTGGCTCGATCAGTTTATGCCGCTGGCGCTCACGGGCCTGTTTACCAACCTGGGGCTCTTTGCGCACCTAGTGATTATTTGGGCCGGTCCCATTGGCGTGCAGGTCAAAGGCTTGTTTTATGGCGCGCCCTACCACGATGTGCCGGCGCTCATCGCATTTTTGACGATCCTGGTCACGACCGTCAACTTTGTGGTCTCGGTCGAGGTCAACTTTTATCCGCGCTACCGCGACTACTACAGCCTGTTCAATGACGGTGGCGTGGTGGGCGACATTGTGGTGGCCGAGGAGGAGATGCTCTCCACGCTCAACAGCGATCTTCGCTTTTGCGCGCTCAAGCAGCTGTTTGTGACCGCGACGGTCATTTCGCTCGAGACCACGGTGCTCTCGGCCTTGCCGCTGGGTTTCAACAACCTTATGCACGGGTATTTCCGTACGCTGTGCGTGGGCTATGGTCTGTATGCCGTGGGCAATACGGTGATGCTCATCTTGCTGTACTTTACCGACTACAAGGGGGCTGTGCTGGCCTCGGGCCTGTTTGCCGGTGTTGCCGGGCTGGCGACCGCCGTGTCGTTGCTTTTGCCGCAGCAGTTTTACGGCTTTGGCTTTTTGTTGGGTGCGGCGGTGTTTTTTATCGTGGCCCTGCTGCGGCTCGATACCTATACCGCCAACTTACCGTATCGTATCCTGAGTCAGCAGCCCATTGTGGCGACCGACAAAACGGGTCACTTTACGGAGTTGGGCCGCTTGCTCGAACGTGCCGAGCAGCGCTATGAGGAACGCCGGCATAAGGGTGAGCCGCATGGCGCTTTTGAGCGCACGGCGGTCCGTGTGTATCGCAACCATTGGGGAGGTTCTGATGACCGATAGGATGATGTCTCGCCGTCGCCTGTTTGAGGCGGCTGCCGGTGCGCTGTTGCTTTCGGGCTGCTCGTCTCAGGACGAATCCTCGACCAAAAAGGCCAAAAAGCAGGACAAGATTAAAATAGCCGAGTCCTCGGACGGTACCAAGCATCTACGCGATAAAGATGAGCTGTACGAGGTCTACGACGACTCGGGTATTGTGACCATGAACCTGACGGTCTCGCGCGGTAACA
>CABUWD010000099.1 GCA_902495155.1 uncultured Collinsella sp.
CGTCGACGACATGCCGGGGGCGGACCGGGACGGGTTCAACGGCAGGCCCCGCCGACCGATTGCAAGCGGTCGGCGGGGCCATTGTGGCTCTTGACAGCGGATTGGGTCATATGAGCGAATGGCACCGCAGGCGGATGCCGACAGCAAGACATCCCCCCCTCAATACACCCTCATGCCCATTTAAATAGCAAGGGGCCCGTATCTGTTGGGATACGGGCCCCTTTCGGCCATGACCTATCTCAGCAACAAAGACTACTGCGGTGAGCGCGGTAGAACTCGATCGCACCATCTTATCCGAGCCGGGACACGCTTGCATAGCGTGGCGCGTGACGGTTGCAAAACCACCCCATTTGAAACAAAGGCAAAAAAGTACTTGCAAAGACGCGTTCCGACATATAAGTTGAAAAAAGACCGCCGTTGCGGTTTTAAGTAGATCGAGCATATGAAGTTTGAGTTTTAGCGTGTAAGAGAAGGAAGATCGGCAAAGTACAACCCCAAACGCAATGACAACTTAATGAGGTAACTGCCACATGTGAGGCACCCAGGGCATTGCTGTCTCGATTTTGAGCACGATGCCTTCCGCCTTGCATGGGCCGTTCCATCCCACCCCTGCAGCAACTGCCTCACGGGCTCATTGAAAACCGCATAGCACCCCAACGTCAGCACATCACCCACGGCAAGCACATCACTCACGACAACCAACACATCAACAAACAGCACGAACATCAACCGATTGGAGAAGCTATGACAAACCACCACGCTGAAGACGGCGATAAGAAAAGCATTCTGGATGCCCGCATTGAGCGAGCATATGCAAACGAATATGACGCCGCCTTTGCCGCCGCGACCATCAAGAACTACGCGTCGCTACCGCTCGCGACGATCTTGGCCGACCACCCTCAACTGCTGAAGCGCTGCACAAAGATCATGGGCGACCCCGACATTCGCAAGCTGACAGACCCCTATGCCCCAAAACGCGACAACGATTCGTACGTTCTTACCGTAGGCTGCCTAGCCCATATGCTTACGGCGCTTGACACGAAACTCAAGCTCGAATGGGAACCCGACGAGCGTCATGAACTCGAAAGCAAGCGGAACACCCTGCGCACCGCACTGTTCCTTCCGTTGGACGGCCTCAAGCGCTGCAACGTCGAGCTCAATACACAGGCGCGGCAAAAGCCCGGAACCACGGGGCAGAAAACTCCAAGACCCCATGCGGCCATCGTCGACCGCAACCGATATAACCGCATGACCGCGCATTTTTCTGCCGAGGGAACAGCCATAAGGACGCTAATCGACCTGCTGTGCCTCCTGAGCATCAACGAGCTATTTGAGGGCTATCTCGCCCTTGTTCCCGCGACGGCACCCAAGTCGGTAGCAAAGATCATCGAGACCTGCAGACGCCAGTTTGAGCGCCATCGCAATGGCAGCGAGATGAACGCCAGCATCGCGCAGTACTACGCGGCTCATTACAAAAATGACGGATGTGCCCCTGTCGAGCATCAGCTGCGGCTCGCCTACACCACGCCCGCCGCAACGCTCTATCGCTTTGGAGCCCTTGGCGCTTGCGAGCCGCACGAACAGGCAGTCTGCCCCACAACCGAGCTCGATCTCAGGCTCGGACGAACCCTGTAGCCCGCCAGCCCCTCCGCGGGCAACAATCCTATTCCACAACACAACCAACAGAAAGGAGTCCTCATGGACACCAATCATTCCCCCATCATCAGCCCCCTCACCATGCGTGAATCCGCCCGAGGTATCACGCTCACCAGCATTTACGATGAGATGCTCGCCCGTCGCGAGCTCTCCGTCATGGGAAACATCGAAACCCCGATGGCCCACGACCTATGCCAGCAGATCCGCCTGCTCGATGCCACCGACCCCAGCCGCCCCATCACCATATTTGTCGCCAGCGCCGGCGGAAGCGTGCGATCGGGTCTTGCGATCTATGACGCCATGCGCCTCGCATCGTGCCCCATCCGCACCGTCTGCCTGGAATTCGCCGCGTCCATGGGCGCCGTGATTTTTATGGGCGGCGACGATCGCCGTATGGCGCCCCATGCAGAGCTCATGATTCACGACCCGCTGATCCCCCAGGGGGCAGGCGGCTCGGCACTTGCGCTGCAGGAAACCAGCCGGCGTCTCATGCAGACCCGCAAGACCCTCACGCAAATCCTCTCGGACCGCAGCGGCCTCACGCCCAAGCGCATCCAGCCCCTCACTGCAAAAGACACCTACCTTTCGGCCGAGCGCGCCGTCGAGCTCGGCTTTGCCCACGAAATCCTCTCGACCACCAAGGAGGTCGCCCATGTCTAACCTCACCAGCCGCCTCGCCGCATCTGAGTCCGCATCGTCCACCATCCTCGCCAAGGATCGAACGCTTTCCTGCGACACCCGCCAAACGGGACTCAACAACAACGCACTTGTGATCGGCCCCTCGGGAGCCGGCAAGACCCGAAACGTCCTCAAGCCCAACCTGCTGCAAATGAACGCAAGCTACATCGTGCTCGACACCAAAGGCACGCTCTGTCGCGAAGTGGGACCCGTGCTGGCAGCCCACGGTTACCGCGTGCAATGTCTCAACTTCGCCGACCTCAACACCGTCCCAGCCCTTGCGCCCGGCATCGAGCGCTGCGGTTACAACCCCCTGAGGCACATTCGCCGCAAGGCGGACGGCAGGCCCAACCAGCAGGACATCCTCTCGGTGGCAAAGGCCATCTGCCCCATCGAGGACAACAACCAGCCTTTTTGGGATCATGCGGCGGCAAACCTGCTGTCGTGTCTTATCGCCTACGTCACCGAACAGCTACCCGCCGACGAGCAGACGATCAGCTCGGTCATCAAGCTGATCGAGCACCTGCAGGACGGTGCCACGGGTCGATTGTTTGACGACCTGATCACGACCGACCCCCAAAGCTATGCCCTCTCGCTATGGCGGCGCTACGCCATTACGCAAAATGCCGAGCGCATGCACGCGAGCATCGTCGGCATCCTTGCCGAAAAGGTCATGTGTCTGGGATTCGACGGTGCGGCACAGCTCTATCGTGAGTGCCATCAGGTGGACTTCGCTTCCATGGGACACACCCCCTGCGCCCTGTTTGTAACCGTGAGCGATATTGACCGCAATCTCGATCCGCTGACCGACCTCTTTATTTCGCAGGCGTTTATGGGCCTCATTCGTGAGGCCGATAGGCAGCCCGACGGCAGCCTGCCCGTGCCCGTGCGCTTTATGCTCGATGACTTCGCAAATCTGCAGATCCCCCAGATCGACAACGTGCTCTCGATTATCCGAAGCCGCAACATCTGGGCAACGCTGCTGCTGCAGTCGACCAACCAGCTCGATGCGCTCTATGGCGAGGCACGCGCACGCTCCATCATGGGCAACTGCGACACGCATCTGGTGCTGGCGTTCCAGGATCCCGAGAGTGCCCGGGTGTTTTCCGACCGCGCCGACGCGCTGCCCAGCACGCTCATGGCGACGCCGATCGATCGCTCGTGGCTCTTTGTACGCGGTCGCACTCCCGAACAGGTCGAGCGCTTTAGGCTCGAAGACCATCCGCTCTACGGGGAGCTGCCCGAGGCGCAGCGAGGCCATGCGGAGGCCGAGATCTAGGCGCAGGGTTCTCGCAGCGCGCGACGCCCCGGCGATGCTCCACAAAGGCCGTGCGCCCCGGGACCACGGCAAAGCAAAGGGGCCCGCATCCGATAGGATACGGGCCCCTGACTATAAGGCGCGATGCGTTAACAGCAGCGACTACTTGCGATGCGCGCGATAGAACTCGATGAGCGCCTGGGTCGAAGCGTCCTGCTCGGCCTTGGCGGCATCGTCGTGGAAGGCAGGGGTGATCTGCTTGGCAAGCTGCTTGCCCAGCTCAACGCCCCACTGGTCGTAGGAGTCGATGCCCCAGACCGTGCCCTCGACAAACGTGATGTGCTCGTACAGTGCGATGAGCTCGCCGAGTGCGAACGGGGTCAGCGTGTCGCCAAAGATCGAGGTCGTCGGACGGTTACCCTCAAAGCAGCGGGCCGGGACGATCTGCTCGGGCGTGCCCTCGGCACGAACCTCGTCGGCCGTCTTACCAAAGGCGAGCGCCTTGGTCTGGGCCAGGAAGTTGCCCAGGAACAGCTCGTGGACATCCTGGCCGCTGTCGGTCGCAGGGTTGGCAGTGTTGGCGAAAGCGATAAAGTCGGCCGGGACCACCACAGTGCCCTGGTGCAGCAGCTGATAGAAGGCATGCTGGCCGTTGGTGCCGGGCTCGCCCCAGAAGATCTCACCGGTATCGGAGGTCACGGCGCTGCCGTCCCAGCGGACGTGCTTGCCGTTGGACTCCATGGTGAGCTGCTGCAGGTAGGCCGGGAAGCGGTGCAGATACTGGCAGTACGGAAGCACGGCGTGGCTCTTGGAACCGAAGAAGTTGACGTACCAGACATTGAGCAGGCCCATCAGCGCGACGGCGTTGTTCTCGAGCGGGGTGTTGCAGAAGTACTCGTCGATGGCGTGGAAGCCTTCGAGGAACTGCTGGAAGCGCTCGGGGCCGAGCACGACGATCAGCGACAGGCCCACGGCGGAGTCAACGGAATAGCGGCCGCCAACCCAGTTCCAGAAACCGAAGGCGTTGGCGGGGGCGATACCGAAGGCCTCGACCTTCTCGAGTGCGGTGGAAACGGCGACGAAGTGCTTTGCCACGGCCTCGGCGTTCTGCTCATCGGAGCCGTCGATGGCGCCCTGAGCCTTGAGCTGCTCGAGCATCCAGGTCTTGACCTCGCGAGCGTTGGTGAGGGTCTCGAGCGTGGTGAAGGTCTTGGAGACGATGATCACGAGCGTGGTCTCGGGGTCCAAACCCTTAAGCTTCTCGGCCTGGTCGTTGGGGTCGATGTTGGAGATGTAGCGGCAGTCGATACCGGCGTCAGCATAGGGACGCAGAGCCTCGTAAGCCATGACCGGGCCCAGATCGGAGCCGCCGATGCCGATGGACACCAGGTGCTCGATCTTCTTGCCGGTAACGCCCTTCCACTCACCGGAGCGCACGCGCTCGGCGAAGGCATACATGCGGTCGAGGACCTCGTGCACGTCGGCGACGACGTCCTGGCCGTCGACAATGAGCTGGCCCTTCTCGCTTGCCGGGCGACGAAGCGCGGTGTGCAGGACGGCGCGGTCCTCGGTGGTGTTGATGTGCTCGCCGGAGAACATGGCGTCGCGGCGCTCCTCGAGCTTCACCTCGCGGGCAAGATCGCACAGCAGCTTGACGGTCTCATCGGTCACCAGGTTCTTGGACAGGTCGAAGTGCAGGTCACCGGCGTCAAAGCTCAGCTTGTTCACGCGCTCCGCATCGGCAGCGAACCATGCCTTAAGGTCGATACCCTCGGCCTCGAGCTTCTCCTGATGGGCCTCGAGCGCCTTCCAAGCGGCGGTCGACGTAGCGTCGATAGGTGCGGCAACAGTTGCCATAAAGTCCTCCTCAACATACGGGCGCATACCTCCATGCGCCCGGATAATCAGATGACCCTATTCTAGCGCAGGTCAAGACCGTAATCAGCGAGCGTTGCCAATCCGCCCCTAAACGGCGACCGACCAAAAAGGGACAGGTTAATTTTGGCAGGTCAAACGCTTTACCTACCAAAATTAACCTGTCCCTTCCTGGCAGATATTAGGCCGCAGCGCAGACGCTACCGAGCAACTCACGCAAAGGAGACCCGATGCCCTCCAGCAGTTCGGGCGCGATAATGGCAAAAACGGGAACCTCGCCGGTGCCCACGACAGCAGGCACCTTGCCCTCCGAGACAATGCATCCATAAGGCACAAAGCCGTCTTCGCCGGCATCGAGCGCCGCCATGCGACGCGCGAGTTCGCGCGCAAAGCCGGCAGCATCGGCATCGCCAATCGCCAGGACAAAGTCCACGCCTTCGTCGGTCGCCAGGGCTACGGCCTCATCGACCAAATCGTCTCCCCCGTCGCCCCCGACCAAGCCGCAGCGAAAAAGCACGCGTTCGAGCAGAGCTCGATCAAGCGAGCCGAGCGCCGCCGAGACGAGCTCATCGTGCGTATGTTTGTCACCGCCCAACACGACCAGCGCCTTGGTGCCACCGTAGTGAGCGACCAATCGTCCGCACCAGCGAGCCACGTCTCCATCCGCAACAAGGCGCGTCGGCATACCAAACCCATAATTGACCATCTTTTCCACAACCCTTCCGTGCGTATAGGCGGTATCGATCGTTAGGCTCATGCTACGAAGCGAGCTTTTCCGAGCTGTTTCGCGCTCTTTAGGGCTGCGTTAAAAACCCGATGCAGCCGCACGACCATACCCGCCAAAAAGGGACAGGTTTTGACGGTGTCTGGTCGAGCGGGTATTATCGAACAGGTATTCGATAAGAACATGTGTTTGATGGGAGGACGCGTGGCGCACGAGCAGCACACCTACATCTGCATCGACCTCAAGACGTTTTATGCCAGCGTCGAGTGCGTGGACCGCGGGCTCGATCCACTCACCACCAACCTGGTCGTTGCCGACGAATCACGCGGACGCACGACCATCTGCCTCGCCATCACACAGGCCATGAAGGACCTCGGGATACACAATCGCTGCCGTCTGTTCGAAATTCCCGATGGTATCGACTACATCACGGCCGTACCGCGCATGCAGCATTACATGGAGGTGTCGGCGAAAATCTACGGTATCTATCTGGAATACGTCAGCCCCCAGGACGTGCACGTCTACTCCATCGATGAGTGCTTTATCGACGTGACGCCCTATCTGGACCTCTATCACACCGATGCGGAAGGGTTCGCCTGCACGCTGCGCGACGAGGTCCTCGCGCGCACCGGCATCACGGCGACGGTCGGCATCGGCCCCAACCTATTCCAGGCCAAGGTAGCGCTCGACATTACCGCCAAGCACGTACCCAGCCGCATCGGCATACTCGACGACGAGACCTTTCGCAAGGAGATCTGGCCCCATCGCCCCATCACCGACATCTGGGGCATCGGCCCCGGCGTGGCAGGCCGACTCGAAAAGTATGGCGTCTACGACCTGATGGGCGTCGCCGCCCTTGACGAAAACCTGCTCTACGACGAGCTCGGCGTCAATGCCGAATATCTTATCGATCACGCCTTCGGACGCGAGCCGACAACCATCGCCGATATCCAAGCCTATCGCCCGCAGGCAACTTCGACCACCACAGGACAGGTGCTCTCGAAGGGCTATGCCTACGAACAGGCCTATACCGTCTTGCGCGAGATGGTCGACAACGCCGTTTTAGACTTGGTCGATAAGCACGTGGTCTGCGACAGCATCTCGCTCTTTGTGGGCTACGCGAGCGA
>CABUWD010000100.1 GCA_902495155.1 uncultured Collinsella sp.
AACTTCCTAATCGTTATGCCAACGTTAGGCGTGCGTAAAGAGCGGTGAAGGAAAAGCCAGTGGCGGACAGAAGAATCAACGCCCTGATGCGAAAAAGAACGTTGGGAGCGCTAGAGGAATCGGGTGTAACGCGCTACGGTCTCTGCCGCGATTTGAATCTGAATAAGGGAAACGTGTACGCATATTTAGCCGGTGATGACTCAAAGGTGAGCAGGGAGACGGCGCGCCGCATTATGGAATATGCGGAGGAGAGGGGCGCCCAAGAAGGGGCCGGGCGCCCGGTGTGTGTGGCGGGGTAAGATTGATCGCGGTTTTGATTGATGACCGATTGAGTTTGTTGGGCGGAGTCTATGTCTGCTATTGATATTGTGCTTGTTGTGATCGCCTTGGTGGCGGTGGGGGTTGCTGTGGCTTGCGCCCTCCAGCTCAAGAGCCTGCGTGCCGAGTTGCGGGGGCGTGGCGACAGTAGCGTGGAAACGCTGGCAGCACTCGAGCAGGCCAACAACGCGATCGATGCCCTGAACGTCGCGCTGGCCGAAACCCGCCGCACGGCCAATGCCATCGCGCAGCAGCAGACGACAGATGCGGCCGTGGAGCAGCAACGTTACCTGACCATCGCACGTGAGTTTTCGCAAGCTGGTGACCGGATGGATGACCTGCGCCGCGAGACGGCCCAACAGCTCGGTGCCAACCGCGAGGGCATCGAGCACCGCCTGGACAAGGTGCGCGAGACGGTCGATGCCCAGCTGGGCGCCATCCGCAAAGACAACAACGTGCAACTCGATCAGATGCGCGCGACGGTGGACGAGAAGCTCTCCCGCACGCTCAACGATCGCCTGTCGGCATCGTTTAAGCAGGTGAGCGACCAGCTCGAGGCCGTGTACAAGGGCCTGGGCGACATGCAGTCCATCGCCACCGGCGTGGGCGACCTTAAGCGCGTGCTGGGCAACGTGAAGGCGCGTGGCATTTTGGGCGAGGTGCAGCTGGGTGCAATTCTGGCGGACATCCTTACGCCCGACCAGTATCTGGAAAACGTTGCCACCAAGCCCGGCGCCTCGGAGCGCGTTGAGTTTGCCGTCAAGCTGCCGGTAGACGAGGGCGATCCCGTGCTGCTGCCGATCGACTCCAAGTTTCCGGGCGACGCGTACGAGCATCTGCTCGACGCCCAGGAGTCGGGCGATGCGGAGGCCGTTGCCGCGGCACGCAAGACGCTCGATATGATGGTCAAGCGCGAGGCCAAGGACATCTGCGAAAAGTACCTGAGTGTGCCGGCAACGACCAACTTTGGCATTATGTTCGTTCCGTTTGAGGGACTGTACGCCGAGGTCGTCAGCCGCCCCGGGCTTATCGAGACCCTGGGCCGCGACTATCACGTCAACGTTGCCGGTCCCAGCACCATGGCGGCCATCCTCAACAGTCTGCAGATGAGCTATCAGACGTTTAAGTTGCAAAAACGTACCGACGACGTGCTGCGCGTGCTCTCCGCCGTCAAGGCCGAGCTGCCGCGCTATCAAAAGGCGCTGCGCCGCGCCCAGCAGCAGATCGAGACCGCGGGCAAAACGGTCGAGGGCATCATCACCACGCGCACCAACGTCATGGAGCGCAAGCTCAAGGACATCGATGCGCTGGAAGACGCCGACCAAGCCGATGAGATCTTGGGACTCACGTCCGCGAGCCTTCTCGCGGACCAAGAAGACGAGGACTAATTGCAACAAGACGGTGGGGCACCGGCGCAAACGCGGGCGCCCCACCGCTTTTCGTATCGCACTTGTCTGAAGCGTGCTCCAATGTGCAACAATGGCGTCTCGCCCTATCAGACACGAAAGGAAGCCCATGTCCCAGAGAAGCACCAGCCCACTCAGCCGCTCCACCGTGCGCCGCACGCTGCAGCGGTTTTGGGGTGTCACGCGCACGCAGCCGCTGATTGTCTTTCTCTCGGTATTCTCGTCGGCGGGCTACATCTTTTTGCTGACGTTTGCCAATACCTATGTGATGGCCCTCATTGTCGACCGCGTTCAAGCCGGTCCCGTGGCGGGTGACCAGGTGTTTGAGGTCTTCGGCCCCTATATCCTGGCGCTCGTACTCGTTAACCTGGTGGGTCAGATCCTCTCCAAGCTGCAGGACTACACCGTCTACAAGCTCGAGATTGCAGGCAACTATCACCTGGCGCGTCTATGCTTCGACACGCTCTCCAACCAATCCATGACATTCCATACCAGCCGCTTTGGCGGATCGCTTGTGAGCCAGACAAGCCGTTTTATGAGCGGCTACACGGGTCTGGTCGACGTGACGGTGTATTCGCTCATCCCCACCATCACCTCGGTCATCTGCACCGTGGCCGCACTCGCCCCGGTGGTGCCGACGTTTACCGTGATCCTGGTGTGCATCATGGTCGTCTACATCGCGTTTGTCTGGCTTATGTACAAGCGCATCATGCCGCTTTCAGCCGCGACGTCCGCCGCGCAGAACAAGCTCTCGGGCGTGCTGTCCGATGCGGTCACGAACATCTTGGCCGTCAAGACCTGCGGGCGCGAGGACTTTGAACGCGATCTGTTCGACGCCGCCGATCGTGCCGCGCGCGATGCCGAGACGGTCTCGATGCACGCCATGATGCAGCGCAACTTTACGACCTCGGGTCTTATCGTCATCACCATGGCCGTGGTGAGTGTGTTCGTGGCGGGCGGCAACGCGTGGTTTGGCATCTCGGCCGGCTCGCTCGTCATGATCTTTACCTATACCTATAACCTCACCATGCGCCTGAACTACGTGAGTTCCATGATGCAGCGCATCAACCGCGCTTTGGGCGATGCGGCCGAGATGACGCGCGTGCTGGACGAGCCACGTTTGGTGGCAGACGACCCGGACGTCCCTGAGCTCAAAGTGACCGAGGGCGCGATTGATTTTGAGCACCTGAGCTTTGCGTACCGTGACGCTGCGGCGGGCGAGAGCGTGTTCGATGGCCTGACACTTCATGTGGCGGCGGGCCAGCGCGTGGGCCTGGTGGGCAAATCGGGCTCGGGCAAGACGACGCTCACCAAGTTGTTGTTGCGCCTGGACGATGTACAGGGCGGCCGCGTGCTCGTGGACGGCCAGGACGTCTCGCGCTGCACGCAGCAGAGCCTGCGCCGCCAGGTTGCCTACGTGCCGCAGGAGGCGCTGCTGTTCCATCGCTCCATTCGCGAGAATATCGCCTACGGACGCCCCGACGCCACCGACGAGCAGATCCGCGAGGCGGCTCGCTTGGCTAATGCGACCGAGTTTATCGACCGCTTGCCCCGTGGCTTTGACACCATGGTGGGTGAGCGCGGCGTCAAGCTCTCGGGCGGCCAGCGTCAGCGCGTGGCTATCGCCCGCGCCATCCTAACCGACGCGCCGATTCTAGTGCTCGACGAGGCGACCTCTGCCCTCGACAGCGAGTCCGAGGCGCTGGTGCAGGAGGCGCTCGAGAATCTGATGCGCGGCCGCACCTCCATTGTGGTGGCACATCGCCTGTCCACCGTGGCGGCGCTCGACCGCATCGTGGTGCTGGCAGATGGCGAGATCGTCGAGGACGGCACGCATGCGCAGCTTGTCGAGGCGGGCGGCGAGTACGCGAGCCTGTGGAGCCGTCAGACCGGCGCATTCTTGGAGGCGTAAGCGACTCGGACGTGGGACAATTGTGCCCATAAGTTTATTGTGCCGTTGAGCCGAGGAGTCGTTATGCCACGCGAGACCAATGCCGCCAAGCGCGAGCGCGCCATCGAGGTGTGTGAGCGCCTCAACCGTCGCTATGGCCCGGTCGAGTGCTTTTTGGACCACGAGAATCCCTTCCGCCTGCTGATCGCGGTGCTGCTCTCGGCGCAAACGACCGATGCACAGGTCAACAAGGTGACGCCGCGGCTGTTTGCCCAGTGGCCCACGCCCGAGGCCATGGCCGGGGCGAGCGTGGCTGACGTGGCAGACACTATCAAGTCACTCGGCTTCTACAAGAGCAAAGCCAAGCATGCCGTCGAGGCCGCGCAGATGATCGTCGCCGACTATGGCGGCGAGGTGCCGGCCGACATGAAGGAACTCGTGAAGCTGCCGGGCGTGGGACGCAAGACGGCGAACATCGTGCTCAACGTGGGGTATGGCATCGTGGAGGGCATTGCGGTGGACACGCACGTCAACCGCATTGCGCACCGCCTGATGCTGAGTCCCAAGACGCATGCAAAGGAGCCGCTCAAGACCGAGCAAGATCTGCTCAAGATTTTGCCGCACGAGTATTGGGAGTCGGTCAACCATCAGTGGATCACCTTCGGTCGCGAGATCTGCGACGCCCGCAAACCCAAGTGTGACGAGTGTCCGCTGGCAGATTTGTGCCCCAGCGTGCGCGTAGCGGGGTAGGGCGGAACGCATCTTCGTCTGGCGTTTTTTGCGGGGCTGGGTTTGCCCTTGAGCCGGAGTCCTCTCCATGCGCTACCATGACAGACAATGTATTTGACGTACGACCCGCCGAGCTTGCCCCGGCGGGCTTTTGGCGTTGCGATGCCGGAGGAACAGCATGCTCATTCACCGTATAGCCGCGCAGCTCTACACTGCCGAGGCGCTGCAGACCGTCGAGGCCGGACTCGATGCCGGCGAGGACGTGACGCTGGCCGTGTCGCAGTCGGGTCGCACGCTTATGGCGGCCGCCCAGTTTGCGCGCCGTCCTCGCCCGACGGGCTATTTCGTTAGCGGCGAGGACGCGGCCGATCGCGCTGCGCGCAGCCTGGCCGCCTATGTGGGGCTGGCGCACGTGTGCCGCTTTCCCGAGCGCAAGGACTACCCTTGGCGCGAGCAGGCGCCCGACGACGCCGTGGTGGCGCAGCGCTGCGAGGCTCTGGGGCGCATCGTGCGCGGGGACAACTGCATCATGGTTGCCTCAGCCCGCGCGCTGCTGCGCTGCGTGCCGCCGGTCGAGAGTCGCTATTGGGAGTCCACCACTTTTGCGGTGGGCGAGGAGATTCCTTTTGACGAGGTGCCGCAGCGCCTGGTGGGCATGGGCTACACCAATGCCGGCGCCGCTGATGCGCCCGGTCTGTTCCGCGTTCACGGCGACACCGTCGAGGTGTTCCCTGCACAGGAAAAGGCACCCGTACGCATTGAGTTCTTTGGCGACGAGATTGACCGCATCCGCCGCATGGTGAGCTCAACGGGGCAGACCATCGGCAACGAGGACAGTATCGAGATCTTCCCCTGCCGTGAGCTGGCGCTTACCGACGATGCCGTTCACAACATGCACGTGGCGCTCTACCGCGCCAGCCAGGATGACAGCAAACTGGCGGCGCTGCTCGAGATGGTGGATGCACGCATTGTTACGCCCGAGCTCGACCGCTTTTTGCCGGTGATGTACGGCCAGACCGTAAGCCCGTTGGCGCACGTGAGCGGCAAGGCACTCGTGGTTCTGTCCGAGCCGCGCTCGCTGTTCGACGACTGCCTGCGCGCCTACGAGGATATTGAGACCCGTGCCGGCGAGGCAGGGATTGACCGCCTGGATGGTCTGTACGTGCGCGCCCAACAGCTCGATTTTGGTGCCCAGCAGCGCCTGAACTATGTGAGCCTGATTCGCGCCGGCGGTGCGGTGACGGCCGAGCTCAAGATTGAGCAGCCGGCCATCGCGGGCTCGGACAACCGTTTTATGACGCGCATCCAGGAGGTCGTGGGCAAGCGTTATGCCTGCGTGTTCGCCATCCCCGACCGCGGTGCGCGCGAGTCGATGGAGCTCACCTTTGGCGACGAGGGCATTACCTTTGAGGAATCGCTGACCGCGGCGCCCGAAAACGCGGGCATTATCGGCGACCGTGTGCGCGTGGCGGCGGCGGATTCTGCCGATCGCGCCGCACGCCAGGAGGCCCATGCCTCGATCCGTGAACGCAAAGCCGACGCGCTCAACGCCCGCTCTCTGGAGGCCGGTGCCGCCCAGGCTGCCGCCGGCGCCGCCGTGCCCACCATCTCGCGCGGACGCGTGACCTTTGTGGACGCCGCCCTGCCGCAGGGCGTGGTGGTGCCCGATGCCAACCTGGCCGTGTTCTCGATCGCCGACCTCAACGCCCGCATGGACGCCAACCGCGCGCGTAGCCGCCGCAAAGTGGACATTACGCAGATTACCTTCCCGTTTAAGCCGGGCGACTACGTGGTGCACGCTACCCACGGCATCGCGCTCTTTAGCGAGATCGCGCGCCAGGAAGTGGGCGGCAAGGAACGCGACTACTTTTTGCTGGAATATGCTGATGGCGACAAGCTCTACGTGCCGCTCGAACAGGTCGACCGCATCACGCGCTACGTTGGCCCCGACGGCGACAAGCCGCGCCTGACCAGGCTCAATACCGCCGACTGGACGCGTGCCACCAACAAGGCGCGCAAGAACGCCAAAAAGCTGGCGTTTGACCTGGTCGACCTGTATACGCGCCGCTCGTCGATTACCGGTATCGCCTGTCCGCCCGATACGCCCGAGCAGATCGAGATGGAGGAGAGCTTCCCCTACGACGAGACGCGCGACCAGCTGGAGGCTATCGCCGACATCAAGGCCGACATGGAGGCGCCCAAGCCCATGGACCGCCTGCTCTGCGGTGACGTGGGCTTCGGCAAGACCGAGGTTGCCCTGCGCGCGGCGTTTAAGTGCGTGGACTCCGGTCGCCAAGTCATGGTGCTCTGCCCCACGACCATTCTGGCCCAGCAGCACTACGAGACGTTCTTTGAGCGCTTTGCCCCGTTTGGCCTCGAGGTCGAAGTGCTCAGCCGCTTCCGCACCCCGGCGCAGCAGAAGCGCGCGCTCAAGGCGTTTGCCGAGGGCACGATTGATGTGCTCATCGGCACGCATCGTCTGCTTTCGGCCGATGTGAACCCCAAAAACCTGGGCCTGGTGATCATTGACGAGGAGCAACGCTTTGGCGTGCAGCACAAGGAACAGCTCAAAAACCTGCGCGAGCAAATCGACGTGCTCACGCTTTCGGCCACGCCCATCCCGCGAACCATGCAGATGGCCACGAGCGGCGTGCGCGACATGAGTCTGATCACCACGCCGCCGACCGGGCGCCGCCCCGTGATCGTGCACGTGGGGGAGTACGACCCCGACGTGGTGAGCGCGGCGATTCGCCTGGAGGTGGGTCGCGGCGGCCAGGTGTACTACGTGTCCAACCGCGTCAAGACCATCGACGACGCCGTGGCACGCGTGCACGAGGCCGCGCCCGAGGCGCGCGTGTGCGTGGCGCACGGCAAGATGAGCCCGCGCGAGGTCGAGGACGTGATGATCGAGTTC
>CABUWD010000101.1 GCA_902495155.1 uncultured Collinsella sp.
TGCGCACTTCGTGCGGCGGGGGTTCTTTCGTCCTGCGGAATGCGCTGGGAAGTTACCCCATGCGGCCAGCTGCGGGATCTTTGCTGCGCTCGAGCAAGCAACCCAAATAAATATCTGATTTTGGATGGGAGGGGCTTGTTGCTGTTGGGGGCGTTGAAACGTGAGTGACACTTTGGGATGCGTGGCAGCCTGGGTTGGGGTGATGCTTTGGGATGCGTGGCAGCCTGGGTTGGGGTGATGCTTTGGGATGCGCTTCTTACTTAGGTGAAGAGGGGCTTTATGGCTGATAAGTAGTCTTTGGCTACGTCGGCTTTGTTTGCTTCGAAGTTGTGCCAGGCCCACCATTGGACCATTCCTACGAAGCTTGAGGCTATGTGGTGTAGTAAGAAACTGCGGTCCATGGTGGCGGCGGGGCCGTTTGGGTCGGTAGGGACGGTTTCGGCTGCGCGCGACATGATGGTCTTGCGGAGACAGTCGGCGAAGACGCGGGAGCCGGCGCCGGCTACGAGGGCTCGAACGCCCTGACGGCGTTCCCAGAGGTTGTTGAGGATATGCTCGACCTGCACGAGTGGGTCGTCGAGCGGTGTGCCATCGTCGTCGAGGGCGTGGGTGCAGATGTCGCTCACGAGCTCGGACAGTAGGTCGTCTTTGCTCTTAAAGAGGCCGTAGAATGTCGCGCGGCCTACGTGAGCGCGCGCGATGATGTCGCCGACGGTAATCTTGCCGTAGTCCTCTTCGCGTAGCAGCTCGGAGAACGCCGCGACGATGGCAGCGCGGCTTTTTTCTTTGCGGGCATCCATGGCTATGCATCCACGTGAACGAGCAGACAACGGAGCGTGCCGGAGCAGCCCTCGTAGGGGCGCTTGCCGGCGCCGTAGCCGACGGCTTCGATGTGGTAGCGGGCTGGCAGGTGCTCGGTCGTACGCAGTGCGGCGACGATGGCGGCGCCCGTGGGCGTCACGAGCTCGCCGGCGACCGGTGCAGGCGTGAGGGCGATATTGCCCGCCTGGCACAGGTTGACGACAGCGGGGACGGGAATGGGCATGAGGCCGTGGGCGCAGCGGATGGTTCCGTGGCCCTCGGAGAGCGACTCGACGACAATATCCTCGATACCAAGGTCATCGAGGCAGATGGCGACCGAGCAGACGTCGACGATGGAGTCGACGGCGCCTACCTCGTGAAACAGGACGGTCTCGGGCGTTTTGCCGTGAGCCTTGGCCTCGGCGGCAGCGAGTGCGGTAAAGATGGCGAGAGCGCGACGCTTGGCGCCATCGCTTAGCTGCGAGCCATCGATGATGGCGGTGACGTCCGCCAAAGAACGATGGTGATGGTGGTGGGCGTGATGATGGCCCTCGTGGCCATGGCCGTGGGCCTCATGGTCATGCTCGTGTGTGTGTTCGTGTTCGTGCTCGTCGTGGTCATGATGGTGGTGCTCATGTTCGTGCGTGTGCTCGGCAGTTGCTTCGTTGCCGTAGAGCCAGGCCATATCGTGATCGTGGTTCTCGAGCTCCTCTGCAAGCTGGATGTCGAAATCGCAGGCGTCGATGCCATGCTTGTTTGCACGCGTGACGGCGATCGTAAAGCCGTCGACCGGCAGTGTGGCGAGCTGTTCGCGCAGGTGCTCCTCGCTGGCGCCCAGGTCGAGCAGGGCCGCGACGGTCATGTCGCCGCTGATGCCCGAGGTGCCGTCGATGATAAGCGTGTGCTGATGGTTGGACATGGAATGCTCCTTAACGGGCGTGGGGCGTGCCGGCGCTCAGATGATTGATAAGACTTGCCTGGTAGGCGGCACCAAAGCCGTTGTCGATATTGACGACCGATACGCCGCTGGCACAGGAGTTGAGCATGGCGAGCAGTGCGGCTACGCCACCAAAACTTGCGCCGTAGCCCACGCTGGTGGGAACGGCGATGACCGGACAGCTCACCAGGCCGCCGACAACGCTCGCCAACGCGCCCTCCATGCCGGCGATGGCGATGACCACCTGCGCCTGTGCAAGTTCCTCGGCATGCGCGAGCAGGCGGTGCAGGCCGGCAACACCCACGTCGTAGAGGCGGTCGACCTCGTTGCCATAGAATTCGGCCGTCAACGCGGCTTCCTCGGCGACGGGCAAGTCGCTCGTGCCGGCGCAGGCGACGACGATGCGTCCGTTGCCAGTAGGGGAGGGCTTGCCGCCCACGAGGGCGAGCTGTGCGTTCGGGATATACCCCAGGTCGATGCCGTTGCCGAGGAGCTCCGAGGTGCGGGCTGCTTTTTCGCTGTCCAGGCGCGTGACCAGGATGCGCTCCTGACCGGCATCGCGCAGCGCTTCGATAATGGCGGCAATCTGCTCGGCGGTTTTACCGGCACCGTAGACAACCTCGCCGGCTCCCTGGCGCACCCCGCGCGAAAGATCGAGCTGCGCAAAACCCAGATCGGCGGTCGGCGCCGTCTGGATGCGTGTGAGGGCGACTGCCGGGGCGACTGCTCCGTCGGCAACATCGCTCAGCAACTGCTCAAGATCTCGCTTATCCATATATGTTCCCTTCGACGGCGCAAAGTCTAGCACTCAAAGGTATGTTTCCGAACACTAAAACAAAATTGTTCGGAAACTATAGGACAGACTGATTCAATTGTTAGACGGATCGACTAGTCGCGCAGGATGATGTCCATGGCGAGCATCAGGTTGCGCTCGTCGATGGCAAACGGGGCGGCTTCGCGCGTCTTGGGCTTGGCGCAAAACGCGATGCCCGTGCCCGCGGCCTGAATCATGGGGATGTCGTTGGCGCCGTCACCGATCGCGACGGTGTGGGCCATGTCGACACCGCACTCAACCGCCCAATCCAGCAGCTGGATGAGCTTGGATTCCTTGGTCACGATGTCTGCCGCCAGCTTACCGGTGAGCTTGCCGTCCACGACCTCTAGGCGGTTAGCCAGGCAAAAATCGATGCCCGCGGCGGCCACGATCTTGTCGGCCACCTCATGGAAGCCGCCGCTTACCACGCCGACCTTCCAGCCCTTGCTGTGCGCTGAGCGCACAAGCTCCAGCGCGCCAGGAGTAAACGTCACGCGCTCAAAGGTACGCTCGAACACACTCTCGTCCAAGCCGGCAAGCAGCCCCACGCGCTCCTCGAGCGCCTGCTTAAAGTCCAGTTCGCCGCGCATGGCGCGCTCAGTGATCTTCGCCACTTGCTCGCCTACGCCGGCCTCCTCGCCCAACAGGTCGATGACCTCCTGGTTGATGAGCGTGGAGTCGATATCCATAACAATGAGCCGTGCAGTCATGACGGGCCTTTCCAAGTGCTGTTTTATTGGGGCATATTGTCGCACGTGACGCGTGCAGACGGGTGCCGCGACGCATCAATTGTTTCGTCTCCGTCAAGTCTTTGGGCAGGAGCCACTTTTCCGCGGCACATCGACACAGGTGCGATAAGATAGAACGCCATGTCTGGCTGCGCGGTTTACGCAGGCTGGGCAAATCTGTACGACGCCGCCCGGAACGACACGGGGCGGCACAGATCCATAAAGGAGGATCACTGGTATGAGCCAGACCCGTCCCATCGATGAGCATTCCATGCACACCCGTACCTGCGGCGAGCTTCGCTTCGAGAACGTGGGCGAAGAGGTCACCCTCACCGGTTGGGTGAGTCGTCGCCGCGACCACGGCGGCCTTATCTTCTGCGACCTTCGTGACCGCGAGGGCATCACGCAGCTCACCTTCGACCCCGAGCACTCCGACGGCGATGCCTTTAAGATCGCCGAGACCATGCGTCCCGAGTGGCCCATCAAGATCCACGGCGTCGTGCGCGCTCGTGGTGAGGAGACCACCAACACCAAGCTCGCGACCGGCGAGATCGAGGTCCTGACCGACCACGCCGAGGTGCTCAACACGTCCGTCACCCCGCCGTTCCAGATCGAGGACGGCATCGAGACGAGCGAGGACACCCGCCTGCGCTATCGCTATCTGGACCTCCGTCGTCCCGAGATGATGGCCAACCTCAAGCTGCGCTCCGACTTTACCTTTGCCATTCGGGAGGCGCTGCACAACCGTGAGTTCATGGAGGTCGAGACGCCCTCCCTGTTCAAGTCCACGCCCGAGGGCGCTCGCGACTTCATCGTTCCCAGCCGTATTCAGCCGGGTAACTTCTACGCCCTGCCGCAGTCCCCGCAGCTCCTGAAGCAGCTGCTCATGGTCGGTGGCGTCGAGCGCTACTACCAGGTTGCCAAGTGCTTCCGCGACGAGGACCTGCGTGCCGACCGTCAGCCCGAGTTCACCCAGGTCGATATCGAGATGTCCTTCGTGGACCAGAACGACGTCATGAGCGCGCTCGAGGAGGTCCTGGCCGACGCCTTCGGCCGCATGGGCGTCGAGATGCCTACGCCGCTGCGTCGTATGGACTACTGGGAGGCCATGGACACCTATGGCTCCGACAAGCCCGATACCCGCTATGGCATGCACCTGGTCGACCTGACCGACATCTTCGCCAACTCCAAGTTCAAGGTCTTTGCGACTGCCGCAAACGAGGAGGGCTCTGTCGTCAAGGCCATCAACGCCAAGGGCGCCGGTGCCTGGGCACGCGCCAAGATCGATAAGCTTGCCGGCGTGGCCTCCACGTTTGGCGCCAAGGGCCTGGCCTGGATTGCTTTCCGCGAGGACGGCTCTATCAACAGCCCCATCGTCAAGTTCTTCTCGGACGAGGAGATGGCGGCTCTGCGCGAGCGCATGGATGTCGAGCCCGGCGACCTTGTGATGTTCGCCGCCGGCCCGCGCTTGCTCTCCGACGAGATCCTGGGCGGCATGCGTTCGCACATGGCCAATGCGCTCGAGATCAAGCGCGAGGGCCACGACTTCCTGTGGGTCGTCAACTTCCCGCTGTTCCACTGGGACGAGGATCGCAAGGCCTATGCTGCCGAGCACCAGCCCTTTACCCTGCCGACCGAGACCGACATCGCCAAGATCGAGGCCGACCCGTTGGCAGCCGGTTCTTGCACCTACGACTTTGTCATGGACGGCTTTGAGGCCGGCGGCGGCGGTATGCGTATCCACAACGCCGAGATGCAGATGTCCATGCTCAAGCTCCTGGGCTTTACCGAGGAGCGTGCCGAGTCTCAGTTCGGCTTCCTCATGGAGGCCCTCAAGTTTGGTGCGCCCCCGATGGGCGGTTTCGCTCTGGGCCTGGACCGCGTGTGCATGCTGCTCACCGGTTCCGACTCCATCCGCGACGTCATGGCGTTCCCCAAGACGGCCAGCGGCTCCGACCTTATGTCGGGCGCTCCGAGTGCCGTTAGCGGCGCCCAGCTCAAGGACGTCAGTCTGCGCCTGATGTAGGCGAGCGGCTACATAATGCCCACAACGAGGGAAGGACGCGTGCCTTCCCTCGTTTTTTATGCGCGGGCGTTGCGAGGGCATAGGTTGACTGGGCGTCGCGGAAACTGCGACCCGGAATTTGCGTCCAAAACGGGTCGCAGTTTCCCAAACAGGGTCCTTTTGGAAACTGCGACCCAGAATCCAGCCAAATAACGGGACGCGCTTTCCGGTTGAGCCTTCTGGCGGAAACTGTGTCCCATCATTGACGCTCGAAATGGGATGCGATTTCCATCCCGCCCTCAACAAGCATCTAACGCTACAATAACTACCACGTGGCTGGGTTTTGCCGGCCGATGTGCGATGTCGCGGGAGGGGACATGGTCGAGTTTACGAAGACGATTAAAGATCCGTTGGGATTACATGCCCGCCCGGTTGCGCTGCTCTATGATATTATCGCCAAGCATCGTAGTGACGTGTCGGTCAGCATTGGCGACCGTCATGTCGATGGTCGCGACGTGACGGGCCTGATGGCCCTCTATGGCGAGTGCGGCGAGGATGTCGTGTTCCGCGTTTCGGGCGTGGATGAGGCTTCCTGCGTCACGTCGATCAGAAACCTCTCGCTTTAAGCATGACAGGGCGCGGCAAAGGACAGCTCTTTGCCGCGCCCTTTTGTTTCATATAGGAAACTTTTTCGAAATCTGAATGGGGACCCTTTCCAAAAAGTTAACCACGTGTTAGTTTACTAAAGCGAACATAGACGTGGTTAACTTTTGCCGCGTCGATGTTAAGGACGAACTGACGTTAGGAGCCACTCATGTCTTGCGGACCGCAGATGCCGGCAATGCCGCTTTCGATGGTAAAAGCGGGCGAAACCGTGCGCGTGTCTCGTGTAAAGGGCAATGAGGACATGAAACACCACCTCAAGGACCTCGGCTTTGTCGAGGGCAGCGAAATCCACGTGGTGAGCTCGAGTGGCGCCAATATCATCGTCACTGTGCTGGGCGCACGCTTTGGCATCGATTCCAAGGTTGCCATGCACATCATGACCGTCGGTTAGTCGACGGTATTTCTGTACGCACTGAAAGGGGGACAAGTAAATGAAGACGTTGGGTGACGTTAAGGTGGGCGAGAGCTCCACCATCGTCAAGCTTCACGGTGAGGGTGCGCTTCGCCGCCACCTTATGGACCTGGGGCTCATCAAGGGCACTTCGTTCAAGGTCGTGAAGGTCGCGCCGCTCGGTGATCCGGTCGAGATCAACGTGCGCGGCTACGAGCTTTCCATCCGCAAGGAGGAGGCCGCCGTCGTCGAGGTCCAGTAAGGGCTCACGGCGTATATTTCTGCAGATAAAGTTAGGTATTTCTAACTTAATGCAGCATCTTTGAAGCACATTATCCAGCCTGCGCGGAGAAAGCAGCGCAGGCACACAAGGAAGAAGGATTGAATGGCGGATTCTCAGATCCATGTCGCGCTGGCGGGTAACCCCAACTGCGGCAAGACCACGCTTTTCAACCTGATCACCGGCGCCAACGGCTACGTTGGCAACTGGCCCGGCGTCACGGTTGAGAAAAAGGAAGCCAAGCTCCTAAGCGACAAGAACGTTACCATCACGGACCTCCCTGGCATCTACTCGCTTTCCCCCTACAGCCCCGAGGAGCAATGCTCGCGCGATTACCTCATGAGCGGCGAGCCCGATGTTGTCGTCCAGGTGGTCGACGCCACCAACCTCGAGCGCAACCTGTACCTGGCGCTTCAGGTTATCGAGACCGGCCTGCCCGTGGTCGTTGCCCTCAACATGGCCGACCTGGTCGAGAAGAACGGCGATAAGATCGACACGGACAAGCTCTCCAAGAAGCTCGGTTGTCCGGTCATGATGATCTCGGCTCTTAAGAACAAGGGCATCAAGGAGCTCTTCGAGCAGGTCAAGAAGTCCGCTGCTTCCAAGGGCCAGGTGCCGGAGCACA
>CABUWD010000102.1 GCA_902495155.1 uncultured Collinsella sp.
AGCGTGGAGCCGCTTTCGCCGCAGTCAAGCGTGCCGCCGGCAAGGGCCTTGAGCAGGCCAAACTCAACACTCTTCATGGTGGGGTGGACCTGGAAGCCGTCCTCGACGGTCTCGATGCGAGCGCCCAGGGCCGTGAGACAGCGCACCGTGGCCTCGATATCGGCGCAGGTGGTGTTGCAGGTGACGTGCGTCTCGCCGTTGGCAAGCGCAGCGCAGATGATCAGGCGATGCGCCATCGACTTGGACGCGATGGCGGGAACGGTGCCCTTGAGCGGGGACGGGGTGATGCGGGCTAGCATGCGGATGCGTCTCCCTTCTGGCCGAGGCCCTCGGCAATGAGTTCGTGGAAAGTGGAAAGCGGCGTGCGGTCGATGCTGCAACGGCCAATGTCGTGCGGAATTACCAGGTCGATAGTGTCACCGGCGCGCTTTTTGTCGTGGAGTGCCTCGGCAAAGACGGCGTCGGCCGAAAGCCTGCAGCGGGTCTTGAGGCCGTGGCGCGCGCAGAGCTCCTCGATGCGAGCGGGAAGTTCGGCGTCGCAAATGCCGTGCAAGGCCGCGGCGCGCGTGATGATGCCCATGCCGATCGAAACGCAGTTGCCGTGCCCCAGCTCAAAGTTCTCGCAGGCCTCGACGGCATGTCCGGCGCTGTGTCCAAAGTTGAGGAGCTTTCGCTGGTTGGTTTCGCGCTCGTCGGCGACGACCACGGCGCGTTTGATGTCGATATTGCGGGCGATGATGAGTGCTACGCGGGCCACATCGCGGTTGAGCAGCTCCAGCGTGAGCGGGGTTTTCTCCAACTCGGCGAAGAGCTCGGGGTCGGCGATCACGGCGTGCTTGACGACCTCGCCGCAGCCGTCGGCGAACTGCTCAGGCGTTAGGGTGGCAAGGCATCCCACGTCGGCGATAACCACGCTCGGCTGCCAAAAGGCACCGGCGAGATTTTTGCCGGCGGCCAGGTCGATGGCCGTCTTGCCGCCCACCGACGAGTCCACCATGGCGAGCAGGCTCGTGGGGATCTGCACAAACTTGCAGCCACGCATGTAGGTGGCGGCCACAAAGCCGGCCACGTCGCCCACGACACCGCCGCCGAGTGCAACGATCACGTCGGAGCGTGAAAGCTCGTGCTCGGCCACAAACTCCAAAATGGCAACATAGGTTTCGGCGCGCTTATGGGCCTCGCCTGCCTCGAAGGTGCAGATGCTCACCTCGTAGCCCGACGCCTCCAAGCTCTGCTTAACGGGCATCTGGTAGAGCGGGCCTACGTTGGTGTCCGTCACGATGACGGCCTTGGTGCCGCCGGCAGTGGCGCGCACGAGCGGTCCCGCCTGCTCCAGCAAAAACGTGCCAACATGCACCTGGTAGGGGCGTGCGGTGTCGATATCGATGGTAATCGCCATAAGCTTCGGTCCTTTCGACCTGGCGTGATAGGTGGTCTAGTGGGAGGCCTCGTCGTCGAGTGCGCGCTTAATGCGGTCGCCATCGGCAAGGAGATTCTCCAGATAGCGCTGGTCGCGGTTCTTGAGCGCACGGCTGTAGGCGCCAAGCGACTCGATCAGATGGTCGATCTCGAAGGCGAGCGCGTCGGCGTCGTCGATCATGAGCTCGGACCACATTTGCGGGTTGAGGTGCGCCACGCGGGTGAGATCGCGGTAGCTACCGGCCGAAAAGCCGTGGTGGACCTGGGCGGTGGGGCTTTTGACGTAGGCGTTGGATACCACGTGCGCAAGCTGGCTCGTGAAGGCGATGACGCGGTCGTGCTCGGCGGCGCTGGTCACGCTGAACTTGCCAAAGCCCAAGGGGCGCACCATCTCGCGCACCTGGCCCAAAAGCTCCAGCTTGAGCGCATCGTCTACCGCGGGCGGTACGAGCACCAGCGGGGCGCCCTGGAACAGGTCGGCACGAGAGTTAGCGTAGCCCGAGAACTGGGTGCCCGCCATGGGGTGCGCGCCCACAAAGTAAAAGCCGTTCTCGCGGGCAAGCTCAAAGGCGCGCTCGCACACGATGCCTTTGACGCCCACCGTGTCGATCACCACGGGGCCCATGATGGCGTCGGTGTCGGTGGCGTCGGCGAGCGCCTTGGCGTGCGTCTCGAGCCACTCGATGCATGCCTCGGGGTAGCAAGCCAGGACGATGATGTCGCATTCGCCGAGTGTCTTGTCGTTGAGCTCTCCGGCGACAGTGCCCATGCTGGCGGCCGTCATGACATCGTCATCGGGGTCCCAGGCCAGCACGCGGACGCCCGCCTGTGCATAGCCGCGGGCAAAGCTACCGCCGATGAGGCCAAGGCCGACGATGCCGGCGCACTTGGGGCCGCCCTGGTTAACGCGCGCGTTTCTCACCGTACCCATGGGCTACTCCATGGTCTCTTGGCAGACAACCTCGCGGATGGCTCGGATGCGGCGCATGGTGTCGTCGAACTGATCGGGGGTGAGGGCCTGGGCGCCGTCGGACCAGGCGCGGCTCGGCTCGTCGTGGACCTCGATCTCCAGGCCGTTGGCACCGCAGGCGGTCGCGGCGAGCGCCATGGGCTCGACGTAGCGGGTGTAGCCGGTGGCGTGGCTGGGGGCGGCGACGACGGGCAGGTGCGACAGGTGGTGCAGCACCGGCACGGCGTTAAGGTCGAAGGTGTTGCGGGTGCGGGTCTCGAAGGTGCGGATACCGCGCTCGCACAGGATGACGTTGTCGTTGCCCTCGCTCATGATGTACTCGGCTGCCATAAGCAGCTCGTCGATCGTGCCGGACATGCCGCGCTTGAGCAGAATCGGGGTCTGGGTCTTGCCGACCTCCTTGAGCAGGGGGAAGTTCTGGGCGTTGCGGGCGCCGATCTGCATGACGTCAATCTTCTTGTCAAGGAAGACCTGCACGTCGCGCGGGTCCATGATCTCGGTGACGATCGGCATGTCGAGCTCGGCAGACGCCTCGCACAGCAGGTCGAGGCCGGCGGGGCCCATGCCCTGGTAGGCGTAGGGGGAGGTGCGGGGCTTGTAGGCACCGCCGCGCAGCATCGTGGCACCGGCGGCCTTCACGCGGCGGGCGATGCGGATGAGGTTCTCGCCCTCGACGGAGCACGGGCCGGCGATGACTTGGAACTGGTCGCCGCCGATCTTGACGCCGTGACCGCAGTCGATGACGGAGTCCTCGGGGTGGAACTTGCGGTTGGCGCGCTTGAACGGCTCCGAGACGCGCTGCACGCGCTCGACGACATCCATGGACTCGAGCAGGAACGGGTCGATCTTGGTCGTATCGCCCACCAGGCCGATGATCGTCTCGTTCTCGCCGCGCGAGACGTCGGTCTTCAGGCCTTTTTTCTCAATCCAGCTGACGATATGGCCGACGGCCTCGTCGCTGGCGCTCTGCTTTAAAATTGCAATCATGGTGTGCCTCTCACCTCGATGGATAACTTTTGCAAAAACGGCCCGCATCGCGAGCCGTGTATATATGGTGCATGAGAGTTTATACTATCTGACTCGCTTTTGCCTTCTAAAGTGGGCCGTTGCGCCGCGTCTTCCTCGGAATTGCAAAGCTTTTTCTTTTATTTTGATAGCCCGTGGTGCACTTGGGTATAATGCCAAACGTTGGCCCTATTAGCTCAGGGGATTAGAGCGTCTGCCTCCGGAGCAGAAGGCCGTTGGTTCGAATCCAACATGGGGCACCATTCCAATTTTGCTCGAACCCGCTGGATGTCCAATCTGGCGGGTTCGCCCTTTTTGTCGTAGTTCAGCGTGACCAGTATCTCGTCCTCCGAGACGACAGCCTGCCACACGAACGCCTTCAGTAGCGTCGCGTCGTCGAGCGCCGTCCCGCACTGCAGGAAGTCGGCGAAGCGCTCCGTGTCTATCCGCTCGTCCGTGATGGCCTCGAGGTCGTACCTCGCGCGCGTCTGCTGCTCTTCCAGCTCGGCTATGCGCTCGTTCACGCCCGGCGCTATCACGCCCTGCTCGATGGCGTTGAGGATGTTCCTCAGGCCCCTCTCCGCGGCCCTGAGCGAGTCCTCGGCCTGCCTGCGGCGAGCCCGCACCTCGGCCGTGTCCGCGCGCTCCGCTACCATGTTGGCTATCTGCAGCGCCTCGCCGCGGTCGCCGAGCAGCCCGCGCAGCGCCGAGGCTATGGAGCCCTCGAGCTCCTCGCGCCTGATGTTGCGGACGCACGACCCCGGGCAGCTGTAGTACTCGTACTTCACGTTGTTGCGGCCCCTGCCGCTCACGCCCTGCAGGTTCCTGCCGCATTCCGCGCACAGTGCCGTCCCCGCGAGGGCGAAGTCGCCCCAGTTCTCGCTCGAGCGCTGCTTGCGGCACTTGATTCCCTGGACCTCCATGAACGTCACCTCGTCCACTATCGCCGGCATCCCGCCCTCGCGGACGATGCCTCCCCACTCGTACCTTCCCGTGTACCTGCGGTCGCGCAGCATCTGCTGCACCATCGCCTGGCCGCACGGGTTGCCCTTGCGCGTCCTGAGACCGCGCCGAGCGAACTCGCGCGCTATCGCGTTCATGGACATGCGCTCAAGCCTCAGCGCGAAGGCCTCGCGCACCCACGCCGCTTGCGCCTCGTCGACCTCGTACTCGTCATCCTCGTTCCTGCGGTATCCGAAGATGCGCACGCCGTTGGTCTTGCACTTGAGGGCGTTGCCCTCCATTCCGCGCTTGGTCCTGATGGCGGTCTTCCTCGACTCGCAGGCGGCGAGCCCCTCGAGCAGCTTCTCGTAGATGATGCCCTCAGGGCTGTCGGGTATCTGCTCGAGCGCCGAGACCAGCTTGACCCCGTGCGTGGCGAGCTCGCGCTTGTATATCGGCGCGTCGTACTCGCCGCGGCTGAAGCGGTCCATCATGTAGACGAGGACGATCTCGCTCTCGCCGGCGTTGGCTATCATCCGCTGGAACTCGGGGCGGTCGTCGGTGCGCCCCGACACGGCGCGGTCGCAGTACTCCGCCGCGACCTCGTAGCCCTCGCGCGCGCACCACTCGCGGCAGACGCGCAGCTGGTCCTCGATTGAGGCCTCGCGCTGCCTGTTGCACGAGAATCTCGCGTATATCACTGCCCTCTTTGGCATAATGTAGAAGCCCCCTCAAGTTGTGAGTTTGCAAAGATGCTTGGGCGGTTGGGTGCCCCGTCGGCTAAAGCGGTGCCAGCGCTGCCGACGGGGCTCTTTTATCTTCCGAGATAGACAACGGTCACCCTCCATATGGGAGAGCCATCGTGACCTTCTCGCTTTTGGCAGCAGGCGAAATAGGGGCGTTCGCCGGCATGCTCGGCGAGGGTCTTGTAGTGCACGCACCTCGCGCTGACATCGGCCGCTATCGACCCATCCACAAAGACGGCGACATGCGGTTTCGCCGTTGACCCGCGAGGAGTCGGGATCAGCTCCGTGGAGACCTCGACCGGAAATACCCCGCTTTTTCTCATGCCGGCCCACTTGTCATCCTCGATGTAGACACAGTCTCCGTCCACGCCCACCGGCAGTTCTCGCCCGCACATCTTCGACAGTTCAAGCCTGGTGCGCTCCGATAAGGCGGCCGACTCGCATTCGGGGGAATGCCTTTCCTCGAAGCTGACGTCGCGCCCAAGGCCCTTGCAGGCATCGAGCCACGCGAATATCTCCTCGGGCTCGTCGATCATCATGACGACGGTCGGGATTCCCTTGGCGTACCATCCCGTCATTCTGCACGACACGGTGATTCTGTATCCGAGCTCCGTAATGTCCTTGAACGTGTTTCCGAGAGCCGATGCTGCCCCAAACACCTTTCCTTTGTACGCGAGCGCGAAGCCGTCGTCCGTGGTGTCCCATACGCCACCCGTGAGCTCGCTTCTCAGCCGCATTGGCTTCGTCACGACCTCGGCATCGAACACATCACCTTTACGAATCTTCCTCAACGGCTCGCCGTAATAGACGTATACGGGTCGCTCGCACTCACCGCGAAACGATATGGACTTGCCAACGCCAACCTGCTGGCCAAGCTTAGCGGCAGCAGCGTCCCCCATCATATCTTTCGCCGTGCTGAGAGCGACGTTAGCGGCGGCTCTCGCAATGTCACCGAACAGACCCATAGGTCATTCCCCCTCGTCCCACGAACCAGTCCCAAGCAACTCATCGACAGAGCACCCATAGAATCTGGCAAGCTTCACAAGCTTCGTTCCATTTATCTCGCGCTGCCCGTTTTCAATCATCGAGTACATGGGTACGCCGATGCCGAGTGCGCTGGCAACCTCTGGCTGCTTCTTCTTGTATTTGAGCCTCGTTTCTTTGAGGCGAAACTTCATGCCCACGGTTACCTCCTGTTTCTAAGCGTGAGCATATTGTACAAAAAGATTTACAAATAGTGAAATCATGCTTGCAAACAGCTGAGCACTAATCTATATTCACGTATTGTGAAGTTCACAAATAGTGAAATGGAGGTGCAAATGAATCCCATTGCTAGCGAACGTGTCCGCATTGGTCTCAGTCAAGAGGACCTGGCAGAGAAGATCGGCCTCAAGAGTCGAGCTACTGTCGCCAGTTATGAGAATGGAGGAGAGATCCCCGGCTCGAAACTGGTGGCGATGACTCGCCTGTTTAAGTGTTCGGCTGACTACCTACTCGGTCTTACCGACAACCGGACGGTGTCCTAGATGGACGCCAAGGAGCACGAAAGTAAGCCCAAGACCCCGCGCGAGATAGCGCTCGACACCATGTGCTCGACGCTTCGGGCGGCGTACCGAGAATGGGAGCGGAAGGAGGGGAGCAAGAGACAGTGAGGCAATGGTCGACACGTGAGATCCGGTACCTGAAGGAACACGCCGGCGACGGAGCCAAGGAGATAGCCAGGGCGCTCGGACGGACTACCGAGGCCGTGAAGCTCCAGGCGAGGAAGTGCTGCATATCGCTCCGGCAGCGTTGGATGTGCCCGAAGTGCGGGCGCATGACGTTCAAGCCGCTGAACAAGGCGAACGGCTGGTGCGCGGAGTGCACGAAGGAGGGCCACGTGGCAGAGCTCAGGGAGCAGGCCAGCGCGATGCGCGAGGAGGCTGCGAGGTCCAAGCGGAACGACCGCGAGCGGCAGAGGTGCTACAGCGCCAAGAGCCGCGCGAAAAAGTCCCAAAAATAAAGACCCTAAAAAGCACCCTAGCCCTGACCTGCGGAAACATCAGAAGGGAACACAAGATGTACACATACAAAGAAGCGAGCGCCCCCAGCTACCAACTTGTGAGCACTCGCCGAAACAGCCCCAGACATGAGGCTCAGACCATCATAGCTCCCAAGTCAT
>CABUWD010000103.1 GCA_902495155.1 uncultured Collinsella sp.
GTTACCCTCGGTGCTGGAGAAGATCGCCTGCGGAAGACCGGCCATGATGTTCGCGAAGATGATCAGCGACATGCCATTGCCGATACCGCGCTGGGTGATGAGCTCACCAATCCACATGATCAGCATGGCGCCCGCGGTGAGCGTACCGACGATCATGAGGTCGAAGATGATCTCGGGAGCGCCGGCGCCATTGAAGCTGATGCCGAAGCTCTTAAAGAGGAAGAGGTAACCCACGGAGTTGAGGATTGCCAGGGCCAGGGTGAGGTAACGCGAATACTGCGTAATCTTGGTCTGACCGACCTCGCCCTCGCGGGCAAGCTCATGCAGGGAAGGCACGACGGCCTGGAGCATCTGGAGGATGATCGAGCTGGTGATGTAAGGCATGATGCCCAGCGAAAACACCGACACATAGCTCAACGCGCCGCCAGAGAAAAGATTCAGGAGGGCCATAGCACCTGCGGCGACCGAATTGTTATCGGTCGAGAAAAGGCCCAGCATCCCCTGGAAGGGAATGCCGGGCACAGGAACGTGCGCACCAATGCGGTACACGACGAGCATAGCTATGGTAAAAAGAATCTTTTCGCGCAATTCTTTGATGCGGAAAGCATTCTTAAGACCATTTAGCACGGCAGCTCGACCTTTCCGCCGGCGGCCTCGATCTTGGCCTGCGCAGAAGCGCTGACCTTGTCGACCTTGACCGTGAACTTCTTGGTGAGCTCACCATTGCCGAGCACCTTGACGGGCTCGAACTCGCTCTTGGTGATGCGAGCGGCCTTAAGAGCGGCACCGTCGATCACAGCGCCGTCCTCGAACTTACGCTCGAGACGCTCAACGTTAACAGCGGTGTACTCGATACGACGGGGGTTACGGAAGCCCGGAAGCTTGGGCAGGCGCATAGCCAGCGGAGTCTGGCCACCCTCGAAGCCGGCACCCTTGGTGCCGCCAGAGCGGGAACCCTGGCCCTTCTGACCGCGGCCAGAAGTGGTGCCGTGACCCGAAGAATTGCCACGGCCGACGCGCTTGCGGTTCTTGGTGGAACCGGGCGCGGGAGTAAGATCGTGAAGCTGCATTTGCTACTCCTCTACAATCTCGACAAGGTGCTTGACCTTGAAGATCATGCCGCGGACGGACTCGTTGTCAGCAATCTCGCGAACCTCGCGGATCCTGTGGAGACCGAGGGCACGGACAGTACGGACCTGGTCCTGCTTGCAACCGTTGGTGCTGCGGACCTGCTTGATCTTGATGGTGTCAGCCATGCTTAGTTCTCCTTACCGACGAACATCTCGGAGACCGTCAGGCCACGGCGAGCCGCGACGTCCTCAGGGCTGGAGAGCTCCTTGAGGCCCTCGACGGCAGCCTTGATGATGTTGAGGCCGTTGTCGGTACCGAGGGACTTGGACAGGACGTTCTTGATGCCAGCAAGCTCGAAGAGGGGACGCACAGCGCCGCCGGCGATAACGCCGGTACCCTCGACAGCGGGCTTGATGATGATGCGGCCGGCACCAAAGTGACCGAGAACCTCGTGCGGAATGGTGCCCTGATCGGTCACCGGCACGTGGAACATGTTCTTCTTGGCATCGAGAGACGCCTTGGAGATGGCCATGGGCACCTCAGCGGACTTGCCCATGCCAACGCCGACGTTGCCCTTGCCGTCGCCAACGACGACGAGAGCGACGAGGCTCATGCGACGACCACCCTTGACGGTCTTCGACACGCGGTTGATGTAAACGACGCGCTCCTCGAACTCGGAGGCCTCGCGCTGCTGCTTCTGATTACGAGCCATGTGCTACATACCTCCTAGAACTCGAGACCGGCGGCACGAGCACCGTCGGCGAGGGCCTTGACGCGGCCATGGTAGATACGGCCACCGCGATCGAAGGCGACCTTGGTGATGCCGGCCTCGATGGCACGCTTGCCAACGAGCTGACCGACCTTCTCCGCAGCCTCCTTGTTCGAGGTGTGGGTGCCCTTGAACTCGGCCTCGAGGGTCGAGGCAGAGACGAGCGTCAGGCTGGAGCCCTTGCTGTCGTCGATGATCTGGGCATAGATGTTGGCGTTAGTACGGGTCACGCGAAGACGCGGACGCTCGGAAGTACCCGAGACCTTGCCGCGAACACGACGCTGACGACGCTTGAGGCCTTCCAGCTTCGCCTTATGCTTGTTCATACGTAAACTCCTAAAAAGGTTGATCTTGCCAGCACCTGACGGGGTGCTGGTCTTATGCGAGTGAGTCGGTTACGACTACTTGGCGGCCTTACCCAGCTTGCGGCGGATGTGCTCGCCAACGTAGTGGATACCCTTGCCCTTGTAAGGCTCGGGAGGACGATGGCCGCGGATCTCAGCGGCGATCTGACCGACCTGCTGCTTGTTGATACCCTTGACGTTCACGTGGGTGTTGTCGGGAACCTCGAAGGTGATGCCCTCGGGAGCCTCGACGATCACGGGGTGCGAGAAGCCCAGGGAGAACTCGAGGTTCTTGCCCTTCTGCTGCACGCGGTAACCGACGCCGGCGAGCTCGAGCTTCTTCTCGAAGCCCTCGGAAACGCCAACAACCATGTTGTGGATGAGAGCGCGGGTGAGGCCGTGGCGGGCACGGGTCTCACGCTCGTCGTCGGGACGGGAAACGGTGAGGACGTTGTCCTCGACGTTGATAGCGAGCTTCTCAAAGACATCGAGCTCGAGCTGGCCCTTGGGGCCCTTGACGACAACGTTGTTGCCGTTGACTGCCACTTCGACTCCGGCGGGAATCTGGACAGGCTTATTACCGATACGAGACACGGTGATCTCCTTTCCTTCTACCTACCGAGCGAATTACCAGACGTAAGCGATGATCTCGCCGCCGACGTTGTGCTTGCGAGCATCGCGGTCGGTCATGACGCCATGGCTGGTGGAAATAATGGCGGTACCAAGGCCACCGCGGACGCGGGGCATGTCGGCAACGCCGGTGTACTTACGCAGGCCCGGCTTGGAAATGCGGCGGATGCCGTTGATGACCTTAGCCTTCTTGGGACCATACTTAAGCGTGATGTGCAGAGTCTTCTGGGGAACGGTGTCCTCGACATCGTAGCCCTCGATGTAGCCCTCCTCGTGCAGAACACGAGCGATCTCGACGAGCTTCTTGCTGCTCGGCATGGAGACCGTGGCCTTGTTCACAGAGTTAGCGTTACGGATGCGCGTAAGCATATCTGCGATCGGGTCTGTAAGGTTCATACAGATTCTCCTTCGTTCTTGATGAACACGTGCTCTTGGTTCTTCGCCGCCCTTAACGGCAAAGCCTTTTTAGCGCGTTTTCCCTGTTCCAAACTGATGCTTGAAACGCTGGTAGTGACTTACCAGCTGGCCTTCTTAACGCCGGGAAGCTCGCCCTTGAGTGCAAGCTCGCGGAAGCAGACACGGCACAGGCCGAACTTGCGGTACACAGAGTGCGGACGGCCGCAGCGCTGGCAGCGCGTGTACTCACGAGTAGAGAACTTCTGCTTGCGATTGCACTTGACGATCATCGATGTCTTAGCCACTTATATCCTCCTCACATAGAGTATTGTTCGCCCCAAGCGCCGCCCCCTTGTGGGAACGGCGCTTATAGGGCAGGTGAACCTATTTCTTGAACGGGAAACCGAAGGCGTCCAGAAGGGCCTTGGCCTCCTCATCGGTGTTGGCGGTGGTCACGAAAGTGATGTCCATACCACGCTGATGATCGACGGAGTCGAAGTCGATCTCGGGGAAGATGAGCTGCTCGGTGACGCCCATGGAGAAGTTACCACGGCCGTCGAAGCTCTTGGCGGAGATGCCGCGGAAGTCGCGGATACGGGGGATCGCGACGGAGGTCAGACGATCGAAGAACTCCCACATACGGTCGCCACGCAGGGTAACCTTGCAGCCGATCGGCATACCGGCGCGCAGGCGGAAGGTAGCGATGGACTTGCGGGCACGGGTGATCATCGGCTGCTGGCCGGTGATGGCGCGCAGGTCGCGCACGGCACCGTCGATGGCCTTGGAATCGGTAGCGGCCTCGCCGACACCCATGTTCACGACGATCTTCTCAAACTTGGGGATCATCATGACGTTCTCGTACTGGAACTTGTCCTGAAGCTGCTGCTTGACCTCGTTGTTGTACTTGGTCTTCAGACGCGGCACATACTTCTCTTCTGCCATTGTTCACTCCTTCTTGGGGTTTTAAGCACGGGGCGTGGCCACGATGGGTTGTCCTCGTGCCTCCTGGCTGCATCCGCGCCGCTCATGGCATTTCGCGGTTTGGACTCGACGCAGCAGGAGCCGACAAAACAATCGGTACTATACGCGCATCGGGAGCGTATTTCCAGAAAAACCTCGTCTGCCTGCACAACTCCACAACTCCCCCGCACAAATTGATCCCAACAAGCAGTTGCGGTGAAATAGGGACTGTTTGGTGGCCTAACAGGCTTAAACAGTCCGTATTTCACCGCAACTTATTGGTGGGGATGCGATTAGCGCTTGCGGGGGACGAGTTTGGTGCGGCGCAGGTGGATCATCTCGGCGGCGATGGAGATGGCGATCTCCTCGGGGTCCTCGGCCTCGATGGCAACGCCGATCGGAAGGTGCAGCTCGTCGATCTGGTCCTGCGTAAAACCTTCCTGCTCCAGGCGGGCACGCACAAAGGCCGTCTTGCGGCGCGAACCCAGACAGCCCAGATAGGCAGGCTTGGCACGCATGGCCTGAATCACCACGTCGATATCGGACTTGTGACCCGCCGTGGCGACGACCACCAGGTCGCGCGGGCCGATAGGGCACTGCTTGCTCAGGTTCTTGTAGTCGACCAGGCGACGGTCGTAGACACCGGGCACCCATTCGGGGGTCAGCGTGCCGGGGCGGTCGTCGCAAGCCACGACGGCAAAGCCCGCCGCCGTGAGCACCCGCGCCGTCGCAGCGCCCACGTGGCCGCAGCCAAAGATATAGGTCAGGCCCTCGGGGCAGAGCGTCTCGATGTGCGCCGCGGGGATCTCGGAGGCCGCGTTGGTGTAGGTGACCTTACTCCCCTCCTCCACCAGCGAAAGCCCGGGGCAGCCCGCAATGGTGCGGCGCGATTCCTCGCCATGGTACTCGGCCACATCGCCCTCGAGCGCGCTTGCGATAAACGGCTCAAAGTCAATGACGAAGTCGCCGATGCGTCGATACACCAAGACGTCGGCAACCGACTGGAGCAACGGTACCTTGGTCGCGTCCAGGTGCAGATAGCACAGGCAGATGGCTCCGCCGCAGATCATGCCGGTATCGGAGTTCTCGCCGCCCATGGTGTAGCGGACCAGACGCGACTGTCCCGCGCTCAGGAGTTCGCGCGCCTCATCCAGCGCAAAGAGCTCAATCTTGCCGCCGCCGATAGTGCCCGCCTGGCCACCGTCGGCAAAGACGGCCATCCAGGCGCCCACGCCGCGCGGCGACGACCCCGCCGTGCCGGCCACTACCACCAGCTCGCACGTCTCGCCAGCACGCAGGGCGGCAAGCGCCGCATTCACAACATCGAGCTTTTCCATTGCCGCCTTCTATCCTCTAAAGACATCGGTGAGCATAGCGAGCGCCTCGAGCACGCCGCCGCCGACCGACGTCGCCTTGTCCGAAATGTAGTTGATATAGCTGGCATCGCCGCGCGGATCGACATCGGCGCATTTAAAGCCCTCAGTCACCTGCACGCCGTTCGCCAAAAGCCCGCGCAGACAGCCATCGATCTGCGTGCGTATGGGCGTATCGCCCGCGTAGCCAATCACGTCTCCGGCGCGCACGATGTCGCCGATTGCGCGGTCGGACCGAAACACGCCGGCGACGGGGCTGTGAATAACGCGCTCCCTGCCATAGCCGGCGATAATGCCCGGCACGCCCGTGTTGGGCTGGGGCGAACCTTGGGTAATGACACGGCCCAGGAAATGCCCGCGCAAGGTTTCGACCACGGCGTCGCAATCGACCGGCGCGGTAAAGCCCGGTCCCACGGCAATAACGGCAGGCGCCATGTCGCGCGTGGTACCCAGGTTGCGCTTGGCCAGAATCGCGTCGACCACAGCCGCGGGTTTAAGCTCATCGAGCATCTTGGCCTGAGGGTCCACCACCACGGCGACATCCCCCGCTTGGGTAATCTCGAGCGCCTCAGCCGGCGTCTGCGCCAAGCGGGCGCGAATGCTCTCGACCTCGACCTCGCCCAAGCGAATGGCCTCGCAAAAACTGATTGTGCGACGGATGCACGTGGGAACCGCGATATCGGCCATGACGACCGACACGCCGGCGCGCACCAAACGGGCAGCGACACCCGTGGCGATATCGCCGGCGCCGCGAACATAAACGAGCATTCCCGGGGCACCTCCCTGTGCTACGGTTTGAGCAGAGCAAAAAGCGGTTCGACCGCTACTCTGATGATTATTTATTATCACAGTATTATACGGCGGTGAACAGATGGAAACGGTTAGCGGCAATCTTGCCTCGGCGCTCAAGATCGAGCCGGGCATTACCGCGATTATCGGCAGCGGTGGCAAGTCGACCTTGCTGAAGGCGCTGGGTCTCGAGCTCATGCGCGCTGGCGGCAGGGTGCTCCTCTGCACCACCACGCGCATGTTCCCCGTCGCCGGCGTGCCATGGGACGGGTCGAGCCGTCGCTTGGACGCCGTGCCTTGGAAGCCGGGGGCCCTGCATGTTCCCGGCTGCACCTGCGAGGCATGCGCGGGCATGAGCCGCGGAGGCATCTGCCAGGCGGGTGTTTTGGACCCGGAGACGGGCAAGCTCTCCTCCCCTGCCGAGCCGCTCGACCAGCTGGCGCAGCGCTTTGACTACGTCCTGGCCGAGGCGGACGGCAGCAAGCGGCTCCCGCTCAAGGCCCACGCCGCCTGGGAGCCGGTGATTCCCTCTGGCACGGCCAACATCGTCTGGATCGCCGGCGCCTCAGGGCTCGGCAAGCCCATCAACGAAGCCGTCCACCGCCCCGAGCTCTTTTGCGAGCGTTGCGGCTGCGAGCTCACTGACATCGCCACGCCCGAGCGCGTCGCCATGGTGCTCAATGCCGAGATGCAGGCGCTGAAACTCAGCACCGCACGCGTCATGCTCAACCAAGTCGACACGCTCAGCGACCCCACGATGGCCGACCGCTTCGAGGCAGCTCTCGACCGCCCCGTCGTCGCCAGCAGCCTCAAGTAGCCGGCCCCATCTCCTCAGTTGCGGTGAAATACGGACTGTTTGGCCGCCCGACGGCCGCA
>CABUWD010000104.1 GCA_902495155.1 uncultured Collinsella sp.
GGGTGCGCACAGAGAGGACGTTGCTCAGCACGCTGGCGATCGCTTTGGCAGCCCTATCACGCGCCGTCCAGACGCAGCAGCTCTAAGCGATGGAGCAGATTCGCCGCCGGTTAGTATACCCGTGCTTCGCATGCCCCCACGTAAACCACAGATGACGAGGCGGACGAGGTGGGCCTGGCCGATTGTGTCAATCTGTAACAGATGCAGGGCAAAACCGGGTCCAAATGTTATAGAACAAGACAGAGGGGGATTTCCGTTCAGTCCAACCAAAATCTCTCGGTCTTCCTGCAATTTCGAACATGTGGCCTATAATGTTGCTTTGGTTACGCTATATATTGCGCAGCCATTTAATACGTCGCCCACCGGGGGCCATTAATTCCTATCGCCATATTGGCTAGGAAGCAACCAAAGGAGGTATCCGTGGCAGCAGAGACGCCTTGCTCGGTCCTCTATAACGATATTCGCTCGTTCGGCGGTCTTAAACATCTCGAGATCGCCCGAATGCTTATCAACGGAAACTCTTATCTCGGCAGTACCCTGCTCGAGAAATGCTCTTCCAACCGCTCGTATCTCACCCGTTACATCGTCCATCGCAAGCCTGACCAGTGCGCGCCCGCCATCTACAGCGACTTTACCGTCACCACGCTCAACCTTTCCGCGGCAATCTGCAGCAAGCTCGGCGGCGGCGAGTCCGCCTATCAGGCAATCGCCGAGCACTATCGCGGTCCGGCCGCCAACGAAATGATGTCGGCCCTCGCCAGCTACAAGCTGGACAGCCGCCTATATGCAAATGCCCTCAATCGCATCGACAATTTTGACGGCAATGCCGTGCGTGAAAAAAGCACGCTCTTCTTGATGCTCTTTGTAGCAACGGGGGCGCTCGCCGATCCCGTTCAGGGCGTGGCCACCGTCGAGCGCTTTTGCGACAGCAAGACGGGCGGGCACTTTGGCACCACCGAAACTACCGTCGGACGTGGCTTTATGAGCAGCCTGGAGCAGCCGCGCACCGTCGCCCCCAACCTCGGTCTGCTCAGAACCCATGCCGACAACTGCGCCGACATGCAAATCCATCCCCTCACACGCGATCCGCGCGGCACCGTGATTGGTTCTTTGCCCAAAACCTCGCCCAGCATCACCGATGTAGGCGCCGACGCCTCGCGCGAGCATCTTCGTATTTGGCTCGAGGGTGAGCACTGGTACGCCCAGGGCCTTGGATCGACCAACGGCACAGTGCTCGAATCGGGCGCGGGTGACGACGATATTGTGATTGAGCCGCCGCGCGACCAACGCGAGCCTGGCAAGATCTATCCCCCGGTGGAAATAGCCAACAGCGACAGGCTCCATCTGGGTCTCTACACGACATTCCTTGTCATTGTGGACTAGCGCGGACGGCGATCGAAAGACGGTCGCCGTCCGTCTTTCGTCTTCTACCTTCTGCGTCGTAAACGACAATGCACAGCGGTATACGTGGGCAGTGCGGCTATCATGGTACTTTACCGATATCCGCACTGCTCACGTATACGTGCGGCAACCCATGCCAGACAAAGGAACGCCATGGATACTACCGATAGCGCCTATGGCGACAAACTCATCCGTCTCGATACGTTCGATACCGCCGTGGCGGTCGACCCCAGCGCCGAGGACGACGCCAAGCGTCGGTTTATGACGCTTATTCTCCAGACGGCCCACCGCAACAACGGCAACATCGGGCACGTGCTGCGCGCGACCAACACGAGCGGCGAGGTCTTTGCCGTCAAGCTACTCAAGGACAATGCCATCCTTTCCGGCCAAGCCCCCGACCGCTCCGCCGAGCAATCGGCAGCGCACCTGGCCAACACCGCCGCGCTATTCGAGGAGTACCGTCATCTATGTACCGTCTCGCACCTGCGCGGATTTCCGCGCGTCTATGGCTACGGATCGTGCGAGGATAACCCGCTCATCCTCATGGAGTGGGTCGAGGGCACCTCGCTCAAGCAGGCGCTGCCCCTGCTTCCGCACGACGCCTCGGGCGGACTGACCACTCAGATGGTCGCCGCCGTCGGAAACGCCGTGCTTCGTGCGCTCTTGATGACCCAAGGCCTCGTGAATCCGGTCATCCATCGCGACCTGTCGCCTGCCAATATCATGTTCCGCACCACCAGCCGAACGCTCGAGCAGCAGATTGCCGATTGCTCCTTTGACCCCTGCCTCATCGACATGGGCTCCGCGACCATGGCTCTCGGCGACGACACGATCACCCGGCGCGCCGACATCTGGCGCTTTGCCACGCCCGCATACGCCGCGCCCGAGATGCTCACGCAGGATATCGAAGGCATCGCGGCCCTTCGCCGTTCGCCGGCAATCGATGTCTATGCGCTTTCGAGCATTCTGTACCAGCTCTACAGCGGTCGCAAACCGTTTGACTTTGAGTCGACGGACGCCGCTGCAACCGGCTCGTTCTATCTCGTAAAAACCAAGACCAAGCCGGCACCGCTCGAGCCGCGCTGCGAGGGCGATGAAGCGCTCGTCCAAATCATCATGAAGGGTCTCTCAGTCGAGCAGTGCGATCGTCCCACCGAGCAGCAGATGCTCGAGGTGCTCTCGGCATACCTCACCGATGCCGAATCCGAGGGCCGCGAGGGCGCGGGCAGTGACGCCGCAATCGACATCGACTCCGGTACGCACCTTAAGGTCGACGTCGCCGGCGAGCGCGCGCGAGAGATCCTGGAGCAGGCCCGGCACGATGCCATGACCCGCCGCCGGTTTATTATCGGCGGCGCTATCGCAGCCGTTGCGGGGCTCAGCGTTATCGGGGCGGCAACCCATGGCTTTGGCATCCCCGCCTACCTTGACGGCATCCGCGGTTCACTTGACGACTACACCTGGGATCAGCTGCAGGAGATTTCGCTCAAGATTAAGGCCGCCGAGACCCGTAGCGAGGCACGCGAGATTGCCAAGCGCTATCATCTGCTCGATGCCGATGGGCATATCCCCTATCCGTGTACCAAGCGTGCCACGCTCACCAACGGGCTGCAGGTTGGCGCGCAGCTTGTGGGCATCCGCCACGATGAGCTTCTGGACGGGACGGGCAAGGCCGGACTGACGTTTATGTTCGATGCGGGTATTGCCGAGCGCAACGCTGCGGCTGAACCGCCGAGCGCCGGCTGGGCAGATTGCGAGCTGCGGGAATGGCTCAACGGCGACGGCCTTAAGCTGCTGCCCAACGAGCTGCGCGCACTCATCAAATCTGTCAAAAAGATCTCGAATAACGTTGGCGCCGCCAGAAGCGCATCGTGTCTGAGCGAGTTGCCCGCAACCCTTTGGCTGCCCGCCATGGTCGAGCTGTGCGGTACGCAACCGCCCGATTCGTTTGCCGAGGGCTATCACTACCTGGCAGACATCTACAACGGCGAGGGCAAGGAGTATCAGCTCTTCCGCGAGCTCAAGGTGAGCCCGTATTCCACGAACGAGACGATGGTCCGCCAGTGGAAGGGCAAGGACACCTGCTGGTGGGAGCGCACGGTGAGCCCCGACTCATCGGAGACCGAAGGCACGCTCTACATAAACCGTGTGGGCCACGACGGCGACGCCTTTACGTACGCAACGCCTGCGGACAAGCCAAACAAACGAACCTGTGTGATCCCCGGATTCTGTATCTAGAGAGCGGGCGTCTTGCCGTGACGAGACCCCGCCCCGGCAATTGTCTTGATCTGTAACACTAGCTCGGCAGATACGGGTCTAGATGTTACAGATCGAGACAAACCCCAACCCCGCGAAACAACATCTCAATCTGTAACAGTAAGGGGTCAAAAACCTCTCTAGATGTTACAGATCAAGACATTTGAGTTGGCCCCGGGCAGTCTGTCTCGATCTGTAACAGTTAGAGGTTATATTTCCCGCTAGATGTTACAGATTGAGACATTGAGTTTCCTGCCAGCTGTTTGTCTCGACCTGTAACAAATACTCGGTAAAACGGGATCTAGCTGTTACAGATCGAGACGTTAGTTTTCGGCTGAAATGTTTGCCTAAATCTGTAACAGTTACGGCTCAAAAACCGGTCCAGACGTTACAGATTGAGATGTTTGGCAGAGACGGCCACCTATTGAGCAGCCACCCTCATCTGTAATGAAATCTCATACATTCAAACTATTACTGGACACCCCCAGGGGGTATGGGTGTATAGTATCGGCAGGTTAACAATTCCAACACCGAACCACGGAAAGGAGAAGCCATGGCTCAAGATAAGTTCGACGTAGGCGGCATGACATGCGCCGCCTGCCAGGCGCATGTGGACCGCGCCGTGAGCAAGCTCGACGGCGTCCAAAGCGTCGCGGTCAATCTGCTCGCCGGTTCCATGCTGGTGAACTATGACCCCGCGCAGGTCACCCCCGACGACATCTGCACCGCCGTCGATCGCGCTGGCTACTCGGCCTCGCCCGTCAGCACGGGCACCGACGCTGTCCAAAGCGGAAGTGCGCAAGCCAGGTCCGGCGCCGCCCATATGGAGTCGCCCACCAAAAAGTTGGAGGCCGCCGCCTCTGCCATGCGCACCAGCCTCATCGTCTCGATCGTCTTCCTCATCCCACTGTTCTACATAGGCATGGGGCACATGCTCGGCTGGCCGCTGCCCGGCATCTTCACCGACCACACCCACAGCATGACGCTCGCTCTCACCGAGCTCGCCCTGCTCATCCCCATCGTCTACATCAACGACGCGTACTTTATCAACGGGTTTAAATCGCTCGCGCACGGCGCACCCACCATGGACGCCCTTATTGCCGTGGGCGCCACCGCCTCCATCGCCTGGTCGCTCTACGCCATGTTCATCATGGCCGACCAACTAGCCGCGGGTCAGGTCCACGAGGCCATGATAACGAGCATGGACAATCTGTATTTTGAAAGCGCCGGCACGATCTTGTCGCTCGTCACCGTGGGCAAATACCTCGAGACGCGCAGCAAGTCCAAAACCGGCGGCGCCATCGAGGCGCTCATTGACCTGGCGCCAAAGACCGCGACCGTCGTGGCCGAGGACGGTACCGAGGCCACCGTCGACGTCGATGCTATTCTGCCCGGCCAGGTGCTGCGTGTGCGCCCCGGCGAGTCCATCCCCGTCGATGGCGTGGTGCTCAAGGGCAGCTCGGCCGTGGACGAAAGTGCGCTGACCGGCGAATCCATTCCCGTGGAGAAGACCGCCGGCGACACTGTCAACGCGGCCACGGTCAACCGCACGGGCTCGTTTACCTTCCGCGCCACGCGTGTGGGTGCCGACACGTCGCTCGCCAAGATTATCCAGCTCGTCGAGGACGCCAACGCCACCAAGGCGCCCATCGCCCGCATGGCCGACAAGGTCGCCGGCGTGTTCGTGCCCGTGGTGTTTGTAATCTCTGCCGTAACTTTTGTGGCGTGGATGGTGCTGACCGGAAGCGTCAACGAAGCGCTCACCTCCGCCGTCGCCGTACTGGTGATCAGCTGCCCGTGCGCGCTGGGCCTGGCCACGCCCGTCGCCATTATGGTCGGCACCGGCAAGGGCGCCGAGATGGGCATTCTGTTCAAGAGCGCCGAGGCGCTGGAGAACCTGCGCAGCGTGGGCACCGTGGTGCTCGATAAGACGGGCACCGTCACCCGCGGCAAGCCTGCCGTGACCGATATCGTGGTAGCCACGCGCGCTGACGGCTCGCCCGCCATGAGCGAAAAGGCGCTGCTCAAGTTGGCCGCCGCGTTGGAGCGCTCGAGCGAGCACCCGCTGGCCGAGGCGATTATAGCCGAGTGCGAGACACGCGGGATCGTCGCGCGCATGGTCGAGGACTTTACTGCCGTGCCCGGGCGAGGCGTTACGGCGCGCGAGGGGCAAAACGCCATTGCAGCCGGCAACGTACGCCTGATGGACGAGCTGGGCGTTACCGTGCCCGCGGGTCTTGCCGAACAATTTGCCGCCGAGGGCAAGACGCCGCTGTTCTTTGCCAAGAACAGCGAGCTTGCCGGCACCATCGCCGTGGCTGACGAGGTCAAGGAGACGAGCGCCGGGGCCATCGCCGCACTGCGCTCGCTTGGCGTCGACGTGCGCATGCTCACCGGCGACAACCGCGTCACTGCCGAAGCAATCGCCCGCCGCGTGGGACTGAGCAGCGAGCAAGTCATCGCCGACGTCCTCCCCGCCGACAAGGAACGCCATGTGCGCGAACTGCAGGACGCGGGCGGCAAGGTCGCCATGGTGGGCGACGGCATCAACGACTCCCCCGCCCTGGCGCGCGCCGACGTGGGCCTTGCGATCGGCACCGGCGCCGACATCGCCAAAGAAGGGGCAGATGTGGTACTCATGCGCAGCGACCTCATGGACGTCGCCCGAGCCATCGAGCTGTCGCGCGCCACGATCCGCAACATCAAGCAAGACCTGTTCTGGGCGCTGTTCTACAACGGCATCGGCATTCCGCTGGCGGCGGGCGTGTTCTTCCCGCTCACCGGATGGCAACTCTCGCCGATGTTTGGCGCCGCAGCTATGAGCCTGTCGAGCGTCTGCGTCGTAAGCAATGCGCTGCGCTTAAAATCCTTTAAGCCAAAAGTGGCAAAATAAGCTCATCATTAAGTCCATTTAGAACGGGTTTTCCAGGTACCCGAGATTGATCTGAAAGAGGAGCGACGCGTACTTTGGTACGCGAGCGACGGCTTGAAGGTCAAGGTCGGGTGCCTGGGAAAGCCGACACAACAGAGAGGAATATCCATGCGTTTCACAATTAAGACTTCCGGCCTTATGTGCGGCCACTGCGACGCCACCGTCGAGACGGCGCTGCTCAACGTTGCCGGCGTGACCGATGCCGACGCCGATCACGAGACCCAGACTGTCCAGGTGGAGTGCGCCGACACCGTGACCGCCGAGCAGCTCGCCGCCGCCGTCGAGGGCGCCGGCGAGAAATTCCATGCCCTGTCCGTAACCGCCGCGTAGCAGGCGCCACCTGCCCCCCTCAGAAGTTGCGGTGAAATACGGACTGTTGTGCCGCCCTAGGCCTTTAAAGGGGGTGCGGACAGAAAGTTGGACCGCGGGGCGGTCCGGACTGGAGGTCCGCATGTACAGCAGGGAGAAGGTCGAGCTCTTCCTCCTGGCGACGGAGGACGGCATGGGGCCGACCGCCGCCGCGAAGTTCGCGGGGGTCTCGGTGGGCGCGGCCAAGAAGTGGGCGAC
>CABUWD010000105.1 GCA_902495155.1 uncultured Collinsella sp.
CGAGCGGTGTGTTGGTGTCGCCGTCCAGATAAATGCACAGCGTGCTGCCGTTTTGCCAAGTCGCGACTTTGCCGTACCACTCAACGGGAATATCGAGCTGATACAGGTCCGTTGCCTTAAGTCGAGCATCGGCGTCGCGGGCCGCCTGTGCCTCGCGGGAGCTCACGGCGTTGACGGCGGCGTCACGGCGCGCGGTTGCCGCCTGCTGGAGCACCTTTGCGACCGCGGCGGAGTTCACCCCGCCTTCCGCGGCATACTTGGCGGCGGCATCGATCTGGTCGTCAGTCACCGTGTCGGCCGAAGGCACCTTGAGCTTAAAGGTGGCCTGGGCACTCAAATCCTGCCCATCGCTCTTAATGGTGACCTGCGCCTTGGTGGTCGGGACGGTGTAGATGGTGCCGTCTGCCGCGATGGGGGAGGCAGCGATGGAGAACGTGTAATCTCCGGGCAGCAGCTTAATGCCGCGACCGTGCTCATCGACGTAGAGCGTCTCGCTCACGGACGAACCGTCAGAATCCTGTCCACTCACCTGCACGGGAATCTTGGAGCCGGTTGAGCAGTCGAGCCCCGCGGCATGCACGCCAATCTGCACCGACATCATCGTGTGCGCATTGGCGGCGACAGCGGCAGCCTGTTCTTGCCGATATCCGTTCCAGGCAGCATAGCCTGCGCCGCCGGCAACAAGCGCGACGGCTACGACGCCGGCAACCATCAGATTGCGGCGCTTGGGCGACATTTTGCGATGGCGAACCTCGGCCTCGCGTGCCGAGGGAACGGACGGCAGGGGAATATCGCCCATGGCGATGGTCTCGTCCACGGCAGGCGCAGAGCCTAAGCCAGGGAGCTCGCGGGTCAGCGAATCTTCGGCCGGCAAGTTGTCGAGCAAGATGGTTTCCTCGCTCGTGTCGGATTCGGGCTGGTCGTCGGCCTCGCATTCGGAGTTTTCGTGTCCCGTCTCGTCTTCGGCAGGCGCAGCATCATCGCCGGCATCTTGTTCGCCTCCGGCTCCTGACTCATCCTGCGCATCAACAGTCGAATCGTCAAACGCAATCTCGCCCAGCGCGATCTGGTCTAAGCTCTCCAAAGCCTCGGCGTACGCTTCTGCATCTTGAGCTGCATCCTCGCGCCCCATCGTCTCGTCACTCATATATCCCCCAATGCAATATCGGCTCAACAATGTACCCAAAAATGGGGTCATATAGAGCCGGCACGCAATTTGAAATCCGATTTTATATGTGCGCGTGTTTTTGAATAGATGATGATTAGAGACGCAACGACAAAAGCCCCCGGAAAGCGAGTGAAACGCTTTCCGGGGGCTCTGCGAGACATTGGATTGAAAATCTGGCAGGCGGGCCTATGCCCAGGTGCCAACAGCGACCAACATGTTACTCGGCGTGCGCGTAATCAACCTTGGCGCGGCGAGCGGTAGCCTTCTCCCAATCGCTGGTGCCCTCAAAGACGTCCTGCTTGTAGGGATTGCGGCCGAGCTTCTTGGCACGGTAGGCGATGTAGATGATTGCGGCGACGTTGGCGACCAGTGCGGCGACCGAGACCGCGGTGGCGGCGCCGGGGTCGAGTGTGGAGTGGGTCACAAAGATGGACTCCTCCTGGAAGTAGGGGAACACCTGGGCAAACATGCACCAAATAGCAAGCGTAAAGGCGCGGTTCTGGATCCAGCCGCCCTTGTTCCAGATAAAGGCGGCGACGGTGGGCGCCAGCAGCAGCGCAAAGCCGCAGAACCAGGAGTGGGTGGGCAGGCAGTTGTAGGTGTAGCAGAAGTTCCAGATGTCGTAGGCGATGATGTAGACCCAGGTCATGTCGGGCCACAGCATGTCGGTCTTGTCCTCGGAGGCGTAGACGCTCCACCAACCGGTCATGCAGAAGATGTTGATGATTCCGGCGATGCCGTTGAACACGTTATTCCAACCGGCGAGCTGCGTGGCGCCCTCGGAGGTGACCCAAGTGGACTGGCCCAGGACAAAGAAGTGATAGGCGCTCTCGAAGTCGGACACGACGGCGATCATGATGTTGATGGCGACGATCACAAACGGCCATGCGCGGAACCAGTGCGCCTTGCCGATCTTGCCCCACTGATACTTAATGGCGATGAAGCCCCAGCAACCGGCAAGCGCCGCGTATACCTTGGCGTAGTGGAACCAGCTGTTCTGGTACACATGGGTGGGGTTGGTGAGCGCCCACTCGGCGCCCTGCGAAACGCCGACGGCGATGGCGACGCAGTAGATGGTCATGGCCAGCGGAGCCACGCCAAAGATGATGGCCGCGCCCAGCTTGGTGCGGCGGCCGACCTCGTTGAGCACGATCAGGCCAATAAAGACCATGGCCCAGCCGGCCCAGTGGATAAGGGTATCGCTACCCCAAACATCGAACAGCATGCTGCTCTCCTTTCACACGTCCGCGGCCCCTCTTCTGATCGCGGGCAGTTTGGCCAAATGTCGTCAGTTCTGGGGCTTGCGCTCCGGATACTTGGCGGTATAGCCCTCGATGTGGAGTGTCGAGGCGATGATTTCCTTGACCGTTTCGTCGGGCACATCGGGGTGCGTGCGGATATACATCAAAAGGCCCATGATGAGGGTGTAGAACGTCTCGTAGACATGGTCGATGCGTAGCTCATGATGGGCGACAAAATCCACCACGGTGGTGTCGCAGATATACTGCGCCACGCGCTGGACCACGTTGTGCAAAAAGCCGCCGTAGAGCGCGCCGCTGCTCGAGGTGAGCGTGCTCGGCAGCTCGTGGCCGCTGGCGACCAGGCGCTTAAAGAGCGGGGCGACGGTGTCGAGCGCGCCCTCGATATCGCCGACGGTGCGGTTGGCATTCCACTGCTCGAGCTCGGAGATAAAACCGTCGATTGCCTCGTCCATGACGGCGGTGACGGCGGCGTCCATGTCGGCGAAGTAGTGGTAGAACAATGAACGCGTGCAGCCGGCTCGCTTGGTCACGGCCGATACCGATAGGTGGGACACGCCCAGCTCGGAGCTTACGGTGCGTACGGCATCGAGGATCTCGCGACGGCGTTCGTCGCCCGTCAGGCGCTTTGCCGCGCTATCGGATGCGGGGACGGCATCGACCACAGAGGTATCTGCTGCGTTGTTGCCCATGTTTTGCCGCCTTTCATCCTCTTTTGCCTGACCGTTCGCCTAACAGTCTTGAATATTGTTGACGGTTCGTCAATACTATTTTTGACACAATGTCAACAATGGCGGGTGAACGGCATGGGGGCATGCCCGGCCTGCAAAAAAAGAGGGGCGCCGCGGTCCCGCCGGGCTGTGGCAAGAGAAGGGACAACCATGATTCTCAACGGACCGGGGATTAGTTACACCGAGCCCGACATCGGTTCGGAGTTCGTGCCGCCGCTGCCGGAGCATCCGCGCGAGGCCATCGTCAAGCTGTGCGAGCACTGCACCAACCGTCTGCTGCATCGCGATGAGCTGCTGGGCTACGAGTACTGGTCGTTTGCCGAAGCTGCAACCGACGAGCAGGCCGAAGTGCTCTGCAAGATGAAGATGCGCCGCCCCTATACGCTGCCCGAGATGGTCAAGCTCACCGGCATGCCTGAGGCCGATATCGAGAAGATGCTCGACGACATGAGCTACACGGGTCTGCTCGAGTACAACTGGGAAAACCCCGAGCGCGCCAAGCAGTGGGTGCTGCCCATGCTGGTGCCGGGTTCCGCCGAGTTCCTCAACATGCGCATGAGCCAGCTCGAGGAGCACCCGGTCTATGCCAAGTTCTTTGAGCAGGCGTCCAAGGGACCGCTGTCCAAGGCCACGCCGATGGTGCCGCCCGGTGGTGCCGGCATCGGCATGCATGTCATTCCGGTCGAGAAGGCTATCGATGCCGCGAGCACGTCGGTGCCGATCGAGCATATCGAGCATTGGCTCGACAAATACGATGGCAAATATGCCGCTAGCACCTGCAGCTGCCGCGCGAGCCGTCGCGTGATGGGTGAGGGCTGCGCCGACGACCCCGCCGACTGGTGCATTGCCGTGGGCGATATGGCCGACTATGTGGTTGAGACCGACCGCGGCCATTATGTAACGCGCGACGAGGTCTACGACATCCTGCGCCAGGCCGAGGACAACGGCTTCGTGCACCAGATTACCAACATTGACGGCGAGAACAAGATCTTCGCCATCTGCAACTGCAACGTCAACGTGTGCTATGCCCTGCGCACCTCGCAGCTGTTCAACACGCCCAACCTGTCGCGCTCGGCCTACGTCGCCAAGGTCGAGAAGGACAAGTGCGTGGCCTGCGGTCGCTGCGTTGAGGTGTGTCCGGCCGGCGCCGCCAAACTGGGCCAGAAGCTCTGTAGCAAAAAGGCCGGCGGACAGGTGCCCGAGTATCCGCGCCAGGAGCTGCCCGATGCCACCAAGTGGGACCACACCAAGTGGTCGCCCAACTACCGCAACGACAACCGCATCGAGACGCACGAGTCCGGCACCGCTCCCTGCAAGACGGCTTGCCCCGCACACGTTGCCGTTCAGGGCTACTTAAAGCTTGCGGCGCAGGGCCGCTATGACGAGGCTCTGGCGCTCATCAAGCGCGAGAACCCGCTGCCCGCTATCTGCGGTCGCGTGTGCAACCGCCGCTGCGAGGATGCCTGCACCCGCGGTCGCGTGGACGAGGCCGTGGCCATCGACGAGGTCAAGAAGTTTATCGCCCAGCGTGATCTGGACGCCGCGACCCGCTACGTCCCGCCTGTGGTGACGCCGACGCGCGCTGGTGGCTTCGACCAGAAGATCGCCATCATCGGCGCCGGTCCGGCCGGTCTGTCCTGCGCTTTTTATCTGGCCGAGAAGGGCTACAAGCCCGTCGTGTTCGAGAAAAACGGGCGCCCGGGCGGCATGCTCACTTATGGCATTCCCAGCTTTAAGCTGCAGAAGGATGTTATCGAGGCCGAGGTCGAGGTTATTCGCCTGATGGGTGCCGAGTTCCGCTATGGCGTGGAAGTCGGTCGCGACGTGACGCTCGATGAGCTGCGCGCACAGGGCTTTAAGGCCTTCTACGTGGCTATTGGCTGCCAGGGTGGCCGCCTTGCCGGCATTCCGGGCGAGGATGCCGAGGATGTGACCGTGGCCGTCGACTTCCTTCGCGAGGTCAACAGCGGCAAGATCGACGCGCTGCCCGGCCGCACCATTGTGGTGGGCGGCGGCAACGTGGCCATCGACGTGGCTCGCAACGCCTGTCGCCTGGGTTCCGAGCACGTTGAGATGTTCTGCCTGGAGAGCGAGGCCCAGATGCCCGCTAGCGAGGAAGAGCGTCGCGAGGCCGTTGAGGACGGCGCGCACATCAGCTGCAGCTGGGGTCCCAAGGAGGTCCATCTGGACGATGCCGGCCGTGTGTGCGGCATTACCTTCAAGCGCTGCACGCGTGTCTTCGACGACGAGGGCCGTTTTGCGCCCGAGTACGACGAGAACGATCTGCGTCGCGTGGACGCCGACCGCGTGGTCATGTCCATCGGTCAGTCCATCGTGTGGGGCGACCTGTTGGCCGGCTCCAAGGTGGAGCTCGGCCGTGGCCAGGGTGCCCTTGCCGATCCCCAGACCTATCAGACCGCCGAGCCCGACATCTTTGTGGGCGGAGACGTCTACACCGGCCCCAGCTTTGCCATCGATGCCATCGCCGCCGGTCACGAGGCGGCCGTGTCCATACATCGCTTTGTGCAGCCGGGCTCTACGCTCACCATTGGCCGCAACCAGCGTAAGTACAGCGCGCTCGACCGCGATGACGTGGTGATCGAGAGCTATGACAACGCGAGCCGCGAGGTGGCTCACGTCGACCGCGAGCGCGAGAAGGCCGAGCCGTTTAGCGAGTATGTCGAGACCTTTACCGAGGAGCAGGTGCGTGCCGAGACCGCCCGCTGCCTGGGTTGCGGCGCCTCGATCGTCGACCCCAACAAGTGCATCGGCTGCGGTCTGTGCACCACCAAGTGCGCGTTCGATGCCATCCACCTGGATCGCGATCGCCCCGAGTGCTCCACGATGGTCAAATACGAGCAAAAGCTTCCCAGCCTGGGCAAGTACGCACTCAAGCGCGCCATCAAGATCAAATTCGGTCGCAAGTAATGAGGTTCCGCCGTTCTAACGAACGGCGGCACTGCCGACGCTGCGCGGCGCCCAAGCACCCCATCTTGCCCCTCAACTTCGGCGCCGCGGGCAAAAGCCCAGCGGACGCCTTGTTTCGGGGCAACCTGGGGCACCTGGATCGCCGCTCGCTGACGTTTGGCTGATATCGCATCAACCGTTGTTGAAAGGTTTCTACCTTGCATGAATTGGGAATCGTTTACCACATCATTCGCGATGTCGAGAATGTGGCGCGCGCTCATGGCGTGCGTCGCGTTTCGAGCGTGACGTTGCTACTGGGCGAGGTCTCGGGCGTCGTTCCCGACTTGCTGCTCGACGCTTGGCGCTGGGCAGCAGATAAAAAGCCTATCGCGCAGGGCGCGGAGCTTATCGTGGAGCCCGTCGAGGCCGTGACACATTGCGAGGCGTGCGGCTGCGCCTACGCGACGGTCGAGCACGGCAAGACCTGTCCCCATTGCGGTAGCGGCGAGACCTATTTGCTGCAGGGCCAAGAGGTAATGATCAAACAGATCGAGACTCCCGACGAGGACCCGGCAGACGCTGCTCCTGACGGCCTCTCCGACGCACCCGATGCCGTCGACGCCGCCAACCCACTCCACATCGCCTAACATCCAATGACTGCATGGGCTAGAGTTCTAAACATATTTGCTTCGGTTAGTCAAGTCATGTCTGTTTAAACAAAATGGCGGCACGCAGGCGCATTGGGATCCACCTAAAAGCGGTTTTAACGAACAGTGCGCCTGTATATGTCTTTGGAAACAATCGGCAAATCACGTTTTATCAGGCAATGAGCTGTAAACCAGCAATGTAATCAATTTGTAACAAACTTAGACGTTTAAACAAATAATCCAACCTTTTGCGAATTTAGCTATAATTCCACAATCCAAACAGGTATACTCCTTTCATGTCGTGTAGGAAATACGTAGACAAAAAGGAGGTTATGTGATGGTAAGTATTGTTCTTGCTAG
>CABUWD010000106.1 GCA_902495155.1 uncultured Collinsella sp.
CACGCGCGCCGAGGCCGAGGCAGTTATGGCCGACTGCGAAAACCGCGGGCGGCGTGGTTTGGCCTGCTACAAATGCGAATACTGCGGCGGCTGGCACCTGACGTCGCACCCTTGGAAATAGACCCCGCATCGGCACGGCACTGACGGAGCGCCAACCATCGCACGCAGGCTACGGGCGCGGCGGCACCAAAACATCGTAGCGAACGGCCTTGCCCGCAAGTTGATAGCTCGGCTTAACGCCGGCAAGCAGTGGCCCCTTCACCGGCCGCTTGATAACGACCTTGCGCGGCCGCACCGCAAGCGCAGCTTCGACCAGCGTCTCCTCATCGGCACATGGCTGTTCCAGATGATGCAAGAGTTGGAACTTCTTTTTCACCGCCGCGCTCTTGGTGCGCTCGGGAAACATGGGGTCCAGATACACCACGTCGGGAGCCGCGAGCTCGCCCTGCCCGATCAGCTCAGCTGTATGGCGAAGGCCGGCAATACTGTCCTCGCCCGCATGTAAGCGCATGCGGGCCACGGCTGTCGCAAGCGCCGGATCATCTGCCGCGCGATCCAAGGCATCCTTGAGGAGCGCCGCAATCACGCAATCCTGCTCATACAGATCGACGGTAAAGCCCGCGGCGGCCAACAGCAGCGAGTCCTCGCCAAAGCCTGCCGTAGCGTCAATCGCCCATGGGCTCTCGATGCCTTTTGTGCGCGCAGCCTTTACCAGCAGCTCTTGCTGCAGACGGCCCTGCTTGAGCCGCGGAAGCATGCGAGCAAAATCGGCACGCAGTTCCATCGTGCCGTCGGTGAGCGTGAGGCCCTCGGACGTCCCGGTCAGCTCAAGCCCCGCAGCCCGAGCAATAGAAAAGGGATCGACGACGTCCATGGGTACTCCTTAACAAGCAAAACGAATACGTGAGCGCCGTTTATGTCGGCACCCAACCGTCCGCTATTGTCCCACATGCGACATGGCCCACAGCATCCCAATACAAAGCACCGCCATCAATCCCGTGCACACGGCAGCGATCACAGAATCACCCATGCGCCTTCCCAACGACCGCGGCTCATGCACTTGCCCTGCTCCGTACATCATGGCTCCTCCTTGAGACCATCTCTTACCATGGACCCATCATCGCAGCGCCGCGCATACGCTGCCATCGATTTGACTTACGCCCAGCTTTCCTTTTTGAAAGGTTGGGTTTGGCTGCGTGGGCTCAATGCGCTTTCAAACGCATGCATCGCCGCGTTGAACTACAATGTGCTTCACCATATGTGCAGTACATTGGGTGCGCCAAGTTGGCGTACTCGTATCGAAAGGACCAGCCATGAGCTTCACTCGCAAGACTCTCAAAATCCTTGCTCTCATCTACTTTGTTTTGGGCATCGCCAGCCTCGTCACCGCCGGCGTCGGTATCGCCACGGGCGGTCTCGATTCCACGTACGGTTCGTACGCCACGCTCGCAGCGGTCGTGCTTATCGCCAAGGGTCTCGTCGACCTTGCCGCAGGCGTCGCCGGTATCAAGGGCGCCAACAAGCCTTCGCAGGTGGACGGCGCGTTTAAGCTCGGTATTGTTGCCGCGGTCGCCACGCTTGCCCAAGCGGTGCTCACGCTTCCCGCGTTTGGCGGCGACGCCATCAACTATGGCGCCTTTGTCATCGTGGTGTACGACCTGTTCTTTGTTCAGCAGGCACACGCCGTTAAGGCCGAGAACAAGGACCGCCTATAAGCGCTCGCTTCTCATAACCTCTGCAGCCAAGCAACTAAAAAGGGCCGATCGCGCATCTCCGCGGTCGGCCCTTTACGTTTGCCCAGATAAAACCTACCAAAATAAACCTGTCCCTATTTGGCAGGTTGTTAGCTGTGGCGGTACTCGGCGATGATGAAGTCGATGTCGGTTTGAAGGGTATCCAAATTTGCCAGGCGCTCTTTGTCGGCAGGGCGTGTGCGGTAGTAGTACGGCGTCATCTGGAACACCGCCTCGATGTCGGCCCCGGTCTGAAGCGTAATAGTCGCAGATACCCGCTGCGTTCCGACCAACTCGAGCTCGGTAGTCTTCGGCAGCTTCTCGTCGTTAAGGTACGGCGTATCGTAGAGCACTTCCTTGAGCCCAAACAGATGACGGGCACCCGGCACCACGGTATAGAGTGAGCCCTCTGGCGCCAGCACGCGGGCAAACTCGCGCTCGTTAAAGGGGGCGAAGAGCTCAGTCACCATATCGAAGGCGCCATCGGCCACGGGGATATCCTTCATGTTGGCCACGAAGTAGGTCGCATCGCCGCGCTTGGCAGCCAGGCGCACCATCTCTTTGCCCAGGTCGAAACCGTAAGCGTCCACGCCCGGCACCGCGCCCATGGCACTCGTGTAATAGCCCTCGCCGCAGCAAATATCGAGCAACGTCATGGGGCCGCTCATAGACGCGGCACGCCCAGACACCTGTTTGCACACCAGCTCGACCATCGTATCGCGCAACGGTGCGTAGTATCCACGGTTCAGAAAGTCACGACGGCTGCGTGCCTGCGACTTGGGATCGCCCATGGAGTCGCCGCTCTTGGACGAGCGCAGCAGATATAGATAGCCCTCGCGCGCACGGTCAAACCGGTGCCCGCCCGCGCATACAGCACCGCGCTCGTCGTCCACCAGCGGCTCATGGCAAACGGGACACAACAACATGGCAACTCCTTAGCGCGAACAACACAACGCACACCATTGTCGCACGCCTTCCCCACCTAGTCATTGGGGACGTTCTTGAATGACTAGTCGCTTAAGAACGTCCCCAATGACTAGTCGATTAGGAGTATCATCATCTGCGCAAATAAGCACGAAAGAGCATGTTAGAGATTGAGAACGTATGGCTGACACCGTATCTAAGCACATTGACATGACCACCGGCTCGCTGTGGCGCAATATTCCCCTGTTCGCCTTCCCCGTGGCCGCCACGAGCATCTTGGAGCAGCTGTCGAACCTCATCGCCACGGTCATTATCGGTAACTTCTCGGGCGACCAGGGAACCCTCGCCATGGCGGCGGTCGGCTCCAATGTTCCGCTTACCAGTCTTATGCTCAACCTGTTTATCGGCATGTCGCTTGGCTCCAACGTGGTCATCGCCAACGCTATCGGCCGCAACGATCAGAACATGGTCAAACGCGCCGTCCATACCTCGATTTTAATGGCGCTCGTGGGCTTTGTCGTCATCGCTCTGGGCGAGATCTTTGCCGAGCCCATGCTCGCCGCGCTCAACGTTCCCGCCGAAACCATGCCGCTCGCTTCGCTCTACCTGCGCGTCTTTTTGCTCAGCCTACCCTCGATCTTGCTCTACAACTTTGAGGCCGCGATCTTCCGCTCCGTCGGCATCACCCGCATGCCGCTGCAGGCGCTTGCCGTGTCCACCGTCCTCAACATTGGCCTAGACCTCATCTTTGTCCCCGTACTCCACTGGGGCGTCGCGGGCGTCGCCATCGCCACCGCCATCGCCTACACCGTCAGCGCCGCTACGCTCTTCATCCGCCTGCTCAAGACCGACTCCGTCGTCCGCGTCACCCCGCGCGACCTAGCTATCGACCCCGTCGCCCTCAAGCGCATCGTCAAGATCGGCCTGCCCGCCGGCATCCAAAGCGCCGTCTTTGCCGTCGCCAACATCATCATCCAGTCCGCCATCAACAGCCTGGGCACCGAGGTCATGGCGGCATCGAGCGCCGCTATGAGCTTGGAGTACGTGTGCTATAACCTGCTCAACAGCTTTAGCCAGGCTTGCACCACCTTTGTGGGACAAAACCACGGTGCCCGCCAGATCGACCGCTGCACCAAAACGCTCAAGGTCTGCCTGGTCGAAGGCGGTATCGTCGCGCTCACCACAATTATCGTTATTGTCGGTCTGGGGCGCGAGATCCTATCGCTGTTCAACAGCGACCCCAACATCGTCTCGATCGGCTATATCCGCGTGTGCTCGATCTTCCCGGCATACGCCTTTAGCATGTTCTACGAAAACATGTCAGGCTATCTGCGCGGCTTTGGTATCTCGCTCACACCCGCCCTCATCACCATGATCTGTGTCTGCGGCATCCGCTTCTATTGGGTGTTCTGCGTGTTCCCGCACTTCCGCACCTTTGCGAACATCATGATGGTCTACCCCATCAGCCTGGGCACCACGGCGTTCTTTATGGTCGTGGCGGTACTACTCTGCCATCCGGCACGCACCTATCGCGCCACCCAAGCCAAAGCGACAACCCGCTAAACACCGCGCTCAACGCCACGCCAGTCATTAATTGACAATATGCGAGCTCATATAGTCGATAAAGCGCCTGGTGGCGATGGGCATGGTGTCCCAGCTGCGCCAGGCCGCCACTACGTCGCGCGAGGGAGCATGCACGATGGGACGTACGCGAATATCGGCCCGCATGCCCTCAACGGTACGGCGATATAGCATACTCACGCCTAGGCCCTCCTCCACCATCGCCATGATGGTGTAGTCGTCGGTCACCTCGCTCGTCACGTGCGGCGACAGCCCATGCGCCGCAAATGCATCGAGCACCAGACTCTGTTCGCCCTCATCCAGCAGCACAAACGGCTCGGACGCCAGGTCGGCGAGCGTCACCTTCTCCTTTGCCGTCAGCGGATGCGCGGCCGGCAACAATGCTACCAACTCGTCGTGATAGACCACGCGCTTCTCGAGCCCGGTGGTAAATCCGCGCGCCGTAAAACAAAAATCAACCACGCCATCGTGCACCCATTGAGCGTTGCGCGTGTAATCGCCCTGCTTGAGGGTAAAGCGTACGCCCGGGTGCAGCGCACCAAAGTCGCGGATCACGCGCGGTAACACGGTTCGACTCACGTTGGTAAACGTCGCGATACGAATATCGGTCGACGAAAGCCCCAGCAGCTCCTGGCGCTTGCCCTCGAGCTCGGCCTCGGCGGTCACGATCTGGCGCAGGAATGGCAGATATTGTTTACCGTCGCGCGTAAGCGAAACGCCCTGCTTACCGCGCTCGATAAGCGTGGTACCCAGCTCGCGCTCGAGCGCCTTGACGGCCTGACTCACCGCACTTTGCGTATAGCCCAGCTCGTCCGCCGCGCCCTTAAGACTGCCGCGATCGACCACCATACAAACAATCTGATACCGCGATGCCATCGTGCCTCCACATCAATGCAGCCGTAAAACGTTTTGCCAGGGCTTTTTCTGCCAACATTAGTATTTCTTAATCATACTGAAGATACATTCGCTTTACTACATCCACATCTGGGAGCAGAATCCTTGTTACGAAACCGTTCCGTAACAAAAGGAGTCCCATGGATCGCAAAAAAGCAATCGCGCTCTCATTTTCCGTTCCCGTCGCATGGGGCTTTTCGTATCCCCTCATGAAGATTGGCATGGACAGCATGAACGCCACGAGCATCGTCGCGCTACGCTGCATCATCGCCTTTGTGGTCTGCCTGCTGCTCTTCCACAAGCACGCGTTGCGCATCAACCGCGACCTTATGGTCCGCGCCGCCATCATCGGCGCCATTATGGCAACCGAGCTCACCTGCATGTGCCTGGGCTCCAGCCTCACCTCTGCCTCCACTGCCGGCTTTTTGCAGAGCCTGACGGTCGTGATCGTGCCGTTTGCCAACGCAGCTCTGCTGCGTCGCGCCCCCGAGCGCAAGGTGCTCATCGGCACGGCTATCGTCACCTGTGGCATGCTGCTGCTCTCGGGCGCCGACTTTACCAGCCTGAACCCGGGCGCGATCATCATGCTGCTCTCCGCCTTTGTCTACGCCGGACACATCATTGTGGCGAAGCGCTTTGTCGAAGATGTCGACCCGCTGGCTCTGGGCGTTTGGCAGCTGGGCTTTGGCGGCTTGTTCTCGGGCATCGCCGCATTCACCTTTGGCGGCTTCACGCTTCCCGGCACGCCGGGCGAGGTCGTAGTCGTCGTCGCGCTCGCACTCATCTGCTCTGCCTACGGCTTTATCACCCAGACGCTCGTGCAGCCCCACGTGCCTGCCGAGACCACCGGCTTTGCCTTCTCGCTCGAGCCGGTCTGCTCCGCCGTCTTTTCGTTCTTCCTAGTCGGTGAGGTCCTGAGCCCCATCGCCTTCCTGGGTGCAGCTCTCATCCTCACCGGCGTCATGGCGGCAACCGTCGAGCTTCCGCGCCTCCGCGCACATGGACAGGCTCGCATGGCAGGAGCGCCCGGGCACGTCTCGTAGACCCCACTCTTCATACAGCCGCGGCATAAAGGCAACCGGTGCGCCTTTACAATAGATGCCAACAGAGCATCTGCCGTAAAGGAGCCCCATGGACACCGCAACTCGCGACCGCAACATAGCAACTTGGTTGGGCGATGCGCCGCAGCCGGTACGTGACACTACGAACCAGCTGCTCGAGCGCATCGCCCTTTTGCGTGCCGAGCAGACTATCTACCCGGCACAAGACGACATCCTCAATGCCCTCGCCTACACGCCGGCCGACCAGGTCAAGGTTGTCATCTTGGGTCAGGACCCCTATCACGGACCCAACCAGGCAATGGGGCTGTCGTTCTCGGTCCCCGCGACGCAAACCAAGTTGCCGCCGAGCCTGCGCAACATCTACAAGGAACTCAATGCCGATCTGGGCTACCCCATTCCCGCCACGGGAGACCTAACCCCATGGGCACAGCAGGGCGTCCTGCTCCTCAACACCACGCTCACCGTGCGCGAGCATGCCGCCAACTCGCACGCCAAACTGGGCTGGAGCACGCTCACCGACTACGTTATCGAACGCTGCTGCCAGCTGTCCCAACCGGTAGTCTTTTTGGCATGGGGCCGCTTTGCCCAGCAGATGGTCGAAGGTAAGCTCGTCGCAACCGGTACGGGCAAGGCAACCGACAAGTTCTGTCTGGCCTCCACACACCCCTCGCCGCTTTCGGCCAACCGTGCCACGGCAGAACTCCCCGCCTTTATGGGGTCGCGCCCCTTCTCCGCTGCCAATCGACTACTCGAACAGTACGGCTCGACCCCCGTCAACTGGACTTGCCTCGGCTAAAATCGATACATCAAAAACGCGCCCGACGGCAATCTTGCCATCGGGCGCG
>CABUWD010000107.1 GCA_902495155.1 uncultured Collinsella sp.
GAGGTCGTCGCGCACGATGACCACGGTCACGCCCGCGGCGCCGGCGTTTTTCTGCGCGCCGGCGTAGATGAGTCCGTAGCGTTCGACGTCGAGCGGCTGCGACAAAAAGCAGCTCGAGACATCGGCGACCAGCGGCACGTCGCCGCAATCGGGCAGCTCGTGGAACATGGTGCCAAAGATGGTGTTGTTCTGGCAGATGTAGACGTAGTCGAGCCCGTCGCCCGCGGCCTCGGCGGCAATGCGCGCGTTGATGTCGGCCATGTCGGGGATGCGGTCGAAGTTGGTGTCCTCGGAGCTCGCGAGCAGCACGGCCTCGCCGTACTTGGCGGCCTCTTTGTACGCCTTGTTGGCAAAGTTGCCGGTCACGATGTAGCCGGCGCGGCCGCGGCGCATGAGGCTCATGGGGATGCCCGCAAACTGCAGCGTGGCGCCGCCCTGCAAAAACAGGACGCGGTAGTTGTTGGGGATGCTCAGCAGGCGGCGCAGAGTTGCCTCAGCGTCATCGATGATCTGCTGGTACATGCTAGATCGATGACTCATCTCGAGCACGGACATGCCGCAACCGCGGTAGTCCATCATCTCGTCGGCGATCTCGGCGAGCACGCTTGTGGGCAGCGCTGCCGGGCCAGCTGAGAAGTTGTGCACACGTGCCATCTTCTAGTTCCCCCTCGTAGTCGTTTGAACGTTCGGGATACTTTAGCACAGTGGAGCGCCAAGCGCGACCGCATCACGGTAAAACTCGAGTGCGTCGCTATGATTTACAGGATGGTTACATGGGGGAGGGCGGTCGCTAGGTCTATACCACCGGGATATACCGTGACAGGTACTCTTTGAGTGCGGGGTCGCACACATAGAGATACGTTCCTAGCATGCCGCGCGTCATGAGGACGTAGTAGGCGTTGACGATAATCTATTGCAGATCATCGTCGCTTGCTTTTTTCTTCGCGACGGCATCTTTGAAGTTCGCCTTGTTAACGTAGACTGAATCTTTGTCCGAATCGTAGTAAATGTCGGGACCCAGAATTACGAATCCGTAGTTGAGATCGTAGCCTTGTACCGTATGAATGCATCCGACTTCGTTGACGGCGTTGGCGGAGTTAACCCAATCCTTCTGGGTTGAGTTCCAACGTTTGGGAATGCCCTCGATGACGATATCGAACACATCTTTATTGCTCTTGCTTTCCCATTTCCAAGCAAAACCGGCTGTCATACGGGACAGCCCAACTTCTTTTTCTTTGGTCTGCTGTAGGGAGCAGAAATCTTCAAAGCGGTCGACTATGCCAAACTGGTACCTGGGGATATCACTGTCAGGATCGCCGGCTTGCGAGTCGTAAGGCTGAGAGGCAAAGAGCTCATCAAACTTCATGCCGGCATGCATGTACGCTTTGTTGTCAAGCAGGTCGTAGACAAAATCGAGGTACTCATCGCCGCCACGCACACGCATTTGGGTGCTCAAGTTGAATTCTTCGGTCTCGATTCCAGCTTCTTCGAGTTGGTTGAGTCGCTGCTCAAGGCCATCTCGGTTGAGTCCCGATGCGCGGACTTGCTGTTTGGGGTCATAGAACAGATATGCCTTGTCGCAGCATTTGAATATCCAGTCAACTTGGTTGCTCGTATGTGGAAGGCCGAGGCGATCGCAGGTGTTATAGAAGGCCTTGATGCCGGAGCCCATGCTTAGATAATTACCCAGTCGATGTGCTTCGTCGACAAGTAGGATGTCATAACGATCATTTTTGGTTACGTCACTGGGGCTCAAGATATCGCCAGGCTTTAACCCTGGTAGGAAGTGCGTGAGTTTCCTGAGGGTCTTCTTCAGGGAATCCATGGGGGTGACAAAACCGACTCGCAGGCCGGAAAGGTTGGGCTCATTTTTGATTTTGAACATGAGACTGATGGCGAGGATTGTTTTGCCTGTTCCCGGCGCGCCGTTCACGACGGTTATACGTTCTCTTTTTGAGCCGCCGTGTTTTGCGTCTTCATGCTCCTGTTCGAGACGTTTATAAATCGTCTCGATCGTTTCGTATTGGTCGGGCGTAAGCGTCTTGAAAGGCGAGAACTTGAACAGATCGGAGTTCTCAAGCTCTTCAATCGGATGAATCGCGTAGTTTTCTTCGCGAAGCTTTGTCCAGAGGTTTCGGAACTTCTGGCGATACTGAGGCCGCTCAAAATAATCGAATTGGGCATAGCCGTTGTTGGCATTGGTGACCTGGTATTTTTCGTCGGCACAGAACAGCTCAATAAGTCGATTCTCGAACTCGAACGTTGCGGATTGGTTGAAGGTGGGATTGTCGATTAGAAGGGTCCGGTCGAAGTCCTTGTCCACGTTTGCAGCGTGTTGTTTCATACGGCGCTGGTAGTTGGTTGTTTGGCCGATGTATGCCGTCGTGTTTCTGCTGTTGGTAAGAATGTAAAGGACGGGCCAACTCTCGTCATGATGGGCTCCAGGCTTTGGCGTGCCAAAGTCCTGAAGCGATTCGCTTGTCTCGAAGGGCTGGGGCAGGGGAAGCGTGTATTGCCGAAGGGCGAACTCGTTACTCATGGTGGTCCGCCTTTCTGTATTCGCTGGAGCTGGTGTCGACGGGATAGCGCTCGCCGTTGCGTTTGAGTTTGGACGAGAGCGCCTTTGGGAGGTCGATTCCGTTTAAATCGGCGAAACGCAGGAGAAAGAGGAGCGTGTCAGCGACTTCGTCTTCGATGGCTTGGCGCTGATCGGCGTTATCGAACATTTCTGCAATGCGCTCGTCGCTCATAAAACGAAAGAGCTGAAGGAGCTCGGAGGACTCAGTTGCCATGCCGATGGCAAGCTCTTTTGGCGTGTGATATTTGCGCCAGTCGCGTGCATCACAAAAGTCCCTGACTTGTTCCGTCATGGCATCGAGCTTATCCATCGTCCGCAACCTCCCTGATGTTCATTGTTTTATTATGGCCGTATCTGGGATTTATTGCACATCATTTGGGGCGTGCGGTTTGTTCGGTCGCGATTGGCCGGCAGGAAGTTTCACCATGAAGATCGATGCCGATGTTGACCAGCTGCGCGAGAGCCTGCTCGACCGCGCGGGGAGTGCGGCAGGCGCGGGCTTTCCGGCCGCCATGCTCGACGTGATGGATATCGAGGACGAGTCGCCCCAGGAGCTCCTATCCCGAGCCGAACGCGAAGGCCTCGACCTCCGCGACTTTGCCGCCGACGATGACTAGGGTAGCTAATTTGGGACGGGGCGTCTGCACCCGCAGCTGCGCGAAAATGCACGATAAGCCGTCGCAATGGAGTCTACTGACCTCGCGACTGTTCTATTTTGACTGCACGCTGGCTAAGTGAGTAGGCTTTATTGGAAATCCTGAGCACCCGACTAATTTGCTTCAACAAACCCGCAGGTCACAGACTTGTGTTTTGGAGACGTGGTCGGCGATTCGACAAAAGTCTACTCACTTAGTTTTGAGAGACGCTAATTGTCCGCAACGAGACCCCAGCCGGGGCGATTGATGCTCAAATGTAGCCAATTCGGGACGGCTACCCCGCCCCTCTTAGGGGCAAGGCAGGGGCTGCGGTGACTTTACGCACAAAAAATGCCGGGTGTAAGATCCCGGCTCTTGGAGGCCCCTCTTTTAGAGGGTACCGATTTCTTTATAGCATGAGATCGGACGGCTTTCAAATGGCGCCATGTGGATGGGATGGGATGGCGCGCCTGATAAAGCCCTCAATGAATGGCATCTAACTAGCGTTCGTGATATAAAGAAATCGGTCATCTCAAAAGAGAGGGCTTCCAAGTGCCGGGGACGTTTTCCCCGGCTTTTTTCATTTCGGTGTCAATTCAAATGTTTTTCAACCCATCCCCTCAATAACTTGCGGTGAAATAGGGACTGAAATGGCTGTTCAGAAGCCTATTCAATCCCTATTTCACCGCAACTTATGGGTGGGGATGGCTACGATGCCAGTGTGGCGATGACGGCTTCGTCGCCGGCGTATATTAGGGTGTTGCCGTCGGGGATGATCGTTTGGCCGTCGCGCTTGAGCATCACCACGATAAAGGGGTGCTTGCCCTGCGGCACATCGCGAAGACGCTGGCCGGCCAGGCGACCGTGGGGGGTCACGGTGACCTCGCGCAGCGTAACCTCGGCACGCTCTTCAAACGTTGGCGCGGCCATCACCAGCAGGTCACCTTCCTCGATGACGGTATCGCCGTTGGGCAGCACCGGGTGCGCACCGTCGCGCAGCACCAAGACCACCAGCATGTCCGTCGCGCTGCCAATGTCCGCGAGCGAGCGTCCGGCAAACGGATGTCCAGCGCCCACCTTGAGCTTTACAAACGACATGCCGTCCTCGTCGCGGTAGTCGTTAAAGGTGCGGCGCACGTCGCCGGTCGCATCGATCATATCGAGCTTCTTCGCCACCGCCGGCAGCAGCGAGCCCTGCACCACAATGCTCGACACGGCAATCACAAACACCAGGTCAAATAGGTTGTGTCCGCCGGGAACGCCGGCCACCACGGCAAAGAGACTAAAGACGACCGAAGCTGCTCCGCGCAGACCCGCCCAGCTTACGAGTGCAACCTGGCGAGGGTTCGTCCTAAACGGCGCCAGCAGCATGCCTACGGCGATGGGGCGGCTCGCAAAGAGCATAAACGCCATGAGTGCCAGGCCCGGTAGCAGCATTTGCGGCAGGCGTGCGGGTGTAACGAGCAGGCCCAGCAAAAAGAAGATGGTCATCTCTGCCATCTCGGTGAGGGTGTCAAAGAAGTGCGCCATCTCGACTTTGCCGGTGATGTCGCTGGCACCCAGCACAATGCCGGCCAGGTATACAGCCAAAAAGCCGTTGCCGCCCAGGTAGCTCGGCAGCGCGTAGGCGACGATGGCCACGGCGAACAAAAAGATGGTCTGCGCGTCCTTGGCCGTTGCGTGCGCGCGTTCAATCAGGCGGCCCGCCGCCCAGCCGATGGCAAGGCCCAGGCCCACGCCCAGGATAATCTGCTTGGCCAGCAGTGCGGGAATGTTGATGTCGCCGCCGGCCGCGAGTGTAGCGAGCACAGCGGTGAGCATGTAGGCGACGGGGTCGTTGGAGCCCGATTCGACCTCGAGCAGCGAGTCGGTGCCGCCCCTCAGCGAAAGGCTGTGCTCGCGCAGAACGCTAAAGACGCTGGCCGCGTCGGTGGACGCCACGACCGATCCCAGCAGCAGGCCGCCGATCCAGTCGAAACCCAGCACAAAGTGGGCGAATACGCCGGTGATGCCGGCAGTGATGACGACGCCGAGCGTGCTCAGCAGCACTGCAGGTATGGCGACGGGCTTGGCGCGGGCGATGTTGGTGTTAAAGCCGCCGTAGAACATGATGAACAGCAGCGCCGTGCTGCAGACGGTTTCGGTGAGTGCGTAGTCGCTAAAGTCGATATGCGTCGGGCCGTTGACGCCCAACAGCATGCCGAGCGCGATAAAGATGAGCAAGGTGGGGAAGGGGAGTTTTTTGCCGACGGGTTTGATGGTCAGGCACAAAATGATGACGAGGCCGATAAAGAGAAGGATCTGGTTCATGGATGGTGTCCGCTCCTGGGTGGTTGGCGTGGCACGGTCAGTTGTCTGCGGTTATTTGTACCCAAAGATGGTGGGTTTATGGGGTTGGATTGCGGGCATGCGCGATACCGTCATAGACGGCTGCCGTCTTTGCCTCTGCACGGAAACCCTTTCCAGCTTTATTGCAACGGAGTACAATGGGTAACGTTTAAGTTCAACTTGAAGTTTTAGTTGCGGCACCGGGCTTCGGCCGCAATGCAAGGAGAGGCGTACCATGGCGATCTATGTGACATCTGATGCTCACGGGCACGTGCGTGCGCTTGACGAGGCCCTGTCTAAGATCTCGTTGACGTCCGACGACACGCTGTACGTGCTGGGCGACATGATCGATCGCGGGCCCGATCCGGTCGGCGTTATTAAGCTCGTGCGCTCGCTGCCCAACGCCCACGTGCTCAAGGGTAATCACGAGCAGATCATGCTCGATGCCATCATTGGTCAGGATCCGCTCGATGCCGAGACCTGGGATATCAACGGTGGCTGGACGACGCGCGAGCAGCTCAACGACATGGAATTTGAGGCATACGAGGAGCTCGTGCGATGGATGGCCGCGCTGCCGCTCTACGCGGTGGTCGAGACTGCCGAGCGGCCGTACCTGCTGGTGCACGCCGGCATTCAGACCGAGGCGGCGCGTGCGTTTTTGCTTGAGCATGGTGTCGATTGTGCCGATGGCGTCGGAGCGGTGGGTGCTGATCGCGAGCTGCTGCAGCAGATGCTCGCAGTGCAGTCGTCCGATGACCTGCTGTGGATTCGTCACGGCTATTGGGATGTGCCGACCGGGCTGCTTTCTGCCGAGGGCAAGGGTCCGGTCGTGGTGAGCGGTCACACGCCAACGGTGTCGCTCGGGCGTTATTGCGAGGTCGGTGGTCTTGCGGGGCTCGATGAGGAGTCGGGCCGCGGGCAGATCGTGCGCCTGGGCGGCGAGGATGCCGCCGGTGTGCCCGATCGCATCGACATCGACTGCGCTGCCGCCACCGGCTCCGAGTTCGGTCGCGTGGGCATCCTGCGCCTGGACGACGGGGCGGAGTTCTACGCGAACATCAACCCGGGCGAATAATCGGTGCAAGGGGTAGCTAATTTGGGACGGGGCTTTTTTGACTACTTTTGCCCTTCTGCCCGCTAATTGATTTCTCTGGGACGGGGATTAAATAAGGCTCTGTTAGACCAGGATTGACATACATGTGTCTCCACGGTGCCATATCTTTGACCCCGTAGACCGCGATGATGGGGGCAGCATGAACGCCGAAGACCTGGTCCTCAACTTCAAGAAGGGCATGGCGAACCTCAGCATGACCGAGCGCCGCCGCGCTATCGAGTCCGTCAGGGACGTGATCCGCGCGGCGGCGTTCGACGACGCGGCCGGCTCCGCCTGCGAAATCGAACGCTGCCC
>CABUWD010000108.1 GCA_902495155.1 uncultured Collinsella sp.
ATCCCGGCTCATGGGTAGCAAAAAGCCCGCTACCGCGAGGGTAACGGGCTTCTCGTTTCAAATGGTGCCCCCAGCGGGATTCGAACCCGCGATATCCACCTTGAAAGGGTGGCGTCCTTGGCCGCTAGACGATGGGGACAGCGGGAAAGAGTATAGCAGACTTTTTTGCCGGCGCGTATATCGTTGGCAAACTGGAAAACCACCACATAGGAGCTGGCTCTCCATCCCGATCTTCAAACATCTCAATCTGTAACATCTGGGCGGGCAAATCGGCTCTATGTGTTACAGATCGAGACAAAAGGCAGGCGTCGGGACGAACATCTCATTCTGTAACAGTAAGACGACTTTTAACGGTCTAGATGTTACAGATTGAGACAAACAGCTGGGACGGGGCAAAACCACCACAAAGGTGCCTGTCCCCTTTGTGGTGGTGGGGTGTTAGGGGAGGAGCTTCATGGCAGCGTCGTGGGCGGCGTGCTCGTAGGTGTCGTCGAGGGGCTTGAGCGGCAGCAGGGCGGCGGCCTGTGCATCGCCACGGCGCTCGAGGGCATGGGCGATCAACCAGTCGGCGAGCTCGGGGTTCTTGGGCAGCGCCGGGCCATGCAGGTACGTGCCGATGACGCCCTTGTAGATGAGGCCCTCAAGGCCATCATCGCCGTTGTTGCCGGTACCCGTGACGACGGACGTTCCGAGCGGCGTGGCCTTTGCATCGAGCAGGGTGCGGCCGCCGTGGTTCTCGAATCCCACAAAGGGCTCGGGTGCCAGGTCGGTCCTGACGGCGACGTTGCCGATCAGGCGATCGGAGCCGCGTACGGTTTCGGCGGCAATGACGCCCAGGCCCTCGATGCGATCCTCGCCCATATAGTACGAACGGCCGAGCAGCTGATAGCTGCCACAGATAGCGAGCAGCGAGCCGCCATCCTCAACATAGGCCGCAACCTTGTCTTTTTGAGCGAGCAGCTCGTGTGCCACGGCCAGTTGGTCGCGGTCGGAGCCACCGCCCATCATGACGATGTCGGCGTCCGTCAGGTCGAGCACCTCGCCCATACGGACCTCGTCTACACGCGCGGGAATGCCACGCCAGGCGCAACGGCGCTCGAGCGCGATAACATTGCCGCCGTCGCCGTAGAGGTTAAGGGCATCGGGATACAGGTATACGATGCGCAGCGGGCGCGAAAGCTCGACTGGCGCGATGCCGACGGGGACGGCACTGCCATCGGCACACGTTGCAGCGCGGGCAGCAACCGTGGCTGCATCGGCACCCTTCAGCCCGTCGAGTTCTTTGACCAGCGGCGGGAAGGCCGTGTAGTTGGCGACGGCGTAGAAGGTGTCATCGGCGGCCTCGTCTGCCACGGCGCCAATTGCCTGCGCGACGTCCGAGATAATCGCGGCATCGATGCCGGCGTACTTGCGGCGCACCTGCATGTCGTGTGCGCGCGTGCCGCCGGCAAAGGCGACAAGACCCGGCGTGTCGGCGATGCGCTCAAAGTCGACGTCGTAGATCCACGAAACATCGAGGCCGTCGTCGTCGTTGTCGTTAAGGAAGAAAGCGCAGAGTCTGCCGCCCGCCGTCTTAATGGACTGGATCTGTCGATCGAAGCCTACGGGATTCTTGGCCAGGTTGGCCTCGACAGTGCGGCCGGCGATATCCCAGCGGCCCATACGTCCGCCGGCGGGGACGTAGGCATCGAGCGTGGGCTGCAGATGCGCCGGGTCCACGCCCAACTCATGTGCGGCAAAGAATGCAGCGGCAACGTTATAGACCATGTACAGACCGTTGTAGCGTGTGGCGATGTGTACGGCAGCCGCGTCGGGCGCAGATCCAAAGACCAGGTCAAAGCCGTAGCCGTCGCAGCCAAGCTCCACGCCCGTCACACGGCGGACCAGTGCGGGGCGTGCCCAACCGCACGAGGGGCAATGGTAGGCGCCGAGTTGACCATACTGCACATAGTCGTACTCCAACGGGGCGTTGCACTGCGAGCAAAAGCGCGAGTCGCTAATGCGGTCGGACTCGGTGTCGGTGGCGCCGTCGATGCCAAAGGCAATACTCGCATTGGGAACGCGCGCGGCAATCGAGGCACACAGCGGGTCGTCGGCGTTGTAGATGAGCGTTGTTGTCGGCGAGAGCTCCAACGCATGGGCGATGACCTCCTGGGTGTGATCGATCTCGCCATAGCGATCCAGCTGGTCGCGGAACAGGTTGAGCAGCACGAAGTACGTCGGCTTGAGCTTGGGCAGGACGCGCACGGTGTAAAGCTCATCGCACTCAAAAACGCCCACGCGCTTGCCGCCGGCTCGCTTGAGGCCGCTGCGCGCCTCGAGCAGTGCACCCACCACGCCCGGCTCCATATTGTTGCCGGCGCGGTTGCACACCACGGTAGCACCGCTGGCGGCAACGGCGTCGGCGATGAGGTTGGAGGTGGTGGTCTTGCCATTAGTACCCGTAATCACTACGCTGCGGTCGACAAGGCCAGCGAGGTCGCTCAGCAACTCGGGATCGATCTTCATGGCGATGCGGCCGGGAAGCACGCCACCCTGGCGTTTGAGGACAGAGCGCAGTCCCCAGCGGGCGATATCGCTCGAGGTGCAGGCGAGAGATGAGCGGAGGTTCATGAAACCGTTCCTAACATAGATGACATGGTCGGGTCGAGTGCGTCACTAAAAACCGTAGCGGCGCGCAAATTCCTGGGCAAGCTGCGATACGTCTTCGCAGGCATTGGCCCAGGGGGCAAAGTCTGGAGTGTCCGAGATAATGCCGTCCGCTTCCCAAACGGCCTGGTGCGAAAGATCCCAGGGATCGCGTGGCTCGGGCCGGCAGGGAAGGTACGGTGTCTGGTACATGGGATTCAGCAAGAAGAACGCGCCGCCCTCGCAGCGGTTAGCGAACTCACGCAGCGCACGCACCGCCGGACGCATCTTGTTCGTTTTGAACAGCAGAATCGTGCGGGCGAGCAGGTACCAGGGGGAGTTCTCGAGTGCATCAGCTCCCACCTGTTCCTCGAGCTGGTGCGCTAGGGCAAAAAAGCCGTCCTGGTCTTCCAGACGAGCGAGGGCGAGCAACACGGTGCCTGCGGCTCGGGTGGGGTAGCCTTCCGCCTTAAGGACGCGGCGGGCGTAGTTGGCGGCAGCGCGGTAGCGGGCGCTCGCCATGCACAGCTGCGAGATGGCCTCGAGCGTGTGGAGCCACCCGATAAGTGCCGGCTCGCTCACGGTGAGATCTGCCGCCGTCACACCGTCCGTCAAAACCTTGTTGGCCCAGTAGTGCGGGGCTTCCATGTCGAACCCGGGCACGCTTTGCTGCAGGTAATCGGCCGTGGTCGCCTCGAGCTTCATCAGGTCGCCCAGGCAGGCGTCAACGGGCGTGTCCGCCAAAATGATGGCGAGCAGCTGGGCATCGAGGACATACGCATCGATGCGGACGATCTTGAGCAGCTCATCGCGCATATCGTCGAACAGGCGGTTGCGCGTCTGTTCAAACTCCTCGTCGCTGCCCATGTCCTCGATGCGATGGAGCTCGTCGAGCAGATGGCGATGAACACCGGCATAGGACAGCAGCGCCTGGGCATGCTCGGTCTGCGCATACTTTTGGGGATTCGCGCTAATGTCGTTATGGACAAGCTCGCGTGCTGCATCGGTGAGCTCGGGATGCGACGCCAGATAGGTGCGCTCCAGGTAGGCGGGGATGTAGACGCTCGGATCCATTAGAGGTCTCCTCCCTTAAACGGCAAACCCTGCTCGGCCGCCCGCAGTATGCGCTCATCGATTTGGGAACGCAGGATATCGTTGGTGGCGACCCAGGCAGCAAAGCTGGCGTTGTCGGGGGCGCCCAGGCCCTCCTGCAGTACCGGCGTCGCCTCGGACAGCGCAAGGACAAGTTCGTCGGTGGAGCCCGCACCCACGTTGACGCGGGCATAGACGCCATCGGGAAACTCGGTTTGGAAGTAGAGTGCCTCGGCTGCGTGCGGACACGAGCGCGCAAGGATGCGCAAGTAGTGCTCGGCGCCCTCGTAGTCCAGCTCGCGCCAGGCAGCGCTCATCAGCGCGATGAGCGTCCACGGGTCCAAGTCGCGCTCTGCATCCTTGGGACGGCGGCGCAGCGGGGTATTCGCGAGGTACGGCACGGAGTGTGCGGAGCGAAAGCGCTTGAGCTCCTCGGCGGGGTATTCGAGCTTTGCCATGGCGAGCATCGCGGTGTGGCGGACACCAGCGGGGTCGTTGGGCGCAAAGTCCAGGCTGCGGTTTGCGGCTTCGAGCGACATGCGGTAGCGTCCGCTAATGAGGGCGCGCGATGCCAAGGCGGCAAGCCAGCGCAGATAGGGGCGGCGCGTAAGGTCGCCTGCGGCCTCGCGCTCGTAGGGGTCCTGCGCCGAGGCGATCTTGAGCGCCAGATCGTGCTCCACCTCGTCGCACTTGGACACCAGGTACTGCACGTATTCCTCGTTGGATTCGGCGGTGAGTGCCGTCAGCATGCGCTGGGCATCCCAGTTGGCCGGATCGAGTGCGGCCGCCTCGCGGAGCATGTTCTCGGCAGCTGCCTCTTCTTGCTCTGCCTGGGTATCGTCGGGGATAAAGGGAATGCGGTAGTCGACAGCCTCGACCACCTTGGCAATCAGATGCCCGGCGCGGTCGCGGTCGTGCACGATGAGCGGTGCGGGGTTGCGGGTGAATTGTTCCATCAGACGCTCTACGGCGGCAGCGTCGGTGAGCGGGATATTGTCGCGGCGCAAGGCCTCAAGAACGAGGCGATGGCAATCCTCTTGAATGGGATCGAATGCCATGGGGCCTCCTTTGCTGCGGTTAGGGTTCAAATGTCTCTATATAAGGTTCTAGTTTACCCGCATGTGGCACACCGGGGGTGCCGCACTTGGACTTGCACCTTTGCACCACGAAGACGGATGTCGCACAAATGTCGGCACCTTGGACGACCGAGTGGTATCACGGTGCCGCAAACGGTCGATTTTTGGCGGCGAACGGTGCATATTTTGGAGGGGCACCGTCCTGCCCGGGATATGTAGCCAACCTTGATAAAACGTTTGCCCAGCTTGGGAGTATGAATGCCGCACAAGGGTCTTCAGGGACAGAAAAAACGTTTCATCATTGGCGGCTTTAGGTGAATAACTGACCAACCAGAACGGTAAAATAGTGTTTGTCTGAGCGTTGAGACGTTTAGACATCGCGCATTGTCATCGCCGGCAACGCGCAAACCGGTCCTAACGGAGCCAATTGGGTGCTCCGTTATATACGCAAGTCTAAGAGGGGCTTGTTTAGGAGGCACAGTATGGGACGTTTTACCAATCCTCGCGATCTGTACTTTGGTGAGGGCGCTCGCCACGAGGTGAAGAACCTCAAGGGCAAGAAGGCCATCATCGTTTCTGGCGGCAGCTCTATGCGCCGCGGCGGGTTCCTGCAGGACGTTGAGGCCGACCTTAAGGAAGGCGGCTTCGAGGTCAAGCTGTTCGAGGGCGTCGAGTCCGATCCGTCCATCGAGACGGTCATGAAGGGCGCCGAGGCCATGCGCGAGTTCGAGCCCGACTGGATTATCGCCATCGGTGGCGGCTCGCCCATCGATGCCGCTAAGGCCATGTGGGTCTTCTACGAGTATCCCGAGGAGTCCTTCGACAACATCATCCAGCCGTTCAGCTTCCCTGAGCTGCGTCAGAAGGCTCATTTCTGCGCCATCTCCTCTACCTCCGGCACCGCTACCGAGGTCACCGCGTTCTCCGTCATTACCGACTACGCCAAGGGCATCAAGTACCCGCTGGCCGACTTCAACATCACCCCTGATGTCGCCATCGTCGACCCCGAGCTCACCTACACCATGCCCGCCAAGCTGTGCGCTCACACCGGCATGGATGCTCTGACCCACTGCATGGAGGCCTACGTTTCCACCTGCGCCTCTATGTTCACCGACGCCAACGCTCTGCACGGCATCCGCGAGATCGTCGAGTGGCTGCCCAAGTCCTATGCTGGCGACCATGAGGCCCGTCAGCACATGCACGAGGCTCAGTGCATCGCCGGTATCGCCTTCTCCTCGGGCCTGCTCGGCATCGTTCACTCCATGGCTCACAAGACCGGTGCTGCCTTCGAGAACGGCCACATCATCCACGGTGCCGCTAACGCCATGTACCTGGGCAAGGTCATCCAGTGGAACTCCAAGGATCCCCGTGCTGCCGAGCGTTACGCTTACGTGGCCAAGGAGATCCTGCACCTTCCCGGCGAGACCAACGAGGAGCTCATCGCTGCACTCGTCCAGAAGATTCGCGATCTCAACGACCAGCTCAACATTCCGCAGTCCATCAAGGATTACGCGAATGGTGGCGTGAAGGTCGACGCCGAGAACCCGCAGATGGTTTCCGAGGAGGAGTTCCTCGCCAAGCTGCCCGAGATTGCCGCGAACGCCGAGCAGGACGCCTGCACGCCCGAGAACCCGCGTGAGACCAAGGCTGCCGACTTCGAGAAGATCCTCAAGGCCTGCTACTACGACACCGACATCGATTTCTAATCGACTCTTGTTATCGTAACGAGGGGCTCCGCACGTATCTGTACGGAGCCCCTTTCTTTTTTCTTTTAGAGAATGGGATAGTTATGGCTGCAATTTTCAATAGCCCCAGCAAGTACATCCAGGGTCCGGACGAGCTGGCCAAGCTCGGCTCCTATGTCGAGCCGCTCGGCGCTAAGGCCCTCGTCATCGTGACGCCTTCGGGCAAGAAGCGCGTCGGTGCCAAGATCGAGGGCGGCTTTGCCGAGGCTAAGGCCGAGCTGCTGTTTGAGGATTTTAACGGCGAGTGCTCCAAGGGCGAGGTCGATCGCCTGGTTGCGCTCGCTCGCGACAACGGTTGCGA
>CABUWD010000109.1 GCA_902495155.1 uncultured Collinsella sp.
GACGCGCCACTGCGACGTGTCGCGCTGTCGCGACAGCGCGACACGTCGCAGTGGCGCGTCTATCTCGATAACGATATCGTTCTTAACGATGATGATATGAATGCCATTGTTGAGGATACGGTCAAGCACCTCTCCTTTGGCAACAAAGAACATCCCTTTAAGGGCCTCTTTGACGGTCGAAACCATACCGTGAAGGGCCTGAACTACGAGAATAAGGTCTTGGACCCCGAGCGCGACACGGGCTTCTTTGCCGAGACCGACGGCGCCACCATCAAGAACTTCCTTGTCGAGGACGCCAACATCTGGGCGGACTTCCGCGGCGGCATCATCGTGGGCAAGGCCGTCAAAACCAGCTTCGAAAACGTCATGGTCATGGAGAGCACCCTGCACGTTACGTGCGCCAACAACATGCTTAACGTTATCACGAACGCTGGTTTCGAAGGCGGCATGATCGCAGGCGAGCTGGAGGGCTGCAACCTGTACAACTGCGAGGTGCGCGGCGGTCGAGCCGTTCATAACACCACTGCAGGTGTGCAGGCGATCGGCGGCGAGGGCCTGTATATGGCGGCGTTTGCCGGCTACGTTAAGAACTCGACCATCGAGTACTGCCGCGTCACGCCCACGCGAAGCGAGGATGGCTCCTCGATGGACATGACCGACGTTACCAATAAGTACGATGTGGCCATCGGCGCCCTGGGCGGCAACAACGTGTACGCTTCGGGCTTCGTCGGTTGCATGGCGGAAGGCGCTAAAGTCATCGACTGCTTTTCAACGGCGAAATGCTATAGCTATGCCGCGTCGTACGTGGGCGTTGTCTCCGTAACGCGCGCCTGGACGGGCGGTCTTGCGGGCCGCATCTTGTCTAAGAGCGGTAATGAAATCACTCGCAGCCATTTCGCCGGCGATTTGAGCTCGCGCCAGTACAACCCCATCGCCGTGATCCCCATTATTCAAAATGATGTGAACCTAGGCGGTATTGCTGCGCGCGCCAACAAGGGCGACGCCACGGTCACCGAGTGCTACTTTAAGCCGAGCGTGAGCCTAAACGGCAGCAGCCAGGGTACCGCGGCTAAGAAAAAGATCCCTTCGTTTGGCGGCGACGGTACCACCAAGGGCGACAGCTACGGTCCGTGGGACGACGAGCGCTACACCACGCGTGAGCTGTGGGAGGAGCACGACTACGACTTCTGTGCCGGCACCATGCGCTCGACCGCCAACGACGATGCCCTGGGTGGCCAGCACACCAATGAGTGGGCGATGGACTACAAACTGAAGATTCCCGTACACGGCAAAAGCGTGAAGACGACGACCGACTTCCCCGGCGCGGGTACGGCAACCGTTCTGGCAACCATGTTGGGCAAAGACCAGTCCACCAGCAATCCGTACACCTTTGCGGTGAGCGCCGTGCTAGCCGGAACGGCACAGGGCTTGGCCCAAGGCGATACGTCGGTAACGTTTAAGCAGGAGACCTCTGCAAAGCCTGAGGGGCTGAGCGAGGCGAACGACGGTTACCGCTTTATGGGTTGGTTCCGCGAACCCGATGTGCGTGTGAACCACATTGGCCAAGACAACAGCTGGTTTGACGGCAAGACCGATGACGCCGCTGTTAAGGACGGCAAGTGCGTCGAAGAGAACACGGCCCACGACAAGACTTCGACCTACACTGCCGACAACGGCAAGGATCATGACGCGAGTGAGGGCTTCAAGGGCAACGACCTCTTTATCGCTTCGTATGAGGCGCAGGTACTGTTCTATAACGTTGAGGGCAAGACGATCAATTGGAAAGACGGCAAGGCACACGATCGGTCCACGGACTGGTACCGCTATGGCGTCGGCCTGACGCCTGCTGCCCCAGCGGATCGCGGCAGCTTGTCGAAAACCGCGACGTTTATCGGCTGGACCACGCAGCCGAACGACGATAAGAGCATGAATGGCGCCTATGCTGCCATTACCTCAGATCGGCTGGCTGATCTGAAAAACAAGGGAGCATTCTATCCCGTGGGCAGCGAGATTGCCGTGGTCGGCCCCACCGATTTCTATCCCGTGTACAGCGACTACGTGTCACACATCATGACGGAGTTCGAGGGCAATGAGCAGGATACGCTCAATGATGTAACCCAGCGCGTAGACGTGGGCAAAACTCACGTTAAGGTTGAGACTGCAGAAGATGGCACAAGCGCGTATACCGTGCAGGTGCTCGACGTATCCGGCAAAGCTATATCCGAGGACGGCGAGCTGCCCAAGGGCTATCGCTTCCTGGGCTGGTATGAAAACAAGCAAAATGCGGATGGGTCCGAGGTGGAGGTGCGCGTAAGCCGCGATCCCAGCTATACGCTCCCCGCAGATGTCGATTTAACCGCGCCGCATACCTACATCGCCCGCTTTGAGTACCGAGTGGATTATTACGTTCGGGCTTATACCAACCATGAGTTTACGGACAGCAAGCTACTTTGTTCCGTTTGGAATCGCTATCAAACGCCCTTTGAGGAAAACGTCGGTAGTACCTTCGTGCGTGAAAACGTCGTCCACTGGGGTCCGGAGCATGTTGACCACGGTATAAAGGATAGGTATGACAAAACGTGTGGCACGCGCTTCACGGCGAATACCCTTGTCGTGAGTCCCCTTAATGCGTACTCGCACAACGTTAAAAACGATACGGGAGCCGATACTCTGAAAAACCTCTATGCCGATACCGATTTTCCAGGCGCTGCAACGCTAAGCGATACTTGGACTTCGGCTTCGCTGAACGTAACGGTCAAACCGGTGAACGATCGCTATCGCCTGAATTTCTGGACGCTTGAGCGCGATGGTGAATATTGGACATATGTGAAAAATCCCATCGAGAGCATGGTGCGTACAGATAAGAAGTACTACGTTCGCGCGATGATTACCACGGACGTTAATTTCTACAACAAGGGCGATAATGTCGTGAGGACTGCCACGCGGCGCTATGAGAGTAACTTGCTGCAGGCCAAGGTGAACGGGGTTGATCCGACGTTCACGTATTATTACCCGCATGTTAATACGTCGGTTAAAGTGGCAGAAAAGCCAGAAGATGGTGAGAAGGGATCGTATGATAACCCCCTGACCCTCGAAGCTTCCCCGACCGATGCCGAAATGGCCGTGCGGGGCTATAAGTTCCTGGGCTGGATTTCTACGGCCGAGGTCCAGAAGGGATCTGCCGTCTGGAACTATATCTATGATGTCGCCAACGACCCCTATGTGACGAGCGATCCGGAAAAGGCGGCGCCATACTTGGCGACGGATGACTCCAAGGTCACCAAGTGTCAGGATGCCTATCCCGTCTACGCAAAGTACGACGTCAACTACACCACCAACCTGCACCGCGCAGGTTTTGATGGCACGGACAAGGTCAATGCGCCTAGGTACGACATCGATCCCGTTATCAACGCGGGCACCGACCCTGCTACGGCAACGGTGACCCCTGATATCGAAACTACGGTATACAAGTCCGGCGGCGAGCTATACAAGCTGAATAAGGTCGAAATCGAACTTCCGAATGGCGAGGTCAAGGAGCTCGAACCTAACGGCGGTAACTCGTATTCCTATCCGGTGGAGCCCGGCGGGACATATATATTCGTGGCGTACTATTCGCCGTTGGCGGTCGTGTACCATCTCAATGCCTCGAAAGTGGACGGCAAAGTTGCTCAGCAAGGCGATATGCTCGGCAACCTTGATGGCGGCATCCCGAAGCCTACTTATGACGTCCGCACTATCGATGGGGATACAGGTAAGTTCAACGTCTTCGTGGGCTGGACGGAAGCCCAGCCGGCACCTGGCAAGGGCTATGTCGCTTGGTCGGAGGGCATTCGTATGGTGAGTGCTTCTACCGTGGTCAAGGCCCCCATGGAGCTGTACCCGGTCTACCGTCCCAGCCTGGTTACCGTTCAATCGAACATCGACTCCAATCTTGCGAATCCCGATCTTGTCCGTAGCCTCGGCCGCACTGATTCCGGCGACCAGGTCTCTCTTGAGGTCAAGGCCGCCGAGGAGGTTGAGGGCATTGACGGCAACAAGTACGACTTTGTCGGCTGGTCGCGCGACTATGAACCCGATGGCAAATACACCCTGTTGACCGATGACGAGAAGTATCCCCTCGAGGGCAGCGAGCCCTTTGAGAGCGTGACCTACACCGCGGTGTACAAGATCGCGCCGTATAAGGTGCGCTATCACGGTGTCGACGGGTCGGTCGTCTTTACGGCGACGGTCGACTCGGACGGCGAGCGAGCGACGGGCGCCGGCTTTGTCCATAACGTCGATGTTCCCAAGGTGGATGAGAGCGGCAACCCGGTCTATGACAAAAACGGCAATCCCGAGATGGAGAAAAAGTCCGTGGCATACGACCCGGACGCCCACTCCAAGATCGTCGCGCTGCTCGATGAACAGGCGGCCAGCGGTGACGTACGCGAGCTCTTCCTGGAGTGGCGATATGTGCCTGCCGTTGGCGCTCCGAAGTCTTGGAATGAGTTTAAGAGCGAGCCGGTCAAGGGAGACATGGACCTGTATCCCGTGACGCATCGAGTGGCCGCCAACGATACGTCCGATACCGAGAGGCCCGTAGCCATGACCGCGCAGCTTAAGTGGCTGCTCGATCCCACCGCTGGCAACACAGTCGACAACAACGCCGACGAGGCGCCGTTTAAGGCCTGCTTCGCCGAGCCGTTTATGGGGACGCAGCTGACTGTTACCGTTAAGCGGGCGAGCTACGGTCCTGGTGTGTCCATGGCGGAGGAACCCGTTAACGACCAGTATGTCTCGCTCTACAGCCTGGGCTCGGGTAACGGTTCGTTCGACTTGGTCAACCGCCTGGAGTCCAAGAAGACGGGCGAAGGGGGGCAGGCTCCCGGCAATGCCGTGTTCAACTTCGCCAAGACCCATGCGCTGACGATCGTCAAAAAGACCACCGATGCCAGCGCCATGGGACAGACGTTCCGCTTTAAGGTGACGAAGACGGCGGAGGGAGCCTCTCCCGAGACACGCGTGGCCGAGGTGAAGGTCGATAAGCGGCAGCAGGAAAACGGTGAGACCTGGTATGTCGGCAGCGTGCAGTTCGCCGCGCCGACGGGCATCTATACCGTCGAGGAAGACACGAATTGGGCATGGCGCTACGAGGGCGAGCTGAGCACGCCGGGCAAGGCGCCCGGTAAATCTGCCGAGCTGACCATCTCGTCCGCCTCGAGCGCGGGCGATGCGGTGGTGACGTGCGTCAACACGCGCGCGAAGGACAAATGGGTCGATGGCGGCTCGCGTGCCAAGAATGTTTGGGAAAACGGCGCGCCGAGGAGGGAGGACAAGGATGACTAAGCGCAAGCGGATCGTCGCCCTCCTTGCCGGCGTCCTCCTTTTGGCCGGCGTCGTCGGCACCTTTGCGTGGCTTTCGGTTACGGGCGTGCTCGTCAACGAGTTTGGCTTTGGCTCGGTGTCGCCTTCGGTGGACGAGACGCTCAAGGACAACGTGAAAAGGGATGTCTCGGTAAAAAACACGGGCTCGGCTCCGGCATACCTGCGTGTCGCGGTGGATATCTACTGGCAGGATAAGGATGGCGCGCGCCTGTGGGATGAGCCGGTTGCCGGCACCGACTACACCATTGAGTGGGGCGATAAAGGCGATGCCTCCGCCACTAACAGCCCTTCGTCTTGGGTTCTTGCGAGCGACGGGTTCTACTACTGGACGTCTTCTGTTAAGCCGCTAGACAAGACGGGCGTGCTCATCAAGAGCGTGTCCGAGAAGAAGGCAGATGGTAAAAACCTAGTCGTCGACATTTCGACTCAGGCGATTCAGTCCACGCCCGACGATGCGGTCACCGAGGCATGGAACTGTACGGTCAAAGATGGCGTGCTGGTGCCGCCGCACGGAGGTGCGTAAGTATGGCGTTCCCGATTCGCAAAGGCGTTGCGCGCTCCTTGCGTTGCATGGTCGCGGCCATTTTCTGCGTGGTCGCGCTCGCCGTTCCCGCCCGCGCGTTTGCCGATAGTCCCGCGATTGCCTATGACGGAAATGCGCGCCAGCTGACGGTAACGGGGGCGACGGGCTCCTCGGGGGAGCCCGATCTGTTTCCCGCCTTTAAAGATCTAATGCCCGGCGATGCGCGCGAGCAGCAGATTGAGGTTCGTGCCACGGGCGTAAAGTCCCAGGTACGCGTGTTTGTGCGGGCCGTTGTCGATCACGAGACGGCACACCTGCTGTCGCCCATTACCTTAACGGCGTCGGCTGGCGATGCGTCTGACGGTTGGCTCCAGACGGGAACGCCGGGCAGCGTGTTCGCCTATCCCACGCAGGTCGCCACGTTCACGAGCGATGGCAGCACGGTGCTCAATCTGCAGCTGAGTGTCCCGACGTCGGTGGGCAACGAGCTTGCCGACGCAAACAAGACCATTCGCTGGGAGATCACCGCCGAGGACGATGGCGAAACAATTCCTGCACAGCCCGCTGGCTCCAAAAAGCCCAGCCTGTTTGGCCTGGCTGCGACGGGCGACAACTCGCTCGCTCTGCTTTTGACGCTGCTAACGCTAGCGATTATCGCTTTCATGGCTGCGCTGATCTTGTCCCGAAGGAATAAACGCTAGGTCCATCTTCAAAATGTTTCGCCCGCCCGGCGGCGGAATATTAGGTTTCCTGCTCTACAGTCCTGCTCGCACGGAGAGCACATTGGATCCATCTTCTAAACGCAACGCCCCCCGGGCGTCGGGGCACGAAGTTCCCTGCTCTACAGTCCTGCGCAAGACGAAGGCCACATTAAGTGGCCTTCTTTGCGTGCGGAACTCGC
>CABUWD010000110.1 GCA_902495155.1 uncultured Collinsella sp.
AGTTCCTGTGGTCACAGCGCCAAACGGAGTGCGAAACTGCGGTAGGCGGCTGTTGTGTATCAATCTCATAGTACGGTCCAGTTCAATAGAATCACGGCCTGCGGGCCATGGGTTTTACGCACAAAATAAAAGTATATCTGTTGTACACAGGGTGTATAAACAACATCCGTTTGCCATCGGCGAACGGTTGTCCTAGAAAATCGTTTTACCACTACCTACAGAGAAGGGGCGCCCAGTTGGAGCGCCCCTTGTTTAGGGTTTTGATTAGGTTTAGATCGTCTGTGGGCTAGCGGCGCTTGCGGGTTGCCGTTGCCTTGCGGACAGACGTCTTCTTGGATGGTGCCTTTTCCACGGTCGTGGCGGCAGGGGAGACCGGGGTCTCCTTGGCGGGGTCGGGCTTGGCCTTTACCTCGGCCTTGGGCTCCTCTTTGACGGCAGCGGACTTGGCTTCGGATGCCTTCGGCGCCGGCTTGGCCTTTACTGCGGGTTTGGCCTCGGCCTTAGCCTCCGCCTTGGGAGCAGCAGCCTTGGTCGTGGTCTTCTTAGCCGTCGTCGTAGTGCGCTTGCGCGTGGTGGTCTTGGCGGCCGGCTTGGCCTCGAAGGTTGCCTCGGCCATGGGCTTGGCGGGCGTCTCCTCGACTTTTGCGGCCGGCTTTGCGGCGGCCTTTGTCGTAGCAGCCTTCGTGGTCGTCGACTTCGTTGCCGTCGTCTTCTTGGTGGTCGCGGTCCTCTTCTTGGCAGCGGTCTTTGCCGGAGCCTTGGCGGCCGGCTTGGTCTCAACGACCTCAGCCTTTACTTCGGGAGCGACCTCGGCCTCGGCGGCCTTCTTGGCAGCTGCGGAGGTGCGCTTGCGCGTGGTCGTTGTCTTGGCAGCGGTGGTCTTGCTCGCAGTCGCGGTCTTGCTCGCTGCGGCCTTCGTGGTCGTGGCCTTCTTGGCCGTCGTCTTACGAGTCGCGGTCTTCTTTGCCGCAGGCTTCGCAGCGGGCTTCACCTCAGGCTCGGGCTCGGGAGTAGCCTCGACCTTCACGTCAGGCTCGGCCTTAACGGGCGCAGCTTCAACCGGCTTCTCTTCGGCCTTGGGCTCCTCGGCAGCCACCGGCTCAGCAACAGCCTCAGGCTCGTCGACAACAGCCGCCGGGCGCTCAATCTCCGGATGCATAAAGAAGTACAGGTCCAGATACTTATCGGCCGAGCGCGTCCAGCTAAAGTCCTGGCTCATGGCCTGCGTGACCAGCTGGTTCCAGGCCTCGCGGTTATCCCAGAACAGACGCGCCGCGCGAAACACGGCGTCGCCCATCTCGTCGCCGTTAAAGTTGCTAAACGAGAAGCCAGTGCCCTCGCCGGTAAACTCGTTGTACGGGATCACGGTATCCTTCAGGCCACCGGTCTCGCGCACGATGGGCAGCGTGCCGTAGCGCATGGCGATGATCTGCGACAGGCCGCAGGGCTCAAACTTCGAAGGCATTAGGAACATGTCGGCGGCAGCATACATGCGCTGCGATAGCGCCGGGTCAAACTCGATGCGCGCGGCCATAGTGCCGGGGTACTTGTCCTGGAAGTAGCGCAGGCCGTCCTCGTAGTCGCGGTCGCCGGTGCCCAGCACCGCCACCTGCACGCCGCCGGACAGGATGCGGTCGAGCGCGTACATGACCAGATCCATGCCCTTCTGACGCGTCAGGCGCGTGACCATCACCATGAGCGGACGGTCGTCGCGAACCTCGAGGCCCAGTTCCTCCTGCAGCTTGGCCTTGCACACGGCCTTGCCGGATCGGTCCTCCACGGTGTAGTTGGCGGCAATTCGCTTGTCTGTTGCCGGGTCAAAGCCCGCAACGTCAATGCCATTCAAAATGCCCTGCAGCGCGTAGGAGCGCTCGCGCAGTACGCCGTCCAGGCCCTCGCCAAACTCGGGCGTCTGGATTTCGTTGGCGTAGGTGGGGCTCACCGTGGTGATGGCATCGGCATAGTGCAGCGCGCCCAGCATGTAGTTGATGCTGCAGGCGTCGCAACGCAGCTGTGAGGCGGCCGCCGGAATATGTGCCACACCCAGGATGTCCTCCATCACGGTGTCGCTAAACTGGCCCTGGAACGCCACGTTGTGGATCGAGAACACGGTCTTGACGCGGTCGTACAGCGGCAGGCCCTGGTAGAACTCGCGCAAGAACACGGGCGCCAGCGCCGTCTGCCAGTCGTTGCAGTGCAGGATGTCGCACTCAAAGCCGGCCGGCAGGTGCTGCAGGCTCTCGGTGATGGCCTTGGAGAAGAACGCAAAACGCTCGCCGTCGTCAAAGAAGCCGTATGGATAGTCGCGCGCAAAGTAGCGCTCGTTGTCGATGAACATATAGGTGACGCCGTCGTGCTCGAGCTTCTCGAGTCCGCAGTATTCGTTGCGCCAGCCCAGGCTCACGTAAAAGTCGGAGAAGTGCTCCATCTGCGCCTTGTACTCATCCTTGATGGTGGCGTACTTGGGTACCATCACGATGACTTCGGCGCCGGCGCGCACAAGCGCCGCAGGCAGCGAGCCCGCTACGTCGCCCAGGCCACCGGTCTTTACAAACGGCGCGCACTCGGCCGAGGCAAACACGATCTGCATCTTTTTGCTGGAATCAGCCATATTGTCTCCCATGTTGTAATTCGAGAATAGCCGCCAGGCGCGAACCGGGCGGCTATTCTACATGTTACGAGCGATGTTGCGGTGCCAACGTTAACGTACGATGGTGGTATCGGAAGTTAACGGAGCCTTTCCCAGCACCAGGATGTTCTCGGGCGTGCCGCGAAGCTCGGTGTTGGTGGGAACCACGTTGTTCTTGTCCAGGATTGCATTCTCAACGCGGGCGCCGCTCTTGATGATGCAGCTCTGGTTGATGATCGAGTTCGTCACCGAGGCGCCTTCCTCAACCACGACGCCGCGAGACAGGATCGAGTTGCGCACGGTGCCCTTGATGATGCAGCCTGCCGAGATGATCGAGTTGCAAGCGTGGCTGCCGGTCGCATAGCGCGAAGGCGGCACGTCGTGAGCCTTGGTCAGGATCGGGCGCTCGGGGTCGAAGAGCTGGTCGGCCACGGTCTGGTCGAGCAGGTCCATGCTGCGGCGATACAGCGACTTCTCGCTAAACACGCCCACGACCTCGCCCTTGTACTCGTAGCTGCACACGTCGATGTTGCCAAAGTCGCCCTGGAGTGCTTCGAGCAGGTCCAGATAGTCGGCGGCCTGGTAGTGGTCGATGATCTCGAGTAGCGTCTCGCGGTTGACGATGCAGCAGTCCATAGAGGCGTTGTCGCCGTACACGACGCCGGCGCTCACGCCCGTCAGGCGGCCGTTCTCGTTAATTTCGAGTTTGGTCTCGTCATCGACGTTGTGCGTGGCCTTGCAGTACACCACGGTCATCTGGGCGCCGGAGTTCTCGTGCGCCTCGATGATGGTGTTGAGGTCCATATTGAAGATGATGTTGGTGCCCATCATCACAACATAGGGCTTGTCTGAGCGCTGGAACAGCGTCTTGTTGGAGATGATGTCGCGCAGCAAGAAGCGCATGCCGCCCTTGGTGGTGCCATACGCGTTGCCGGGCACCATAAACAGGCCGCCCTTCTTGCGGTCCAGGCCCCAGTCCTTGCCCGAGCCCACGTGGTCGATCAGCGAGCGGTAGTTGCCCGGCATGACGACACCGACGGTCTTGATGCCGGCATTCATCATGTTGGACAGCGGGAAGTCGATCAGGCGGTAGCGACCCAAAAACGGGACGGACGCGATGGGGCGGTCCTTGAGCAGCACGCTGCCGTAGGTCGAAGAGTAGTTAGCGGTGATATAACCGATGGCCTTGCGATTGATCATCGGATCATTCCCCCTTCCCGATAACGACGTCATTTCCAACGACGGCCGTATCCTTGGTGGTATCGACAGAGCCGAGCTTCACGCCCTCTTCGACCGTGGAGTTCTCGCCCAAAATAGCGCGGCAGATGTGCGCGCCGCTCTTAACGTGCGCACCCGGCAGCAGCACGGAGTCCTCGACCACGGCGCGCTCCTCGATGATGACATCGGTCGAAAGGATCGAGGAGCGAGCGGTGCCGTAGATCTTGCAGCCGTTGGAGACCAGGCAGTCGTCCAAGCGACCATCCGGACCAATGTAGTGCGGCGGACGCGTGGTGATGTTGGACATGATGGGGAAGTGCTTGTCAAACAGATCGAACTCGGGGTTGTTGCCCAGCAGGTCCATCGAGGTCTCGTGGAAGCTGGCGATGGTGCCGACGTCCTTCCAAAAGCCGTGGAACTCGTAGCTGTACAGGCGCTTGCCCTCGCCGAGCAGCTTGGGGATGATGTCCTTGCCAAAGTCGTGGCTCGAGCGCTGGTCCAGAGCGTCCTCCTCGAGTGCCTCGATCAGCACGTCGGCCGAGAAGATGTAGATGCCCATGGACGCGAGGTTCGAATCGGGCTTATCGGGCTTCTCGGTGAACTTGGTGATGCGGCCGTCCTCGGGGTCGGTGGTCAGGATGCCAAAGCGGCTGGCCTCCTCCCACGGCACGGGCATAACGCTCACCGTGAGGTCGGCGTTGTTCTCAATGTGCGTCTTGAGCATCTTGCGGTAGTCCATGCGATACAGGTGATCGCCCGAAAGAATCAGGACGTACTTGGGGTCGTTGGCCTTGATGTAGTCGAGGTTCTGCGTAATGGCGTCGGCCGTGCCCGCATACCAGGCGCCGCCGGTCTGCGTCTCGTACGGCGGCAGGATCGACACGCCGCCGTCGCGGCTGTCCAGATCCCACGCCTCGCCAGAGCCCACGTAGGCATGCAGCAGGTAGGGGCGATACTGCGTCAGAACGCCCACCGTGTCGATGCCCGAGTTGGAGCAGTTGGACAGCGAAAAGTCGATAATGCGGAACTTGCCACCAAAGCTAACCGCCGGCTTGGCGATCTTTTGGGTGAGTGCCCCCAATCGGCTGCCCTGTCCTCCTGCGAGGAGCATCGCGATGCATTCTTTCTTACTCATCGATTTCTCCTTCTGTCATCGATGTTTCTAACCCATTAGCGGTGGGCACGGCGCCTAGTCACGCCCACCGAATAATGCCGTGCGGCAAAGGGAACTCGCGGCCTTTAAGCGTGCCAGATCTCGTCGCGGTACTCGCGAATGGTGCGGTCGCTCGAGAACCAGCCCGAGGAGGCGGTGTTGAGCAGGGCCTTGCGGTTCCAGGTCTCCTGGTCGCCGTAGCTGCCCGTGAGCTTCTCCCAGGCGTCGACGTAGCTGCGGAAGTCGGCCATGACCAGGTCGGGGTCGTTGTTGTTCATGAGCTCGTTGTAGATGCTCTCGAAGTTGCCCGAAAGACCCGCAAAGGTGTTGTCCTTGAGTTCGTCCATTACGCGGCCCAGACGCTCGCGATCGTTGTTGAGGGTATCCCACGCAAAGTAGCTGTTGGATGCCCAGAGCTGCTCGACCTCGGGGGCGGTCAGGCCAAAGATGGCCTCGTTCTCGCGTCCAGCCAGGTCGGCGATCTCGATGTTGGCGCCGTCGAGGGTGCCCAGCGTAATGGCGCCGTTCATCATGAGCTTCATGTTGGACGTGCCCGAGGCCTCCTTGCCGGCCGTGGAGATCTGCTCCGAGATCTCGGCGGCAGGGTAGATGAGCTGGGCGTTGCTCACGCGGAAGTTGGGGATAAAGCAGACCTTCATGACCTCGTTCACGCGGGGGTCGTTGTTGATGACGTCGGCGACGGAGTTAATCAGGCGGATGGTCTCCTTGGCAAAGGTGTAGCTCGAGGCAGCCTTGCCACTGAAGATGAAGGTCGTCGGCGTCACGTGGAAGTTGGGATCGGCGATGCGACGGTTGTAGATGTCCATCACCTTCATGATGTTCATGAGCTGGCGCTTGTAGGCATGGAAACGCTTCACCTGAACATCGAAGACGGTGTTGGGGTCGATGACCAGACCGGTCTCGGCCTTAACGTAGGCGGCCAGGCGCTCCTTGTTGGCGCGCTTGGAGGCACCCACGGCCTTAAGGAACTCAGTGTCGTTCTGGAACTCCTTGAGCTTCTCCAGCTCAAAGGCGTCCTTCAGCCAGCCGTCGCCAATGGCCTCGGTCACGAGCTTGGCATAGGTGGGGTTGGCCTCGGCAAAGAAGCGACGGTGCGAGATGCCGTTGGTCTTGTTGTTGAACTTCTCGGGCGTAAGGGCATAGAAGTCCTTGAGCACGATGTTCTTGATGATGTCAGAGTGGATCTTGGCCACGCCGTTGACGCTGTGGCTGCAGATCACGGACAGGTTGGCCATGCGAATCTCGCCGTCCCACAGGATGGCGGTCTGGCGCAGACGCTCCTGCCAGCCCTCCTGCGTGGTGTCGAACGACTCGTGCCAACGACGGCTGATCTCGTCGATGATCTGATACACGCGGGGGAGGAGCTTGGAGAACGTGCCGATGGGCCACTTCTCCAGAGCCTCGGGCAGGATGGTGTGGTTGGTGTAGCTCACGACCTGCGTCACGATGTTCCAGGCGTCATCCCACTCGAGCTTCTTCTCGTCGATGAGGATACGCATG
>CABUWD010000111.1 GCA_902495155.1 uncultured Collinsella sp.
GGAGCACAGAGCCATACCGGCCAGGAACTTCTCCTTAGGCGCGGCGAGCTCGTGCTTGACGACGGTCATCTTGTTTTGGGTAAGGGTACCGGTCTTGTCGGAGCAGATGGTCTGCGTGCAGCCAAGGGTCTCGACGGCAGAGAGCTTGCGGATGATTGCCTGACGCTTGGCCATCTTGGTCACGCCAAGCGACAGCACGATGGTCACGACGGCAACCAGGCCCTCAGGGATGGCGGCGACGGCGAGCGAGACAGCGACCATAAAGGTGTCGAGCAGCGCGGTCGGATCGGTGAGAACGTTGCCCACGCCGTGGCGGATGATGTCGACACCAAAGATGACGACGCAGATGACGATAACCATGATGGTGAGGATGCGGCTGAGCTCGGCAAGCTTCACCTGCAGCGGCGTGAGCTCTTCCTTGGCCTCGGCCAGGGCGCCGGCGATCTTACCCATCTCGGTGTTCATGCCGGTGCCGACCACGACGGCGCGGCCGCGGCCGTATACCACGGTGGAACCCATGTAGCACATGTTCTTGCGGTCGCCGAGCGGCACGTCGTCGGTGCCAGCGGCGAGCTCAATCACGTTGGCATGCTTCTCGACGGGCACGGACTCGCCGGTGAGTGCAGCCTCTTCGATCTTCATCGTGGCGCTCTCGAGCACGCGGCAGTCGGCCGGGACGGAGTCGCCCGCCTCGAGCATGATCACATCGCCGGGCACGAGCTCGGCGCTCGGCAGGTGCACGAGCTTGCCGTCGCGCAGCACCTTGGACTGCGCCGCGCTCATCTCCTGCAGGGCCTCGAGAGCCTCCTCGCTCTTGGCCTCCTGAACCACGCCCAGCACCGAGTTGACGATAACGACGAACATGATGATGGCGACGTCGGCAAAGTCCGCCTCGCCCTTGACCATGCCCGTGAGTGCACTGATGACGGCGGCAACGATCAGCATGATGACCATGGGATCGGCCATCTGCTCAAAGAAGCGCTTCCACAACGGTGTCTTCTCGGCTTCCTCGAGCTTGTTAGGGCCTGTCTTGGCGAGGCGCGACGACGCCTCGTCGTTGCTCAGGCCGAGGTTCTCATCGACACCTTGGTCGCTGAGTACCTCCGCCGCGGCGGACAGGTATTCCTTTTGCATATAGAGTCCCCTCCTGGGATTCGGGCCACTCAGCAGATTGATGCCCGATCATAATTCCCAGGAGAAGGGCAAGGGCTCATCAAGGCTGCCGTGCTGAGCGGCAGTTGATAGTGGAGCTATGGTACCCCAAAGCGGCGCGTCTAGCCAAAACATTCCAATTGGAAACACGGCTCGAGTGCAACGATGCAGACCGTGTGATGCTCAACATTGATAAAACGTTTTTTCTTCGGCGCATCGTCAAACTGAAATATCGCCCAGATAGCAGCGGTCAGAGCGGTTGGTAAAGATTTTTCATATACCGTTTTTACCGCAAAAAATGAACTTCTAATTCGGCATACGGTCGATTTTTTGGGGTATTCGGTCGGCATTTCGTTATAATCATCTCAGTTTTATTTCTTATGGTTTATCTATCAGCGCAAGACGATGTCAGATGGAGGTCTGAATGTACAAGCGCACCAAGATTGTATGCACCATGGGTCCCGCCTGCGATAGCGACGAGACCATCCGTGAGATGATCAAGGCGGGCATGAACGTCGCCCGTTTTAACTTCTCGCACGGATCCTACGACGAGCACCACGGTCGCATCGAGCGCGTCCGTCGTATTTCCAAGGAGCTCGGTCTGCCCGTCGGCATCCTGCTCGACACCAAGGGCCCCGAGGTCCGCACCGGCCTTCTGGTCGATGGCAAGAAGGTTGCCGTCAAGACCGGCGATAAGATCGTCGTCACCGCTCAGCCCACGTCCGAGGATTTCCACGGCACCGCTGAGCACATCTCCCTCGACTACTTGGCTCTGCCCTCCGAGGTCGAGAAGGGCTCCCTTATCCTGATCGATGACGGTCTGGTTGCCCTCGAGGTCGAGTCCGTCGACGGCCAGGACATGACCTGCGTCGTTAAGAACGACGGCCTGATCGGCGAGCGCAAGGGCGTCAACATGCCCAACGTCAACATCTCGCTGCCCGCTATCACCGAGCGCGATCGTCAGGACATCCTCTTTGGCCTGACCGAGAACATCGACTACATCGCTGCTTCCTTCATCCGTGACGGCGAGTCCGTCCGCGGCATCCGCAAGCTTTGCCGCGAGAACGGTGGCGAGCACGTGACGATCTTCCCGAAGATCGAGTGCGCCCTGGGCGTCGAGAACTTCGACGAGATCCTCGAGGCTTCCGACGGCATCATGGTCGCCCGTGGCGACCTGGGCATCGAGATCAAGCCCGAGCTCGTTCCGCACATCCAGAAGGAGATCATCGCTAAGTGCAACGCGGCCTACAAGCCCGTTATCACCGCTACGCAGATGCTCGACTCCATGCAGCAGAACCCGCGCCCGACGCGCGCCGAGGTTGCTGACGTCGCTAACGCCATCTACGACGGCACCGACGCCGTCATGCTCTCTGGCGAGTCCGCTGCCGGTAAGTACCCGGTCGAGGCCGTCAAGATGCAGGCCAGCATCGCTCTCGAGACCGAGAAGTACCTCCCGGCTCACGCTCCGCTCGAGGTTCCGGCTGACGCTCACGGCACCCGCGTCGTCAACAACGTTGTGGGTATGTCCGCTGTGAACATGGCCACCACCGTTGGCGCCAAGTGCATCACCGTGCCGACGACCACTGGTCGTACTGCCCGCCTGATCTCGCACTTCCGTCCCAACATGCCGATCTGCGCGTTCTCCCGCCACGAGTGGGCCGTCCAGCAGATGATCATGTACTGGGGCGTTATCCCGCACCAGGCCGAGATTACCCAGGGCACCGTCAACGGCACGATCGTCAAGGCGATCGAGACCGCTAAGGAGCTCGGCTACGTCAAGACTGGCGATTTGACCGTCGCTACCGCCGGCGATCCCCGTATGAGCGTCCAGCTCGAGGACAAGGTCTCCTCGACCAACGTCGCTTACGTCGCTCAGGTGCGCTAAATCGCACTTGCAAGCAGATTTGCATTGCAAAGGGTCCGGAAGGCTTCGCCTTCCGGACCCTTTTCTTTGCGTCAATGCCGGCGCACGGCAAAACACGCACTCATTTCTTTACCAAAAGCGCGAAAACCACCCTTCGAGGCCCAAAAAAAATAGCTCAGGCGCTAGAAGTGTTCACCCGGCGGCAAGACCACACCTCACGCAGGGCTGATAAATCGTTTTAGCAAAGTCCAAATCGACCTGGTTTTCGGAAGTATGCGGCAAATTCTGGAACCTCCGAGCACACCCTGTTTTTTCACAACAAAATGCCTGATAAACTAGCCTCAAAAGCCAGGTCTGCTCATAGGGTTCAGATTTTGCCGCATACTTCCGGATTGACGCTGGCATCACTCGCTTCAAAGAGATGATTTCGGCCAGGAGGGCATTATGGACCTGACGCTATGCGGTCAATCCGCTTTTTACTATCACCGTATCCCGCCGCAGGTATTAGGCCTTTACCCCGCCATTAGCCTTGGCAATATGGATCGCAGATGTTGCGGCCTCGGAAGTCATGCAGTTGTAAAAGATCTGCTTCACGCACCGCTTCACAGGCTTGTATTCACTCGGGCACAATCCGGATCACGTAGCTTGTTCAAGTCGCACCTCCTGACCCAGGAGCCACCTCCGGGGTCGTTTAGGCAGACTGAACATGGGTTTGATGTCACGTCACCGGAGTTCACACTGCTCAACCTTGCTACACAGGTTTCACGCAACCAGTTACTCATGGCTTGCTACGAGATGTGCGGCTCCTTTGCAGTGTTTAAGCCCTGCGAGCGAACGCAACAACAACTCGATGAAGCTATTTCGCTTATGCTCATTCCGCCCGACTGTGGTTGGAAACGCGTTGTCGACACCAAAGGCAATGGCACTAACCTGTGGAAGCGCACGCCGCTTCTTACCGCAACGGATATCGCCACGTTCGCCAAGCAAGCCGCAGGCCTGCGCGGCGTCAAACAACTCCATTGGGCCGCAAAACGCATGACGGGGCAAACTGCCTCGCCCTTCGAAGTACAGACCTCCATGCTTGTCTCGCTCCCCCGCGACGAGGGCGGCATGGGCATCAACATCGCAAACAACGTGCGCATCCCACTCAGCGACACCGCGCGCTCACTGTATGACAAAACCTGCTGCTACGCCGATATCCTCATCGAAAGTGCCACCAACAGCATGGGCGTCATTCTGGAATGCCAAGGCCGCTCCGCTCATGACAGCGAAGCCGCAAGCCTCTCCGATGCCGAGCGCACCACTGCCCTCACAAGCATGGGCTATGACGTTATCCAGATAACCTATGAGCAAATCAAGGACACGAAGAGCTTCAACAACATCGCTGAACTCATCCATAAAAAGGCGGGGCTCCCCTACATCCCAAAGACCGATCAGGAACGCACCACCGAAGATACCCTACGGCAAGAGCTGCTTGTCGATTGGGATGAGTTGTTCACTGCCAGGCCGGTCAGCTAGCAGCTAGCGATCAGGGGGACTGCGGGGACGTCAGAAGCGGCAACGCGAGTCGCAAAGCCTGTCTCGGTTAGCTCGATGACCTCGGTAAACGTTGCATCGAAAAACTCCTCGGTTAGCAGGCGATACGACGGATGATCGGGCTCGCCGGGGTTTTCGCGCACGATCTCGTGCATGACGCCGATGGTCTTGAGCACATATTCTTTATGGATGGGATACTGCCCAAAACGCGTCGCCGCGGTATACAGGCGATCGGTCGCGCGCGGAATCGAAACAATGCCGAGCGTCTTGCCAAACCAGTCAAAGTCGCCTTGCTTTTTAATGCGGAACTCCTCACACGGCTTGCCGCCGTGCGCCTCCAGGTACTGATTCACGCGCGTATTCCATACGGTATCGGCCACCAGATGCGACCAGACGCCCAGCGTTAAATCGAGCAGCGACTGCGCCACATCTTCGGACGCAAGCGAGAACTCACAGGCGCCGGGACCGACAACCGGCTCGGCATCCTTGTAGCGCTGGGGATAGTGCACGCGGTTCAGTCGCTCGCGTTCCTCGATAATCGAGGTTGCCGCGGCTGGCGCACCGTTGGGCGAACTTTTAAGCAACGGTGCCACATAGGTATCCCAGAACTCATGTTCACGAGGCTTAGGGATGGGCTCAGGCTTGGCAAAGTGCGTAATGCGGTACGGGATGGGATCGGCGATGCCAGGGACCATATAGCCCACGAAGATATCCGGAACCACACAGCCAAACAAAAAGGCATTGCGGTCGCGAACGCTCTTGGCAAGCGCACCGGTGCGCTCCAGCAAACGCTCCGTCTGAGCGATATGAATGTTCCAGCTTGGCATAGCCACCCCCATAAAAACCTGGATAACTATACCATCACAGTAAAGTCGCGCGGGCGGCTATGCACGCTCTACGCAGCAACTAGTCCGTAGCACCGCTTTCGGTTCCATACGACGGCGAAGGCGCCTCGACCACATGGTGATATCGATCGATATAGATGGCACGGGCACCCAGGCGTCGCACCAAATCCTGGTGATGTGTGCTCATCAAGACCGTCTTACCCGCCGCGACGTAGGCCAGCAAGAAGTTGACCACGATGTCACATGAATCCTCGTCGAGCCCATTGGTAGGCTCGTCGAGGACCAAGATATCCGGGTTCATCGACACCACCGCAGCCAGCGCAACGCGCTTCTTTTGCCCGCCCGAGAGCTGATAGGGAGAGGCGTCGGCAAGGTCGGCAACCTGGAACAGCCCCATGGCATCGCGCACGCGGCGCTCGAGCTCGTCTGCCGGCAGTCCCATCTGCGCGGGACCAAAAGCAACTTCCTCGCCCACCGTAGCACAGAACAGCTGGGCGTCGGCATTCTGGAACACAAAGCCAACGCGCTGATGAAAACGCTGAGCGGCCGCGGAATCCTTTAGAAACGCCGCATCGATCACGTGCCCGTCGAACAGGTATGCCCCTGCGTCTGCGAGTTCAAGGCCGTTAATAAGGCGCATGATCGTCGTCTTACCGCAGCCATTGGGACCGAGCAGGGCAACGAGTTCACCACGATCGACCTGCAGCGACACGCCATCGACAACCGTATGCCCCGCATAGGAGAACACCACGTCGCGCAGCTCGATGAGCGGCGCGACCTCGGCGCTAGCAGCACCGCTCACGCCCGCCGCACTATTCATATCGATCGTCAAAACGTCGCCCTTCCCCATTTGCATCCCCAGTCGAAACCAGCAGCGCCTACAGCACGGCGCACAACACTGCCAGCAGCGCCACGCCGGCCGCATAGACCGCATCGCGCCAGCCAAACCCGGCGTGCGCGGGCGCCGGATACGCACCGGCAAAGCCGCGGCAAAGCATAGCCTCGTCCATCGCGCGGCTGCATTCCATCGCCTTGATAAAGGTCATGCCCATGATACCCGCCAGCGAGTCGGTGCGCGAAAAACCCGCAGGCGCACGACCCACGCTGCGCAGCATGAC
>CABUWD010000112.1 GCA_902495155.1 uncultured Collinsella sp.
CGGCTACGAACTCGAGAGCAACGCCCGCAAGATCCTGTCCGGCCTGGGCTTTAAGGTCACCGACTTTGAACGCCCGTGCTCCGAGTTCTCGGGCGGCTGGCAGATGCGCATCGCGCTCGCCAAGCTCTTCCTGCGCCACCCCGACCTGCTGCTTCTGGACGAGCCCACCAACCACCTGGACCTCGAGAGCGTCCAATGGCTGCGCGGCTTTATCGCCAACTACGACGGCGCCGTCCTCATCGTCAGCCACGACCGCGCCTTCATGGACGCCTGCGTCGACCACGTCGCCGCCCTCGAAAACCGTCGCGTAACCACCTACACCGGCAACTACAGCAGCTACCTTAAGCAGCGCGAGGACAACCTGGAGCAGATGCGCGCCAAGCGTGCCGCTCAGGAGCGCGACATCGCCCACATGCAGGTCTTCGTCGACAAGTTCCGCTACAAGCCCACCAAAGCCGCCCAGGCGCAGGAGCGCATCCGCAAGATCGAGCAAATCAAAAAGGAGCTCGTCATCCTGCCCGAGGGCCACAAGCACATCGACTTTAAGTTCCCCGACCCGCCGCGCTCCGGCGACATGGTCGTGGGGCTCGAGGGCGTCTCCAAGTCATACGACGACAAGCACATCTACAGCGACATCGACCTCAAGCTCTACCGCGGCGAACACGTGGCACTCGTTGGCCCCAACGGCGCCGGCAAGTCCACGCTCATGAAGATCCTCGCCGGCCTGGAGCCGCCCACCACCGGCATCCGCGACCTGGGCACCAACGTGGGCGTGGCCTACTACGCCCAGCACGCGCTCGAGGGCATGACCGAGTCCAACACCGTTCTGCAAGAGATTGACACCGTCACGCCCAAGTGGACCGTGCCGCAGCAGCGCAGCCTGCTGGGCGCCTTCCTGTTTAGCGACAACGATTCCATCGAAAAGCAGGTTCGCGTCCTCTCCGGAGGCGAAAAAGCGCGTCTGGCCCTGGCCAAAATGCTCGTGGCCCCCGAGGCGCTCCTGTGCCTGGACGAGCCCACCAACCACCTTGACATCGACTCGGTGGACATGCTCGAGAACGCCTTGCAAAACTTCCCCGGAACCATCGTGCTGATCAGCCACGACGAGCACCTGGTACGCGCCGTGGCCAACCGCATCATCGACATCCGCGACGGTAAGGTCACTGTCTACGACGGCGACTACGACTACTACCTCTACAAGCGCGAGGACCTCGCGGCACGCGCCGCCGCCGAGGCAGCAGGGGAGAGTGCGCCGGCGGCGGGCAAGTCCGCCAAAGTCACCGCGGCCCAGCCCGATGCGCCCGCCGCCGCTCCCAAGCCGGCCGAGGGCAAGAAGACCAAGGAGCAAAAGCGTGCCGAGGCCCAGGCCCGTGCTGCGCTCAACAAAAAGCTCAAGGGCGTGCGCAACCAGCTCAAGAAGATCGAGACGGAGCTCGACAAAAAGCGCGCCCGCTATGACGAGCTTATGGAATTGATGGCAAGCGAAGAGCTTTATGCCGATCAGGATAAGTTCAACGCCGCGCTGGGGGAATATAACGGCCTTAAGCAGGAGCTGCCCAAGCTCGAGGACGAATGGCTGGAGCTTTCCACCCAGATCGAAGAGGAGACCGCGCGTGAACTCTCGTAAGGCCGCTGCCGTGGCGATGAGCATCATCGCCATCGCCTGTCGCATCTGCGGCATTTTTATGAGCGCAATGACCGTGCTGCTGTGCTTTAGCGGCCTCACCGCCAAGCTGCAGATCGTGGGCTTTGTTGTTGAGCTTTCGCGTGCGTTGCCGAGCGCCATCGCCGGCTACGGCGTCATAACATCGCCCTTTGGCGGTGTGTTCCGCCTGGATTACGCCATCGTGGCCGTTATCCTCTTTGTGGCCGACTACCTGCTCACGCGCGCCTCGCGTCGCGTCCGCTAGGGGAGCGCCATGTCCAGCAACTACTTCATGAACCTACTCGCCAGCGCCGTCGCCGTTATCGTCGGCATCGTCATCCACGAGAGCGCGCACGCCGCCGCGGCCTGGGCACTCGGCGATAAGACGGCCCGTTCGCGCGGTCGTGTCTCGCTCAACCCGCTCAACCATATCGACCCGTTTGGCACCATCATCTTGCCGCTGCTCATGCTTGCCGCCGGCGGCCCGGTGTTCGCCTTCGCCAAGCCCGTGCCCGTCTACCTCAACAACCTCAAGCACCCCAAGCGCGATGAGGTCCTGGTTAGCGCAGCCGGCCCCGCATCGAACATCGCCCTCGCGTGCCTTGCGGCCGCCCTCATGCACACGGCATACGGCAACCTCTACGCCAGCATGTCCTTTGCCGTGGCGTCACAGATCATGAACTTCGGCGCCACGTTCATCGTGGTCAACCTGTCGCTTGCGTTCTTCAACCTCATCCCGATTCCGCCGCTCGATGGCTCGTCGATCATCGTGCCCTTCCTCAATGGCAAGGCGCTCAACAACTATTACCGTCTACAACAATACGCCATGCCGATCCTTATCATCGTGCTGTACCTGCTGCCCATGTGGACCGGCATCGATGTGATCGGCCGCTATTTCGACGTTACCGTGTATCCGCTAGCTGAGCAGCTGCTCAACTTCGCAATCGCCGGCATCTAAGGTAAACTTACAGTTCGACCGTGTAAAACGGTCGCAACATGCACCCAAACCGCGCCGCGAAGGCGCCGTCAAAGGAGGTCGAAGATGTCGTATCGCGTGTCGACGCAGGTCTACAGCGGACCGTTCGACCTGCTGCTGCAGCTGGTAACCCGCCAAAAAGTAGATATCGGCGCCATCTCCATCAGCGAGGTGGCCGAGCAGTACCTTGCCGAGGCCGAGCGCATCGAGGCGCTGGACCTGGACGTGGCGAGCGACTTTTTGCTGGTCGCGGCAACCCTTTTGGACATCAAGGCTGCTTCTCTGGTGCCCCAGGAGGCCCCGCGCAAAGTCGATGACGACGATGACGAGTTCGACGAAGACCTCGAGGAGCTCAGCGCGCTCGACGGCGACGCCTTGCGCGAGGTCCTGATCCAGCGCCTGATCGCCTACAAGCAGTTTAAGGGTGCGGCGGCGGCCCTCGGTGCCCGCATGCAGGCCGAAAGCCGCATGCATCCGCGCGTGGCCGGCCCCGACCCCGAGTTTTTGGGCCTTATGCCCGACTACCTGGCCGGCATCACACTGCGCGGCCTCGCCGTCATCTGCGCCGACCTGGACGGCAAGCGCCAGACCTTCCTGCTGGAGGCCGAGCACGTAGCACCGCATCGCGTGCCGCTCGACCTGACGGTGGCCTCGGTCGACCGCTTTACCATGGCGCACCAAACCTGCACTTTCCGCGAGCTGTTGGACGGCGATGCCACCACCGAGCAGCTCGTCGTCACCTTCCTGGCCATGCTCGAGCTCGCCAAGCGCGGCTCGCTCACGCTGAGCCAGGACGAGATCTTTGGAACCATTCAAATCAACCGCGTCGAGGGCGCCGAGGCCTATGTGCCCGGCGAGGGCCCCGAGCTCACCGAATAGGAGCCGCAACCATGTCAACCCTTTCCACGCTGGAGGCAAACAGCCTTAAAGGCGCCCTCGAGGCACTGCTGCTGGTGTCGAGCGACCCGGTGAGTGCGCCCGCGCTGGCCGGCGCACTGGATATCGCCCCCGGCGAGTGCGCGTCGCTGCTCGCCGAGCTCAAGGTTGAGTACGAGGAGGCCAACCGCGGCTTTCAGCTGCGCGAGGTCGCCGGCGGTTGGCGCCTGTTCACGCACCCCGCCTACCACGACGTGGTCGAGGCCTATGTGTTGAGCTGGGACACGCAAAAGCTGTCGCAGGCGGCGCTCGAAACCCTGGCCGTGATCGCCTACCACCAGCCCGTGACGCGCGAGGTGGTCAAGGGCATCCGCGGCGTCAACTCCGATGGCGTCATCGCGTCGCTCGTTGACAAGGGTCTGGTGCGCGAGCTCGGCCGTGACCCCCAGCGCGGTCAGGCCATCATCTACGGCACGACCAACGCCTTCTTGGAAAAGTTCGGTCTGCGCTCCACCCGCGATCTGCCCGATCTGGAGCAGTTTGCCCCCGACGAGCAATCACGTCAGTTTATCCGCGAGCGTCTGAGCGGCCGCAGTATTCAGTCCACGCTCGAGGAGCAAGCCGAGGACCTGGACGAAGAGCGCGAACTGCTCGATACCGATGTTGAAGATGTTGAGGCAGTCGAGGACTTGGAGACCCTGGTCGTCGACGAGACCTCGGAGGATTTGCATGACGAGGACTAACGAAGTAGGGGAGACGCGCACCGTCGCTGCGGCGCCTAACGCGGATACGCACAAGTCCGACGCCCAGCACGTCTACCCGCACATCATGCGCCTGCAGCGCTTTTTGGCGCGCGCGGGCGTGGCGAGCCGCCGCGGCTCGGAGGACCTGATGACCGCCGGCCGCGTGACCGTCAACGGGCTGGTCGCGACCGAGCTGGGCACTAAGGTCGATGTCGACCGCGACCATATCGAGGTCGACGGCATACCCGTCAAGCTCAACCAGGGCGCCGTGTACCTGATGCTCTACAAGCCGACCGGCTACCTCACCACCATGAGCGACCCGCAGGAGCGCCCTTGCGTGGCCGACCTGGTCCCGCGCAACCGCTTTCCGGGGCTCTTCCCGGTGGGTCGCCTGGACCGCGACACCACGGGCCTTTTGCTCTTTACCACCGACGGCGACCTATCGCAGGACCTGCTGCACCCCAGCAAGCATGTCTACAAGACCTACCAAGCGCTCGTGGACGGACAGCTGACCGACCGCGATCTAGATCCGCTCCGCCGTGGCATCGAGCTCGACGACGGCCTATGCCAGCCGGCAATCTGCCGAGTCATCAACGCGCGCGAGGCCGTGGCCGTGGCTCCGCAAGGCGTCAAGCCCGGCACCACCGCCGTGGAGGTCATCATTCGCGAGGGCCGCAAGAATCAGGTTAAGCGCATGCTGAGCAAGATTCACCACCCGGTAATCCGTCTGCATCGCTGCAACTTTGCCGGCCTTGAGCTCGAGGGCGTGGCCAAAGGCTCGTGGCGCGAGCTCACCGACCGCGAGGTGCAGATCCTCAAAAGCGGTGGCATCCCTCCCAAGCAGGCGAGCTCCAAGCGCAACGGCGGCAAGCCCCAAGACACGCCCGCCAGCCGCACGCGTCACCACGGCAGCCACGGCTCCGCACCCAAGCGCAACACCTACCGCGAGCGCTACACGGGCTAGGCAACCCGCCGCGCCCCAACGCCCGCGAACCATACCAGCACGTCACCCATCGAAAGGAAGCATTGCATGATCGTCGCCATCGACGGCCCCGCCGGTTCCGGCAAGTCCACCATCGCCAAGGAGATCGCCCGCCAGCTGGGCTTTAACAAGCTCGACACGGGCGCCATGTATCGCGCCGTCACCTTCGCCGCGCTCGACCGCGGCATCGACCTGGACGACGAGGCAGCCATCGATGCCCTCGCCGAGCAGATCGAGATTCGCTTTACCAACGGCACCGGCGAGGACACGCGCCTGACCGTTGACGGCCAGGACGCTTCGGTCGCCATCCGCACCCCGCAGGTCGACGCCAACGTGTCCAAGGTCTCGGCCTATCCGGGCGTGCGCGCCGCCATGCTCATCCACCAGCGCCGCGCCGCCGAGGACCGCGATATCGTGGCTGAGGGTCGCGACATCGGTACCGTCGTGTTCCCTAACGCGCAGGTCAAGGTCTTCCTGACCGCCGACCCGCGTGAGCGCGCCCGCCGCCGCGTGCTGCAGCGTCACCAAAACGACGCCCAGCCGCTCACGTCCGAGCAGCTCGAAGCCGAGGTCGACGAGACCCTCGACGCCCTTAAGCAGCGCGACAAGCTCGACAGCAGCCGCGAGGTCGCCCCGCTCGTGCCCGCCGAGGACGCCGTGCACGTCGACTCCACCGCCCACACCATCGATGAGGTCGTCTCGATAATCGAGGACCTCATCAACCAAAGGAGGTAGCCCATGCGCCTGTTTAAGCAGACGCCCGAGGATTATTACAACGCTCCTTACGCAGAGTTCCCCGTGCTCATCCGCGGCACCGTCGCCGTAGTCATGGCCATCCTTTGGGCCTTCTCCAAGCTCATGTGGCGCTGGAAGGTCGAGGACGCTGACCTTCTGTTTGAGCGCCAGGAAGGCCGCGGCAGCGTGGTCATCTGCAACCACACCTCGATGGCCGAGCTCTTGGCCGTGGAGACGGCGCTGTTCTTTGGGGGGCGCCGCATTCGTCCCATCTTTAAGTCCGAGTTCGCCAAGAGCAAGATTGTGCGTTGGGCCTTTAGCCGCGTCGGCGGTATCCCCGTCGAGCGCGGTACCGCCGACATGAAGTGCCTGCGCGCCGCCCAGCATGCGCTGCAGCGCGGCGAGGACGTCCTGATCTTCCCCGAGGGCACGCGCATCCGCTCGCGCGAGATCAAGCCCGAGGTCCACGGCGGCTTTGCGCTCATTGCCCAGATGGGCAAGGC
>CABUWD010000113.1 GCA_902495155.1 uncultured Collinsella sp.
CCAAAATTCATTGGCTGGTGACCTATTCCATGTCCCGCAGTGGCTCATCTTCACCACCGGTTAAATAAAAAAGAAGTACCGGTTGGGACCGGTACTTCTTATGAAAGTGCATATGTTGTTGTGACCTTAGCGGTTCTTAATTACAGGTCGCAGGCTGCTTTGAGTTCTTCGACTCGATCGGTTTTCTCCCAGGTGAAGTCGGCGTCTTCTCGACCGAAGTGACCGTAGGCTGCCGTCTTTTCGTAGATGGGGCGACGCAGGTCCAGGTCGCGGATGATTGCGCCCGGGCGCAGGTCGAAGGTCTTCTCTACGGCCTCGACGATCTTGTCCTCGGCAACATGCGCGGTACCGAAGGTGTCGACCATGATTGAGAGGGGCTTGGAAACGCCGATGGCGTAGGCAAGCTCGACTTCGCATCGGTCGGCCAGACCGGCGGCGACCACGTTCTTGGCGACCCAACGCGCGGCATACGCGGCGGAGCGGTCGACCTTGGTGCAGTCCTTGCCGCTAAAGGCACCGCCGCCGTGACGGCCGTAGCCACCGTAGGTGTCGACGATGATCTTACGGCCGGTGAGGCCCGTGTCGCCCATGGGGCCGCCCACGACAAAGCGACCGGTGGGGTTCACGTAGATGTCCGCGTTGTCCCACGGCATGTTCTCAGCGGCCATGACCGGGGTGATGACGTGCTCGATGAGGTCGGCCTTGATCTTGCCCATGTCCTCGATCTCGGCGGCGTGCTGCGTGGAGATGACGATGGTCGTGACCTCGACGGGCTTGCCTTCCTCGTAGCGCACGGTGACCTGGGTCTTGCCGTCGGGACGCAGATAGGCGAGGGTACCGTCGTGACGCACGGCGGCCAGGCGCTCGGCCAGGCGGCTTGCCAGGTAGTGTGGCATGGGCATGAGGGTCTTGGTCTCGTTGGAGGCATAACCGAACATCATGCCCTGGTCGCCGGCGCCGATCAGGTCGATTGGGTCAGTGGTAGCGCCGGTCTGGGTCTCGAAGGATTCGTCGACGCCCTGGGCGATATCGGGGGACTGCTCGTGGATAAGGCTCATGACGCCGCAGGTATCGCAGTCAAAACCGAACTTTGCGCGGTTGTAGCCAATGCGGCGGATAACGCCACGGGCGATCTCCTGCACGTCGACGTAGGCCTGAGTGCGGATCTCGCCGGCGACGATGACGGTGCCGGTGGTCACGAGGGTCTCGCAGGCGCAGCGGACGTTCTCCACGTTGGCGGGCACGCCGTTGGGGGCGATGTAGCCCTGCTCCTGCAGCTCTATTTCTTTGGCGAGGATTGCGTCGAGGACGGCGTCGCTGATCTGGTCGGCGATCTTATCGGGATGACCTTCGGTCACCGACTCCGACGTAAAAACAAAGGACCCGTGTTGGAGCGGGATGGAACGAAGTTCTTCTGACATGATTGTCCTTTCAAAAACGTGTCCCGGCGACCGTTACCATTCCGCCGAGCTCTCTATGCAAGGGCACATCATAGCGCGTAAATCAAACATTCACACCCTTTCCGCACCTACTCATTGGGGACAGACTTAAATGACCAGCCTTACCTAAGTGCCGACAGGTTGCCCAAAGACTGGTCATTTAAGTCTGTCCCCAATGAGTAGGTCGGTGCCCTTTGTGCGGAGGTTGCTTTGATGCTTTATACTGGTGCGGTTAGACATCCATCCTGCAATCGAGGAGATTTCCATGGCATCAGACGTTCGCGTCCGCTTTGCACCCTCACCGACGGGCAAGCTGCACATTGGCGGCGCCCGCACCGCTATCTATAACTGGGCTTTTGCCCGCGCAAACGGCGGCACGTTCATCCTGCGCATCGACGACACTGACCCCACCCGCTCCACCGACGAGAACACGCAGATCATCCTGCGCGCCATGCGTTGGCTGGGCCTTGACTGGGACGAGGGTCCCGAGGTGGGCGGCGACTTTGGTCCCTACGCCCAGACCGAGCGCCTGGACCTGTACAAACAGGCCGCCCAGAAGCTTTGGGACGAGGGCAAGGCATATCCCTGCTTCTGCACCAAGGAGCAGCTCGACGCCGACCGTAAGGCCGCGCAGGAGCGCAAGGATCCCTTCCAGGGCTATCAGCGCCGTTGCCGCGATCTTGATCCCGAGGAGGCCCGCCGCCGCATCGAGGCCGGCGAGTCCTATGTCCTGCGCATCAAGGTGCCCGAGGACCGCGGAGACGTCGTCATCCACGACGCCGTCCACGGCGAGGTGACCTTCGACGCCAAGGAGCTCGACGACTTTGTCATCTTCCGCTCCGACGGCACGCCCACGTACAACTTCGCGACCGTCGTCGACGACGCCATGATGAAGATCACCCATGTCATCCGCGGCGACGACCACCTGTCCAACACCCCGCGTCAGGTCATGGTCTATGAGGCTCTCGGCGCGCCCGTGCCCACGTTCGCCCACATCTCCATGATCCTGGGCGCCGACGGCAAGAAGCTCTCCAAGCGCCACGGCGCCACCTCGGTGGAGGAATACCGCGACGCCGGTTACCTGTCCGATGCCTTCGTCAACTATCTGGCGCTGCTCGGCTGGTCGCTCGACGGTGAGACCACGATCATCCCGCGCGATGTCCTGGCCAGCAAGTTCTCGCTCGACCGCATCTCCAAGAACCCGGCGACCTTCGACCCCAAGAAGCTCGACTGGGTCAATGCCGAGTACATCAACGGCATGTCCGATGCTCAGTTTGCCGACGAGATCATGGTCCCCGAGCTGCACGAGGCGGGTCTCATCGAGGGTAATGTTGAGTACGGCGAGGATTGGATCGACGCGCTTGCCGCCATTGTCAAGCCGCGCACCAAGATGCCGGCCGACGCCGTGACCGTCGCCGCCCCCATCTTTGCCACGGCTGAGACGCTCGAGTATGACGAGAAGTCCGTCAACAAGGGCCTGGCCAAGGAGGGCATGGGTGCCATTCTGGACGCCGCCAAGGCCGCACTCGAGGGTGTGGACGAGTGGACGGCCGCCAACATCGACGCTGCGCTTGAGCCGCTGCCTGAGCAGATGGACCTCAAGAAGCGCGTGGTGTTCCAGGCTGTGCGCGTCGCCGTCTGCGGCAACATGGTGAGCCCTCCGCTGGGCGAGACCATGGCGCTCGTCGGTCGCGACGACTGCCTGGCGCGCATCGACCGCGCCCGCACGATGGCGCTGTAATCGCTGCGCAAACGTATGTATCCGAGCCCCGTTCACCTCGAGCGGGGCTCTTGTTTCTGTAGACGTATGGGATAGGAGGTGCTGGGACCATGGCCGAGCAACTGTCGCTGTTTGGTTCGCCAGAACCGGAGGAAGCTCCGAAGTCCGCGGCTCCTGCCGCCGCCCCGGCGCAGTCCGAGCCCGCACCCGAACCCGTCGCCGCCTATGCGAGCGTGGTCCTCGACATCCCGACCCGTGCGCTGTCCGAGCCATTCGCCTACGGCATCCCCCGGTCCCTTGCCAACGAGGCGCAGATCGGATCCACGGTCCTGGTCCACTTTGGTAACCGTGCGGCCGCGGGCTACATCGTCGACATTGCGCCCGAGCTGGCCGACCTGCAAGGTAACGACGCTCTCGATCCCGCGCGCATTAAAGTCATCGAGGCTATCCTCAGCAAGCCGCTTTTTACCGCCGAGGCTGCCCGTATCGCACGCTGGATGAGCCGCGAGTACGTCGCAACGCTTTCCGAGTGCCTGCGTCTGTTCTTGCCCCCGGGTGGAAGTCCGCGCGTGGTCAAGGGCGGCGACGGCGCGTGGACGGTTGAACGTTCCGCCGTCAAGCCAATCCAAAACCGCTGGGTCATGCTCACGCCCGAGGGTTTCGACTATACGCCGCCCAAGACTGCCGTTCGCCAGCGTCAGCTCATTGAGGCGCTCCAGTGCGGCCCGGTCACGACGCGCGACCTCAACCTTCTCTATAACAGCATGTCGGCGACTATCAAGGCGCTCGAAAAACGCGGCGTCGTGGTGGTGGAGGAGCGCCGTGCTTGGCGTGGCTGCAGCGAGCAGACCTCGCTGTCCTCGGCAAGTGGCAAGGCGCCGGTCTTCCTTACCAACGGCCAGCAGCAGGCGCTCGCGCAGATTGAGCGCGCCCGTCTTGACGCCCACGGAGACGTGGTCCTTGTCGACGGCGTCACCGGCTCCGGCAAAACCGAGGTTTACCTTTCGGCGATTGAGCGCGTGCTGGCGGCCGGCCGATCGGCTTGCGTGCTCGTGCCCGAGATATCGCTGACGGCCCAGACCGTCGGCCGTTTCCGCTCGCGCTTTGGCGAGACGGTCGCAGTTTTCCATTCACGCCTTTCGGCCGGCGAGCGCCTGGACCAGTGGGATATGGTTGCCAGCGGTGCCGCGCGTGTGGTCGTGGGTGCCCGTTCGGCTCTCTTTTGCCCGCTCAGCGACCTGGGCCTCATCATCATCGACGAGGAGCACGAGACCAGCTACAAGCAGGGCTCCAGTCCGCGCTACCACGCGCGCGAGGTGGCGGCCGAGATGGCACGGCGCTACCGCTGCCCGCTCGTGCTGGGCTCCGCCACGCCTTCTGCTGAGGCCCTCGACCGCTGCCGCCGTGGCACGTATAACGGCGCCATCTGGACGCGCATCGAGATGCCCGAGCGCCCGGGACACGCCGTGCTGCCGACAGTCCGCATTGCCGACCTGCGCCGCGAGTTCTCGCACGGCAGCCGCTCCATGTTCTCAAAACCGCTCATGGAAGGTCTGGAGCGCGTTGTTGAGCGGCGCGAGAAGGCTGTGCTGCTGCATAACCGCCGCGGCTTTGCGCCGTTCCTGATGTGCCGCGAATGCGGCTGCGTCCCCACCTGTAACCACTGCTCCACCGCGCTTACGTATCACGAGCGCACCCATACACTGCAGTGCCACACCTGCGGTTCGTCTTGGCGCGTGCAGCCGTATCCCGCGCCCACGAGCCGTTGCCCCAAATGTGGCAGTCGCTACCTGGCAAAAATGGGTCTGGGCACTCAACAGATCGAGGACGCGCTGCACCAGATGCTTCCCGAGGACGTCGCCATTATTCGCATGGATGCCGATTCCACGCGCGGCAAGGATGCGCACAAAAAGCTGCTCGAGCAGTTCGATGCCGCCGATTGTGCGGTGCTGCTGGGCACCCAGATGATCGCCAAGGGCCTCGACTTTCCCGAGGTCACGCTCGTGGGCGTGGTCAATGCCGATTTCGCCCTCAAGCTGCCGGACTTCCGCGCAGGAGAGCGCGCCTACGACTTGCTGGAGCAGGTTGCGGGCCGCGCCGGCCGCGGCGATCGCCCCGGTGAGGTGATCATCCAGACCTACCTGCCCGAAGATCCGGTCATTCGCGCTGTCGCTGAGCACGACCGTTCGATCTTTACCGACTACGACCTGGACCAGCGCCGCGACGCGCTGTACCCGCCGTTTGTTCGCCTGGTCAACATTTTGGTGTGGTCGGCGAACCGAGACGACGCGCAGGACTACATCGGGCGCATTGCAAAGCTTCTTAAGCGCCGTTGGCATGCCGCCGCGCCCGACTTTTTACGGGCGGGGAGTGCCGTGCCGCAGGTGCTGGGCCCGGCTTCGTGTGTAATCGAGAGAGCCAAGGACCGTTATCGCTTCCATCTGCTTGTGAAGTCGCCCGTGGGGTACCATGTCTCTGATGATATCGACGCCTGCCTCAAAGAGGTGGGCTCTGTGCGCGGCGTGAGCGTGAGCGTTGATGTCGACGCCTATGATTTGATGTAACAACCCGAAAGGATGGCCATGGAAGCCAACGGAATCGTACTGTCGCCCGACCCTCGTCTGCGCCAGGAGTGCGCCGTCATCGAGGAGATCACCCCGGCAATCGAGGCGCTTGCCGAGAAGATGAAGAAGATGATGTTTGAGAACGGCGGCTGCGGCCTGGCTGCCCCGCAGATCGGCGAGCTCATTCAGCTCGTCACCATCGACTGCGACTACAGCGACAAGAGCGACTATGATCCGTACGTGCTCATTAACCCTGTCATTGTTGAGCAGAGTGACCATCTGGTGCCGTTTAGCGAGGGCTGCCTTTCCATCCCCGGCATTAGCTGCGAGATCGAGCGTCCCGATCACGTTGTCGTCGAGGCGTATGACCTGGATGCCAACCTGATTCGCTATGAGGCCACAGGCGACCTGTTCTGCGTGTGCCTGCAGCACGAGATCGATCACCTGCACGGCAATACCATGTTCGAGCGACTCAAGCCGATGCAGAGGATCAAGGCAGTCAAGGAGTACCAGGACGCCCTAGCCCGCGGCGCTCGACCGGGCGAGACGGAGTAGGTTTGTCCGTCCCCGTGGCGCCCGCCTATATCATCCCGTGCTCAAACATTCTCGCTGCGCTGCGAAACTGCGCGCGGGACGATATAGGCGG
>CABUWD010000114.1 GCA_902495155.1 uncultured Collinsella sp.
GCGATGACAATGCAGCCAACGACAGCCCAAATGCGAAGCGTCAGAATACGAGTATCGCGCAGCGTGCGGTCGGTTTGTTGGGGGTGCTCAATCATGAACGAACCATCACTCCGTCGGGGTCGATCTTGTCCTGTATCTTCTTAAGGGTACGGCGCAGCAGGCGCGAAACCTGCACCTGCGAGATACCCAGCTTCTTGGCGATCTCGATCTGGGTCATGCCCTTCACAAAGCGCAGCTCGATAACCTCACGCTCACGCGGCGAGAAATCGCGGATGGCTTCCTCGATCACCAGGCGGTCATCGGTAAAATCGAGCTCGTTGTCGTCATCGGCATAGCGGTCGAGAATCGAGGGGGCATCATCGGAATCGGACGCGCCAGGAGCCTCGATGGGCACCGAGGTATAGGCCGAAGACGATTCCATGGCCTCCAGCACCTCGTCGACGGTCACACCCAGGTACTCAGCGATTTCTTCAACCTTAGGCGAGCGCTGCAACTCATTGGTGAGCTTGTCGGTGGCCTGGTTGACCTTGGCAGAAAGCTCCTGCAAACGGCGCGGCACGCGCACGCTCCAGCCCTTATCACGGAAGTGACGCTTGATCTCGCCCAGGATGGTAGGCGTGGCAAACGTGGTGAACTCGAGTCCGCGCTCAGGGTCAAAGCGGTCGATAGCCTTGAGCAGGCCCAAATAACCAACCTGCATCAGGTCATCGAGCGGCTCGCCGCGGTTCTTAAACTTGTTGGCAAGAAACCTTACCAGGTTCATGTGGGACATGACGAGCTGCTCGCGTGCGTCCGGGTCACCGGTCTCTTTATAGCGACGAAACAGCTCGCGGGTTTTCTCCTTGTCCCAAGCGGTCTTACCGCTCCGGGAACGTTCGGTCATATTAGATATCCGCCTTGAGGTCGAGGGAAAGCGTCAGGGGCGCCGCAGTCTTTTCGTAGGAGTCGCACACGCTCGCCAAAATGAGCTCGGCATACACAGCGGCCTGGTCATCCTCGTCGACGGTGGCCTGGTCGCCAAAGGTAAAGGTCATGCCAACGTGAGATTCGTCGACATCGAATTTGATCGAGATGTCATCGGAATCAACAGCCGTGCAGCCGAAAATAAATGCTTCCTCGGCAGCCATACGAATGTCCTCGATGCGATCGACGGACATGGAGCAGAGCGCACCGACATTTGCCGCCGTCATGCGCACAAGGCGCGCCAGACGCGGGTCGCCGGCAACGGTCAGCGTAATGGGGCAAGTTGCTTCGCTACTCATCGCAGGACTCCTCAGAGGTCTCGGCGGGCGTGTAGGTGTAATACTGGGCTGCTTTAGCAGCAGGCTTCTGTGCATCATTGTCACCAGCAGCGACATCGTCCCCGGCTTCGCCAATCAGGACACGCTCGGTCGGCTGCTCGGCTTCTTCGGCAGCGGAAAGCTTGCACTCAGCGTCGGCCGCGGGAGCCTTCACCTTGTTAAAGAGTTTCTGCACGGCACCTGCCGCAGAATCAGTCACGCTCGACACAGCATTGCTGGCCTCGGCCATGCTACCGGTGACCTCAGAAATGTCGCGAACCACGGCTTCGACCTCTACGAGATTGGAGGTAAGGGCATCAACTGCCGTCTTGCTCGACTTAAGCAGCGGCTCCATCTGGGCAAGCGCCGGCGTAAGCTCATCGACAGCGCCATCGAGCTTTGCCACCACAGGCTGAGCCTCGGCGATGGTGTTGTTGAGGTCGTTAACGGTCTTATCGAGCGAGTCGACAACGGTGCGGGTCTTGCGCAGGGTAAGCGCGAGCTCAACGATGGCCCACACGCCGGCAACAGCGAGCAGCAGCAGGGCGATTTGAATGGGACTCATACAAGCCTCCCAAAGGAATCGATATACAGACGGTTTCCATGGTACCCCAAAGGGGACCGAACATGCCATGAGCAGCAACGTGGGACAAAATTATCAGCAGCTACTTCGGTGCATTCCCGCTGCGGTCGCGTTCACTTTGCTCTACGCGCCATTCTTCCCAACCGCGGCCGGCAGGCTGCCAAAATGCACCGCGTTCCAAGCCTTCGGGCAAATAGCGCTGATCGACCCAGCCTTCGGGATAATCGTGCGGATACTTATACACACCGTATTCATCGCTGCCCGGGCGATGGCGATCGCGCAGGTAGCTGGGCACCTCGCGAAGACCACTGCTGTGGATATCGGCTAGCGCCGCATCGATCGAGGCCTCGCACGCATTGGACTTGGGCGCCAAGCACACATAGAGCGCAGCTTGTGCAAGGTTAATGCGACATTCAGGATAGCCAATAACTTCAGCAGATTTAAAGGCAGCATGCGCCACCAAAAGCGCCTGCGGGTCGGCGTTGCCAACATCCTCAGAAGCGTGAATCATAATGCGGCGAGCGATAAACTTAGGATCCTCCCCAGCATCGATCATGCGCGCGAGCCAATAGATCGTGGCATCGGGGTCGCTACCGCGCATAGACTTAATAAACGCACTGATGATGTCGTAGTGCATGTCGCCGTTTTTGTCATACGTAAAGCCGCGACGCGGGTTGGCGATCTTCACGTCATCCACGGTGATGGGATAGCGCTCCCCCGCCGCAGGCGCTGGCGTTCCCTCGGTATCGGGACGCGTGACGGCAATCTCGCTCGCAAGCTCAAGCGTCGTGAGCGCCGAGCGAGCGTCACCCGCTGCCAGCGTGCAAATGGTCTTGACCGTATCCTCATCGGCCGAGAACTTACCGTTCAAACCCTGCGGTGCCTCAAGCGCACGTTCAATAAGCGTGGCGATATCCTCATCCTTCAGATGCTCAAGCTCCACGACGCGACCACGTGAGAGCAGTGCCGAGTTGACCTCGAAGTACGGGTTCTCTGTCGTAGCGCCAATCATAATGACGGTACGGTTCTCAACTGCATGCAGCAAGGCATCCTGCTGCGACTTAGAGAAGCGGTGAATCTCATCGATGAAAAGAATGGTACGGCGGTCGTAGGTATTCAGGCGCGTCTTGGCCTCATCAATCACACGACGCAGGTCCTTCACGGTACCCGTGACGGCGCTGACCTCGACAAACTCGCTCTTGGTATGGTTGGCGATAATGTGGGCCAGCGTCGTCTTGCCCGTACCGGCAGGCCCGTACAGAATCACGCTCGAAAGCACGTCGTGCTCGATCGCGGCACGCAGCCATGAACCCTTACCGACGGCCTTTTGCTGGCCCACGTACTCGTCGAGCGAATTGGGGCGCATGCGCACCGCAAGCGGCGCATTCTGAAAGGAACGCTCGCGCGTCGAAGCAGAAAAAAGGTCGTCCATAGCCATCCCGTGTATCAATCAAAAACGTTTTCCACTAACAGTATACCGAATTTATACGAACTACCGTTCGTTAATATAGGTACGGTGCGGAAACTTCAATCCCGGAAACAGCTTGCTCGTGAGCTCGCAGAAATAACCGTCCGTCATGCTCGCAATGTAATCCACGACCGCCTGGTCCTTATCATCTTGCCAGGGATAGGTGCGATCGTAGTAGGAAAGCTGCCGCTCAATGCGAGAAATGTGGTGCTTAAAGATATACGAAGACTCGTCACCTTCGTTTATATCCTGCAGGCAACGATCGTAAAGCTTTTCGAAGGCTTCGCGCAGCTCCACCTCGGAATCGCCTTCGATACCGCCCTTGCTATAGATCTTCTCGTAGTTCTCGCGCTTGGCTCGGCGGATTTCCTCAAACAGGTCCTCGCTCATCTCGATGCGCGGCTTACCATAGCTGTGCTCAACGATATCGATGGAGGCATGCGTGAGGATCCAACTGTTGTAGGCACCGCCCCGGCCATCATCAAAAGCGTCGGGTGACAGCAGGCCCGCCGCGATCGCATCCTGACGGTCACGACCGACGTAGGCAAGAATATCCGAGATGCGAACGACGCAGCCCTCGAGCGTCATGGGACGCAGATGCCCAATTGCGCTATAGCCCGTGGCAATGCAATCCTCAACCGTCTGGTCAAACTGGTCAAAGGAGCTCATGTCCGAGAGCTCAAACACACGCTGCTCGTACTCGCCGTTATGGCATAGCACGCCGTCGAGCGTCTGGAGCGACACGTTGCGGCCGTACAGTGTGTCGAGCACGCGGACCGACTGCACGTTATGGAAAAAATAACGCCCCGTACGCTCATGATAGATATCGTTGAGGAAGCGCTCGCCGGCATGGCCGAAAGGCGTGTGTCCCAAGTCGTGACCCAGGCCAATCGCCTCGATCAGATCGCAATTGAGCCCCAGGGCGCGACCGATATCGCGCGCAATGCGCGAGACAAGCTGCACGTGCAAACCGCGGCGTGACAGATCGTCATTGCTACGGAAGCTAAAGACCTGCGTTTTGCCTGCATAACGGGTGTACGCCGGAAGATGAAGTATCTTTTCGGTATCGCGCATAAACGCCGGACGCATAAGCGTGCCTTTGTCGGCGGCGCGATCAATACGACGAATGACCTGATCGTCGTTGCAACGATACGGGTTGACATAGCCCGAAGCACGATCGGCGGCAATGCGCTCGACAAGTTCGGGCGACAACGCTGAGGGAATACGGTCCATGCGCGCCTTAATGACGGCCGTTTCTTGATTAGATTCCATGGCATGCTCCTTAAGAAGGATGCGCAATCGGTTACAAAGTGCAGCCCACGACCTCGATTATGGCAAAAATCGGCACTAAAAACGGGAGCAATGGCAGGGAGCGCGATTTTGTGAAGAGGCAGGAAAGGGCCAGAGCCAGGAGTGCGACGGCAAATGCCACGATGCCACCCATAGGGTCGAGCGTGCAAAGCGCGAAGAGCGCCTTGGCATCCCCCATGCCGATGCCCGGGATTTGGCGAAGACGACGCCAGAGGGACTCAGTCAGCACGAGAGCAAGATACACAATGACGGCAAGACCCGCGTGGTCAAGCGCTGTGTTAACGCCTTTGTCGAGCCAAACGCCCACTAACGCCGTCACCGCACACGCACCGGCAAGTTCATTGGGAAAACGTCGCTGACGGGCATCAATCGCCGCGCCGGCAAAGATGCAAATCCAAAACGGGATATAAAACATCGAGTACCTCCTCGAGCTGCATCGCAAAAGCAAAAACCACCACAAAGGTGCCTGTCCCCTTTGCGGTGGTTTTGGTGGTGGTTATTTGGCGCCTTGCATGACCTCGTCGAGGGTGACGTTTACGGCATGCTGGGTAGGAACCCAGTCGACCTTCAGGAACAGCGCGGCCACCGTGATGGGGATATAGCTGAACATAAAGATCGGGAAGGTAAACAGGTTAGTCACCAGACGCCACTTTTGCGCGCAGTGAATGTGCTTGTACTCAAAGATAGTCGTGAGCAGCGCCAGGATAAAGAAAGTCAGATACATCATGGCGAAGGTCATAATGAGCGAAGCGGCACAGGCCTGCATCTCGACTTCGGTAGCCAAAAAGCCGTGCGAGAGTCCACCCACGATCAGGAACGTCGCATTGGCGAGCATCGAGATGAGCGACAGCAGCATACCCGGGGCGATCGTCATGAACATGTCGTAGGCGGCAAAGCGATGGTAGCGGAAGGTCGACTTGACCAGGTGCTTACCGTAAGTAAAGAACACCTGGTAGAAGCCCTTGGTCCAACGCATGCGCTGTTTCCAGGACGCCTTAAACGTCACGGGTTGTTCGTCAAAGAACTCCGCCGGCGCATAGCCAATGCGAATGCCGTGAATGGCGCAGAACGTGGTGAACTGAATGTCCTCGGTCAGCGTGTGGAACTGCCAACCGTGCATGCCCTCGATAACGCTGGCGGAGATGAGGTAGCCCGAACCCGAAACAGCGCAGGACGTCTTGCAGATATTACGCGCGTTGTTGAGGAAGCGCGCCTCGCGTAGATACCACGTGGCATTAGCAGCCGAGATCCACGAGCTGCCGAAGTTCTTGGAATTGCGATAGCTCGTGACCACATGGAAGCCCTGGTCAAAGGCATCATTCATCTTGGAAACGTAATCGCGGGAGATAACGTTATCGGCATCGAAGATAAAGTAGCCCTCAAACGTGTCGGGATACTCGTTGAGAATGCGGTCGAAGCCAAAGTCCATGACCCAGCTCTTGCCCTTGCGGGCCAGGTCATTGCGCTCGTAAACAATGGCACCGGCCTCGCGCGCGAGCTGCGCCGTGTTGTCGGTGCAGGCATCGGCAACGACAAAGACCTCGATAAGCTCGGACGGATAGTCCTGGTCCTTGATGGAGCGTACGAGATTGGCAATTACGGCTTCCTCGTTATGCGCCGCGATAAAGAAGGAATAGCGATGGAGTTATTTGGCCTAGGGAGGCGCGACCTCGCCA
>CABUWD010000115.1 GCA_902495155.1 uncultured Collinsella sp.
ATGTGCGGCCACTGCGACGCCACCGTCGAGACGGCGTTGCTCAACGTTGCCGGCGTGGCCGACGCCGACGCCGATCACGAGACCCAGACCGTCCAGGTTGAGTGCGCCGACACCGTGACCGCCGAGCAGCTCGCTGCCGCCATCGAGGGCGCCGGCGAGAAGTTCCACGCCCTGTCCGTGACCGCCGCGTAGCAGCTACCAGAAGCATTCGACCCCATCGACCAGAAACGAGGACCCGCCATGATGGCAGACCATAAATCGGTGACCCGCATGCTCAAGACGGCACGCGGCCAGATCGACGGCATCCTACGGATGGTCGAGGAGGACCGTTACTGCGTCGACATCTCCACGCAGCTCATGGCAACACAGGCGCTCCTCGCGCGCATCAACGCCGACGTGCTCAAGGCGCATATCGAGGGCTGCGTGACTTCGGCAATCGAATCGGGCGACGAGGACCTCAAAGCCGCCAAGCTCGCCGAGATCGAACGCGTCGTCGACAAGCTCTCCAAGTAATTGGGGCATTGGGGACAGACTTCTTTGCACCGTCTTGGTATTCCGGGGACAGGTATGTTTGCACCACATTGGTGCAGATTAACCTGTCCCCCTTGCTCTAAATCGGGTATAAAGGCGTGCAGCATATCGAACGAAAGGCAATTTGCATGAATGACTTTATGAAGGGTCGCAATGGTGCCGATGAACTCACCATCGTGATGGGTTTTGCCGGCATCGTCATCGCGATGATCGGATCGATAGCCCGCATCCAGTGGCTCAGCTGGATCGCCATCGCCGTAATCGTGATTGGCGTGCTGCGCGGCCTGTCCAAAAATATCGACGCACGTCGCAAGGAGAACGAGGCCTTTGTCGCCGCGACTGCAAACGTACCCGGCTTGGGCAAGTTTGTAGCTAGCTTGGGCGGCGGAGCTGCAGCGGCCAGCACCTCACGCGCAGCCGGCACCAGTAAGGAAGACTTTGAGCGTGCCAAGCGCACGGCCAAGAAGATGTGGAAGGGGCGCAAGACCACGGCATACCTCAAGTGCCCCAACTGCGGCCAGATGCTCTCCGTCCCCAAGGGCAAGGGCAAGATCCGCGTCACCTGCCCCAAGTGCCACGCCAAGATGGAGACGCGCTCATAGCCGCCATACCATGGGACAAATAAAAGCCGAGGCCTCGCACTGGGACCTCGGCTTTTTCTGATTATGACAAAAGGATTGCCCCTTTGTCACACCTATGCCACGCCGTCGCGGGCGAGCTCCTCGGCCAACGCCTCGGCAGGCATGGCCATAATCGCGTCGAGCTCGGCGTCCACCTCGGGAATACGCTTCACCTTGAGCTTGCGCACCAGATCACCGCGACACATCACGTGCGTCGGTTCACGCAGTGCGCACAGGTCATCGAGCGGGTTCTTGCGCGTCACCAGGATATCGGCGGCCTTGCCGCACTCGATCGTGCCAGTCTCGCCGCCCAGCCCCAGCAGCTCGGCATTAACCTGCGTGGCTGTATGCAGCGCGAAGGCGTTGCTCACGCCGACATACTTGGCAAAATAGGCCACCTCGCGCCACATGTCATACTGCGTCACGAACGGGCAGCTTGAATCCGTGCCAAGGCCCACCTTAACGCCAGCTTCCAGTGCGGCACGGGCGCTCTCGATGATGCCCGAGCACACGATGTCGCCGTTCTTCTTTTGCGTATCGGTAGAATGGGTCTTTTCCGGGTCGAGCAATACAAACGGCAGCGCCGGGCTGATAGTGCAGGTCACACTCGGAGCACGCCCCTCGAGCTGCGTGCCCGCGGCGCCACGGTACAGCTCCAGAATCTCGGGTGTCAACGGAGCACCGTGTTCAATCGTGTCAACGCCGGCCTCAAGCGCGGCCTTCACGCCCTCGGTACTCTCGACATGGGCCATAACCGGAAGGCCCATATCGTGCGCCGCCTTGCATGCCGCCGTGGCAACCTCCACCGGCATACGCAGCACGCCCGGCTCGCCCACCTCGGTCGCATCGAATACGCCGCCCGTTACGAACAGCTTAATGACGTCGGCACCGCGCGCATACAGGTCGTGCACCTGTTCGGCTGCCTCGGCGGGACTGTTTGCCACCTGGGCGAACAAGCCTGCACCATGGCCGCCCGGCACCGTGACGCCCGTTCCCGGCGCCACCAGGCGAGGACCTTGATACTTGCCGGCGTCGATGGCATTACGAACGGCGATGTCGGCAAACAGTGGGTCGCCCGCGCCGCGCACCGTGGTCACGCCGCTTGCCAGTTGTTGTTGGGCGCTGCCCTTAAGAATATGGCGCACGATGGCGCGCCCCACGGGATTATCGAGCTTCTTCATCAGCGCGCCCGCATCGCCCGCCGAAACCGGCTTGCCCGAACCGCACAGATGCACGTGCATATTGATGAGACCGGGCATGAGATACGCACCACCCAGGTCGATAACCTCGGCACCCGCGGGCGCCTGCGCCACAGCACTCGGCCCCATCCATGTGATGACACCGCGCTCAACGGCCACGGCCATATCGGGTTGCGGCTCCATATGCTCCGAACCATCCAGAATGGTCGCATTGATAAACAATGTAGAACGATCAGCAGACGCCATATCGAGCTCCTCCTTCACGATTAACTTGAACATTTGTCCATTATTACCTAGTCCCGCTTGATTGCTGCAGACGCATCGGTTAACGGAGGGAAGAGGGGATGTGGGGAACGGAATACGTTGCAGTCCCACCCCAGCGACACCAGGGAATGTCTCGATCTGTAACAGGTACAGGGTTATTGGACCCCTTGATGTTACAGATCGAGACATTCGGTCGACGTTTCACCGGCTTGTCTTGATCTGTAACAATTACGAGCTCAAATAACCTCTAAACGTTACAGATTGAGACAAAACCTCTCAGCGCCCATACCACTGACGTCTCCACTCCTCAGCCAAATCGGGCCGTCGCGGAATACCCGCCAGCCTCATCTTCTCAACCAGCTTCCCCGGATTCTTGAGCTCATCAAACGTAAACCGAAGCACCTTGTGCCCGAGCATTGTCAGATGGGACTCCCGTTGACGTTCTGCCACGAATGGGTCGACCGACTCCCAGCCCTCGCTGTTCTGCAAGGCATACTTCCCCTTTCCGTCGAGCTCGCCAATCACGCACGTTCCGTCCTCGAACCGCCAAAAATAGTCGACGCGAAACACCTGGCTCGGATCGAGCGGGTCGCGAAACTCCACCTGCAGCTCCGGAACCGGAAAGCCGTACGCAATAAAGAACGCTCGGAACCGAGACTCGCCGCCGTTTTCGGACAGCCCGTCCGCATACGACGCGATCACCTGTGCCCTGCGATACCCTCGCCTGCCCTCGCAATCGGCGCGGAGGCGCTCGCACAAATCCCCACGCGATACGCCTTTCGCCCGCAGTGCAGAATCGGCAATCGCCAACCCGTAGGAGAACGGCGCACGCAGCAAGCAATCCTCCACCGTGCGCCAAAACGACGTCACCCGCACGCCATCAACACGCTCGAGCGCGCCCGCCATCTGTGGACGCAACAACCTGCACCCGCTGCTCAACGTCACCGAACAACCCGTCTTAACAAGAAAACGCGGCCCAAGCAGATCATTCGGCACCTCCAGACCCCACAAAAGCGCCGCGTCATAGCCCCAAAACGCCCAATCGGGATGAAATTCCGCAAGCCCTCTGATAGTCCTCAGTGCTCGCTCCGCTGGCGTCAATGCATCCCAATCATGCTGAAAACAGAACAGGTACGGCTCGGGCTCCGCGATATCGTCGGTTACAACATGGCGTCGCAGCCACATGAGCTCGGTATTGTCATGCGTTGCGAGCAGCGCACCTTGCTTGGCCGTCTCCGTGAGCCGCGCGAGCATCCTATTCCGCGCCAACGTGTTGCGAGTCGCATGTTTGTGTTTGAGAACGGTATTAGACACTTTCATCACCACCACGTCAGACAAATGGACCATCGCCGCTGTTGCCTCCGCTGGCAAATGTCTTGATCTGTAACAGGAAGACCGATTTTTGGCCGCTAGATGTTACAGATCGAGATCTTTCGACACCGCGTCCAACCTTTGTCTCGATCTGTAACAGTTAGACGTTCTCCAGCCCCCCCAAACGTTACAGATTTAGACAAACCAGCGGCGCCCAAGCGTTCGTCTCGATCTGTAACAGGTAGACCGGTTTTTTGTCCCTAAACGTTACAGATTGAGACAAAGTCAGGGGCAGCAGGCGACGCCAGTCACATCCCCTACTCCCACTCCTGCTCGTAGATGTTGAGCGACTTTACGTACCGCCCCTGGGCGCCCATGATGTCGCGGACCAGACGCAAGAAGAAACTGATGCACGAGGTGTCAAAGCCATCCTGCAGGTCCTCCGGATGCACCGCACCAGGCCCATCGACCGCCGTGTCACTCAGGCGTGCGATGTCATACAGATAGAGTTGTCCCGCCGTCAGCCAGACATCGTCGACGCAGGCGAGGCGCACCGCAATCGCTCCGTCGCTCCAATGCTCCTTTTGCACGATATGCGGGTCGTAGACATCAAAGCGACGGTCGGCGCGCGTGTCCTTCAGCGCGACCATACCAGTCGCAGGATCCTTGTCCAAAATGCCAAAGCGCGAGAAATACTGCGTGTCGCGTACCTGCTCGAGCCGCTTGAGCGAGGCAGGCGAAAGCGATGTCGGCGGCTCTTCAACATACAGCTCGAGCAGCGTCTTGCCATGGCGATAGGGGCGCTCGAAGAGCAGCCAATCGGTAAATGCCATGTTGTAGGCCATGATTTCGTTTTGCGAAGGCTCGGTGTAATAGCTGAGCCACGGGTCGACAATGATCTCGAACTGTTCGCGCGCCGGCTCCAAAAACTGGAACTTCCGCAGCATCCAAAAATGGGCCATGTCGGCAATATCGTTGCCGACGGCTTCGGCTAGCTGCGCTCGGTCTAAAGCGTGGTCAGTCATGGCATCCTCCTCAAACTGATGGACCTCAATTTGAGCTTACGAGGAGGGTGGTCGGCCACGACCAGCGCGGGCAAAATAGGCCTCCGGCTGCAAACCAGATGCTAACCAAACACTTGACGGGATACTTGACCGAATGAGCGCACCGCAAAGAAACCGCAGGTAGATATAGGCGGCCAGTTCACTCATTTAAGGCAAGCGCCCGCCACCACCACAGAAAGAGCAGAGCAGCACAGTCGCGAACGTCGACGAATGAGCACTTGCACGTCGACAAATGACAAAGTCGCCTACGAACTTGCAAGGAGTGTCCCGGACTGCCGGCAAAAAAGGAACGCCCCCAGTTGCGGCACTTGGGGACGATCCTTTTGGGCCGGCCGCTGGGGACAGCCCTTGACGATTCAGTTGTGGACAGCCGCCTTACAGCTCCAGCGCCTCGGCGACTTCGGCTGCGCAGGCCAAGGCATCGGCCATGGCGTTCACAACGAGAGAGCTGCCGTTGCGGGCGTCACCGGCCACATACACCGGCGCGGCATCCGCGGCGACACCCTCCGTGCGGGCCGCGAGGTGCGAGCCCTCGGCAGCCATCACCGGCAGCGGACGACCAGCAGTGGCAACAGGCACGCTCACCGCATCGAACACGCCATGCTCGGGACCCGTAAAGCCGCAGGCGATGAGCACCAGCTGCGCCGGCACCTCGTGCTCGGAGCCCGCGATGCGCTCGGGCTTTCCCGCCGACCAGTCCAGATCGACCACGCGCAGACCCGCAGCCGCACCCTTCTTGTCCAGCAGCACCTCGAGCGTATCCACGCCCCAGGCACGCATCTCGCCACCCATCGCAGCGATAGCCTCCAGCTGGCCGTAGTCGGTCTTCTTAACGTTGGGCCACTGCGGCCAGGGGTTGCTCGCCGCGCGCTCATCGGGCGCAGACGGCAAGAACTCAAACTGACGCACGCTGCGCGCACCCTGGCGCACGGCGGTGCCCACGCAGTCGTTACCGGTATCGCCACCGCCAATGACCACGACGTCCAGGCCGCGCGCGTTCACCGCGGGCTCACCGCCATCGAGCACCGAGACGGTCGAAGCCGTCAGGTAGTCCACGGCGTACACCACGCCCGGAGCGTCCACGTTCACAGCCGAAAGACCGCGAGGCGAACGAGCGCCGGCAGCCACCACGACGGCGTCAAAGTCATCGAGCTTGGCGGCAACCTTGGGATCGTTCACATCGGCACCCAGCTCGAACACAATGCCCAGCTCGCGCATGAGCGCCACGCGACGCTCGACCACGGACTTCTCGAGCTTCATGTTGGGAATGCCGTACATGAGCAGGCCGCCCGGACGGGCGTCGCGCTCAAACACCGTCACGCGGGC
>CABUWD010000116.1 GCA_902495155.1 uncultured Collinsella sp.
GGCCACTTGGCGATCATGAGCGCCTCGGCGCGGTCCACGTTGCCCTCGGCGTCCAGGTCGAGCACGCTCGCCGGCATGTTGTCCCAGATCTCCTCGGTGACAAACGGCATAAGCGGGTGCATCAGGCGAATGGAGGTATCGAGCACAAAGATCAGGTTGCGCTGGGCCTGCAGACGGCCCTCACCCTTCAGGCGGGCCTTGGTGACCTCGACGTACCAGTCGCAGACCTCGTTCCAGAAGAACTGCTGCACGCCGCGGGCCATGTCGCCAAAGGTGTAGTTCTCGATACCCTCGGTGACCATCTTGACGGCCTTGGCCAGGCGGCTGAACATCCAGGCGTCGGCCGGCGTCTCCACGACGGGCTCGCCGGGCGTGTAGCCTTCCATGTTCATAAGCAGGAAACGGCTGGCGTTCCAGATCTTGGTCACAAACGACTTGGCCTGCTCGGTGCGCGGGCTGTCGATGAGCTTCTTGGTCTTCTTGTCGATGTTCGCGTCGAACTTGACGTCCTGGTTGTTGGTGCACAGCGTGAGCAGGTTGAAGCGCATGGCGTCGGCGCCGTACATGCCGATGAGATCCATGGGGTCAACGCCGTTGCCCTTGGACTTGGACATGCGGCTGCCGTCCTTGGCCAGGATCGTCGGGTAGATGACGACGTCCTTAAACGGCACCTCGTCCAGGAAGTACAGCGAGCTCATGACCATACGGGCGACCCACAGCGCGATGATGTCGCGTGCGGTGACGAGCGCCGTCGTGGGGTGATGTCCCTCGAGCAGCTCCGGCTTTTGCGGCCAGCCCTGCGTGGCGAAGGTCCACAGCTGCGAGCTGAACCAGGTGTCCAGCACGTTCTCGTCCTGATGCACATGATGGCCGCCGCACTTGGGGCACACATCGGTGTCCTCGGTAAGAGCGTCCTCCCAGCCGCAGTCCTCGCAGTAGAACACGGGGATGCGGTGGCCCCACCACAGCTGGCGGCTAATGCACCAGTCCTTAAGGTTCTCCATCCAGGTGGTGTAGGTCTGCGTCCAGCGCGCGGGGTGGAAGGTGACCTTGCCGGAGTTGACGGCGTCGAGCGCCGGCCCCTTGAGTTTGTCGACGGCCACGAACCACTGCTCGGACAGCCACGGCTCCAGCGCGGCGTCGCAACGGTAGCAGTGCATGACGGAGTGGTCGTGCTCCTCGACGTGGTCGAGCAGGCCGTGCTCGTCGAACCACTTGATGACGGCTTCGCGGCACTCGTCGCGGTTCATGCCCGTGAACTCGCCGTAGCCCTCGACGACCACCGCGTGCTCGTCGAAGATATTGATCTGCGGCAGGTCGTGAGCCTGACCCATGGCGTAATCGTTGGGGTCGTGGGCCGGGGTAACCTTGACAAAGCCGGAGCCGAAGTTGGCGTCGACATGCCAATCCTCAAAGATGGGGATCTCACGGTCGACGATGGGAAGCTTGACGGTCTTGCCCACGAAGGCGGCCTTCTCGGGGTCCTTCGGGGAAACGGCGACGCCCGTGTCACCGAGCATGGTCTCGGGGCGCGTGGTGGCGACGACGATATAGTCCTGGCCGTTGACCGGCTCGGTCAGCGGGTAGCGCAGGTGCCACAGGTGGCCCTTCTCGTCCTTGTACTCGGCCTCGTCGTCCGAGATGGCGGTGGTGCAGTTGGGGCACCAGTTGACGATGCGCTTGCCGCGATAGATCAGACCGTCGTGGTACCAGTCGCAGAAGACCTTGCGCACGGCCTGGGCATAGTCCTCGTCCATGGTAAAGCGCTCGTTATCGAAGTCGACGGAGCAACCCATGCGCTTGATCTGCTCGACGATGATGCCGCCGTACTCGTGGGTCCAGTCCCAGCAGGCGTCGACGAACTTGTCGCGACCGATTTCCAGGCGGCTGATGCCCTCGCTCTTAAGCTTCTTGTCGACCTTAGTCTGCGTAGCGATACCGGCATGGTCGGTGCCGAGCACCCAGCGCGTGGACTTACCGCGCATGCGAGCCATACGAATGATGGCGTCCTGGATGGAGTCGTCGGTGGCATGGCCCATGTGGAGCTTGCCGGTCACGTTGGGAGGCGGAATGGTGACGGTGCAGTCGCCCACGCCCTCACGGCGCTTGTAGTAGCCGCCGTCGAGCCACTTCTGCAGGATCGCCGGCTCGTTGGTCGACGGATCGTAGTTCTTGGGCATCTCTTCCATATATCTCTCCCTGTCCCGCCGGCGTGTCCGCCTGCTTGGTTTTCGCTCGGTCAGGTCCTGGCTCACACGAAGAGCACATTAAGTGCTCTTCGGCTCGTGCGGAATCTACGAAAACCAAGCAGGCGGACACGCCTTAGGTATCGATTACTTCAGTCTGATATGACTTCGCTGAGGCTTAAACAAACACACAGAATAACACAGGTAGTTGGGGTTATTGCGTATATATAAAATAGCCTCCGACCACGGATGGTCAGAGGCTATTTGCAAGCACGTTTTTGGCTGGTTTAGCCGTAAATGCGCTGGGGTTGTTCTTCGCCCTTTACGGAGGCTTCGGTCACGATGACCTTGGTAACGCCCTCCTCGCTGGGCAGGTCGAACATCGTCTGCTGCAGTACGTCCTCGCAGATAGAGCGCAGGCCGCGGGCGCCGGTCTTGCGGGCGAGCGCCATGCGGGCGATCTCGTGCAACGCCGCGTCCTCAAACTCAAGCTCAACGTCCTCGAGCTGGAACATCTTGCGGTACTGACGCACCACGGCGTTCTTGGGCTCGGTCAGGATCGACACCAGGTCGTCCTCGTCGAGCGCCTGCGTCTGGGTGACGACGGGCGTACGACCCACAAACTCGGGAATCATGCCAAAGGCGTTGAGGTCCTGCGGGAGCACCTGGCGCAGCAGGTCGTTCTCGTCGACCGAGGTGGGGCCGGCGATCTCTGAGTTAAAGCCCACGCCCTTGTTGCCCACACGGTCGGCGATGATCTTGTCCAGGCCCACAAAGGCACCGCCGCAGATAAACAGGATGTTGGTCGTGTCAATCTGCAGCAGCTCCTGCTGGGGATGCTTGCGGCCGCCGGTGGGCGGAACACTTGCCACCGTGCCCTCAAGAATCTTAAGCAGCGCCTGCTGAACTCCCTCGCCCGAGACATCGCGGGTAATAGAGAGGTTCTCGGCCTTGCGGGCGATCTTGTCGATCTCGTCCACGTAGATAATGCCCACCTGCGCGCGCTCAATGTCGCCATCGGCAGCATTGATAAGCTTGAGCAGGATGTTCTCCACGTCCTCGCCCACGTAACCGGCCTCGGTGAGCGCGGTGGCGTCGGCAATGGCAAACGGCACCTCGAGGATGCGCGCGAGCGTCTGGGCCAACAAGGTCTTGCCGGTACCGGTGGGACCGAGCAGCAGGATGTTGGACTTGGCGAGCTCTACCTCGTCCATATCGTCATCGAACTGCGAGCCCGTGCCGTCGTCAAAGGCAGATACCGCGGCGCCGCCCTCGATCACGCGGCGATAGTGGTTGTACACGGCCACCGACATGGCGCGCTTGGCGTCCTCCTGGCCCATAACATAGGCCGAAAGCTCGTCATAGATCTCGTGCGGCGTCGGCACGTGCGTGATAACCTGACGGTCGTCCTCGAGCTCAAAGCCCTCGGTCTCGGGGTCCACGGCGGGCTGCCCAGCAGCCTGACCGTGGTCGTTGAGGAAGCCCGGCAGCTTGCCGTTGCGGGCAGCGTCCATAAAGTCCGAAGCCAGCGACTCCTCCAGAATCTCGGAACAGGCGGCGACGCACTCGTCACAGATAAAGATGTTGGTCGGGCCCTTTACGAGGCGACGGACCTGGCCCTGCTCTTTTCCGCAGAAGGAGCAGCGGATGGGGTTGCCGTTCTCGTCAAAGTTGTCCTGCATGTTTCCTGCCATCCTAGGCGTCCTTCGCGGCGAGATCGCGCGAGGTGACGATACGGTCGATCAGACCGTAGTCGAGGGCCTCGGAAGCGGTCAGGTAGTTGTCGCGCTCGGTATCGGCCTGGACCTTCTCGATGGGCTGGCCCGAGGCGTCGGACAGGATCTGGTTGAGCTCACGACGGGTCTTCTTGATCTCCTCGGCAACGATCTCGATCTCGGTCTGCTGGCCCTGGGCACCGCCGCTGGGCTGGTGAATCATGACCTTGGAGTGCGGCAGGCAGAAGCGCTTGCCCTTGGCGCCGGCCGAAAGCAGCACGGCGGCCATGGACGCGGCCATACCGACGCAGATGGTGGAGACCTGCGGCTTGATGAAGTTCATGGTGTCCAGAATCGCCAGGCCGGAGTAGACCTCGCCGCCGGGCGAATTGATGTAGAGCGAGATATCCTTCTCGGCATCCTGGCTCTCAAGATGCAGCAGCTGGGCAACGACCAGGTTGGCGCTGACGGAGTTGATCTCCTCGCCCAAGAAGATGATGCGGTCGTTGAGCAGGCGCGAATAGATATCGTAGCTGCGCTCGCCGCGCGGCGTCTGCTCGATAACGTATGGCACGAGGGCGGAATCGAACTTGGCGATCATACGCATCTCCATTTCTCTCTTGCGGACCAAATTGGTTCTAGATAAACGTACGGTGCCCGCATGCTATGCATTGGCTGGCACCGTACGAAGCAACCGGATAACCGGTGTATAACTTTACCCCATCACGGGCGCACGCATGCGCTCGCGGGCAAGGTGGCGAGAATTACTCGGCGTCCTTGGCGGTCTCGTCGACCTCGGTCACCTTGGCGTTCTCGACCAGGTGGTCGACGGCCTTGGAGCGACGGATGGACTCGCGGACGGCAGGCATGCGGCCATCGGCGATGAACTCGGCCTTGGAAGCCTCGACGTCCTTGACGCCGGCCTTCTCGAACTCGGCGTTGATGTCGTCCTCGGTGACCTCAATCTTGAGCTCGCGGGCGAGGGCGTCCAGAGCCAGGGACTCACGGGCAACGTCGTTGGCCTGCTTGTGCAGGTCGCCGATGAACTGCTCCATGGTCAGACCGGAAGCGGGCAGCCAGGTGTCCAGGGTCATGCCGCGGGCAGCGAGGTTGGACAGGAAGTTCTGGCCAAGCTCCTCAAAGACGGACTGCTCGTAGTCGGCGTCCATCTCGTCGAGCTGCAGGCGCTCGGCGAGAGCGGAGACGCAACGGTTCTCCTTCTCGGCCGGGAGGCGGGAAGCCTTGTCCTGCTCGATCTCGAGCTTGATGGCGTCGCGCATGGCGTCGATGCTGTCAAAGCCAAAGTCGGACTTGACAAGCTCGTCGGTGAGCTCGGGGGTGTTGCGGACCTTGATGCCCTTGACGGTGACCTCGACGGTGTGGGTCTCGGCGTCCTCGCCCTCCTCGACCTCGTCGGTCCAGGTGACGGTCTTGACGTCGTCAACGTTAGCGCCGATCAGGGCCTCGTTGAACTCCTTGGGGTTGCTGTCGCTACCGGCGATGAGCATGCGGCCCTCGGCGGCGAAGTTGTCGGCGTTCTCGACGGCCTTGAGGTCGACGGTGACGTAGTCCTCGGCCTCGACGGCGCGACCCTCGACGTCCTCGAAGGTGGCACGGTAGTTGAGGAGCATCTCGACCTGGTTGTTGATCTCGGACTCGGTGACCTCCGCGGGAGGCATCTCGATCTCAACGGCGTCGAAGGAGGAGAGCTCAGCGGCAGGACGCAGGGAGAACTCGACGGTGTAGGTGTAGTCCTCGTGATCCTTGGCGAGGTCGAGCTCCTTGTAGTCACCGTTCTTGGTGGGGACGATGTCCAGCTCGTTGAGGACGGCGGGCTCGTTGGCGGCGATCAGGTCGTTGGTGGCCTGAGCGAGGGTAGCCTCGGCGCCAAGGGCAGAGTCGATGACCGGACGGGGAGCCTTACCGGCACGGAAGCCCGGGAAGCGGTACTTCTTGGCGGTGTCCTTGTAGGCCTTCTTGATCGCGGCGTCGACGTCGGCGGCCGGGATGGTGACCGTAGCGGTGAGCTTGGCGTCCTTGACGTCAGAAGCGGTGATGTTCAACACGTTCCTCCTCATACTGCCCAGCTTATCTGAGGTGCTGGTACCTTTATGCAACAAAGAGTCGCGACGGCAGGAGCCGACGCAGGTGCGTTGGTGCGGGCGAAAGGACTCGAACCTTCACGGGAATCCCACCAGAACCTAAATCTGGCGCGTCTACCAATTCCGCCACGCCCGCATGAGCGCACAGACTAGGAATGATAGCAGATACGAACGGCAAGCGCACGCACACGTTTTTTAGCTCACGACCTCACCACGAGTTACAGCGGAACAGGGTGGCTAATTTGGGACGGGGCTTTTTTAGCTACCCCC
>CABUWD010000117.1 GCA_902495155.1 uncultured Collinsella sp.
ACGCTCACCGCGGGCAACGGTGTTTTCGTCGACCAGCTCCTGCGCCACGGCTACCGTGTGATCCCGGCAAGCGAGTTCGACCCCAGCATGCTGGAGCAATAAAAAACCACCACAAGGGCACTGCTCCCTTGTGGTGGTTTTGGCCTGGGTCTAGAGCGTGTGGCCGTAGGCGTTGGCGGTCTTGATGGCGGCGGCGAATTTTTCGTCGGTGAAGGGCTCCGGGTTGCCTTGCTTCCACTCGTTGGTGGCGTGCGCGTGCTCGCACAGGGCAGGGATATCGGTCTCGGAAAGCCCGACCTGCTCAAGCGTCACGGGCAGGCCCATCTGCTTGTTAAAGGCGGCGTAGCGCTCAAGGTTCTCGGTATCGCCCGTATAGGCAAACAGGACGAGCACGCCCAAGCTCACGACCTCCCCGTGCAGATAGGTTCCCTCGCGCGGAATGCTGCACGTCGCATTGTAGAATGCGTGCGCCACGCTCGAGTTGTAGTAGTAATCGTTTTGGTTGGTCAGGTTCGAGACATAGCCCGTGTTGACCACGATGTCGAGCGCGATCTGCTTGACGGCTTCGCTCGACAGGTCCTGGTGCACGTCCTCAAGCCCCTGGACGCCATAGGTAAACAGCGGCTCGGAGCAGGTGTGGGCGAGTGCCAGGCCAAGACCGGCGGTGTGCTCCAAATTACCGGCGCTCGTGGCGTATTCGACCTCAGGCTGCTTAGACAGGGCATCGCCCACGCCGGCCCAGAAGTATTCCGCCGGAGCTTCGGCGATGATCTTGGGGTTGATGAAGATGTGCGCCGGTCGGTTGGGGTACGAATAGCCCTCGAGCGAGCCATCGTCATTGTAGACAACGGCAATGGCGGTCGCGGCCGAGCAGTTGGAGCAAATCGTCGGTACGGTAAAGACGATCTTCTTGAGCTCGATGGCCGCCGTCTTGACGGTGTCGAGTGCCTTGCCGCCGCCACAGGCGATAAGCACGTCTGCCTGCTGGCAAGCGGGGGAGTTCACGACCTTGGCAATATTGGCGCGCGTGCTGTTGGTGCCGTAGACGCGCGTCTCCAGAATCTCGACATCGGTACCTTCAAGTGCCGCCTCGATGCCCGGCAGCGCTGCAGCCAGTGCACGTTTGCCGCCAATGATGGCAACCTTGGTCGCTCCGTACTCGGCCAGTGCGGCGGGCAGCTCGGTAAAGCACTCCTCGCCAACGGTATAATCACTCATTCCAATCGTGCGCATGGCAACCTTCTTTCTTTCGATAAAGTGCTTTCAGGTATTTTGCTCCTAGAGAAGGGCTGTAATAGCGAGAAATTTCGAACGTATAAAACCAGTGTTGAGGGTTTTTCGCCGGCGCGGAACGTGCTAGCATACTCCACATAAGCGTTGATGGGGACGAGTAGTCGGCTGTCCGCATGCTACAGAGAGTGGGGAGCGCTGAGAACCCGTGCATGCGACCGATGAAAATCACCCCGGAGCTGCGGTCCCAACGGACGTGCCGCGCAGGTTCGTCTTAGTAGACATCGCCGAGATGGTCGTCGATACAGGCCAGCCGAGTAACGGATGCGAGCGCGCGAATACGCGGGCGAGGGCATCTAAGCTGGGTGGTTAAGCGAAGAGCTTTTGCGGGCGTGCAGCCCGTTTTGTGGCGCTTCGTCCCAGCTTGCAGGGACGGGCGCTTTTTTGGTGCCCATCGGGCGTGCGCGCCCACGACATGAAAGGGGTACCGTGGCAAACGAGTACAAGCAGACGATGAATCTGCCCAAGACCGGTTTTCCCATGCGTGCCGGTCTTTCCAAGTCTGAGCCCAAGCGACTCAAGGACTGGCAGGACAACAAGGTCTACGAGCAGGTTCTGAAGAAGAACGAGGGTCACAAGAAGTTCGTGCTGCACGACGGTCCTCCGTACGCCAACGGTCCGATCCACATCGGCCATGCCATGAACAAGATCTCCAAGGACATGATCAACCGTTACTGGATGATGCAGGGCTGCGAAGTTCCCTATGTCCCCGGTTGGGACTGCCACGGTCAGCCGATCGAGCACAAGGTCGAGGAAAAGCTCGGCACCGAGAAGTTCAACCAGACCTCCACGGCCAAGATCCGCGAGCTTTGCAACGAGTTCGCTGTCGAGAACATCGAGCTCCAGAAGGCGGGCTTCCGTCGCTTGGGCGTGCTTGGCGACTGGGACAACCCGTATCTGACGCTCTATCACCAGCACGACGCCGCCGACATCGAGGTCTTCAAGGCCATGTTCGATAAGGGCATGATCTATCGCGGTCACAAGCCGGTTCACTGGTGCAAGCACTGCCACACCGCGCTGGCCGAGGCCGAGATCGAGTACTCCGACGAGACGAGCCCGTCCATTTTCGTGCGCTTCGAGATGACTTCCAAGCCCGCCGGCCTCGAGAACTTCGACGGCCCGGTCGACTTTATCATCTGGACGACCACGCCGTGGACCATCCCCTCTGACCAGGCCGTTTCCCTTAAGCCCGGCGCCGCCTATGTCGCCGTTGAGCACGAGGGTCGTGCCGAGGTCATGCTCGAGGACCTGGCTCCCAAGTGCTGCGAGGAGTTTGGCTGGGAGTACACCCCGGTCATGGTCGACGGCGAGCCCTATGTGGTTCCCGCCGAGACGTTCCACCACATCCACTACAAGCAGCCGATCTTTGACGGTGTTGAGGGCGTGGCGCTGCTGGCCGATTACGTCGGTGTCGATGACGGTACCGGTATCGTCCACAACTCGCCCGGCCACGGCGTCGACGACTACTTCGCCTGCCTCAAGGAAGGCATCACCGACATCTGCATGCCGGTTGATGACGACGGCAAGTTCTACACCGGCGAGGAGTTTGGCACCGGTGGTCCCTTCAGCGGTATGGATACCGATGAGGCCAACCCGCATATCATCGAGTTCCTGCGCGAGCGCGGCACCCTGGTCCTCGAGAAGAAGATCACGCACAGCTATCCGCACTGCTGGCGCTGCAAACATCCGGTGCTCTTCCGTGCTACCGACCAGTGGTTTGTCTCGATGGACAAGACCGGTTTGCGCGAGCAGGCTGGCAAAGAAGTCCGCGAGAACGTCAAGTGGTATCCGGCCCACGCGGCTAACCGCATCGGTGCCATGGTCGAGCAGCGTCCCGACTGGTGCATCAGCCGTCAGCGCAACTGGGGCGTGCCTATCCCGAGCTACACTTGCGCCGACTGCGGCGAGAAGGTTATGAACGACGCCACGCTCGACGCCGTCATCAAGCTCTTCCACGAGAAGGGCTCCGACGCCTGGTTCACCGACGCTCCCGAGAGCTACCTGGGCGAGGCCTGCGGCTGCCCCAAGTGCGGCGGTCATCACCTCAAGGCCGATAAGGACATCCTCGACGTGTGGTGGGACTCCGGCGTGTCCTGGAAGGCCGTCTGCGAGTACCGTCCCGAGCTGGAGTATCCGGCGGATGTGTATCTCGAGGGCTCCGACCAGCACCGCGGTTGGTTCCAGAGCTCGCTGCTCACCTCGGTGGGCGCCAACGGCCATGCTCCGTACAAGGCGGTCGTCTCGCAGGGCTTCACGCTCGACGGCCAGGGCCGCAAGATGTCCAAGTCGCTCGGTAATGTCATCGACCCCAATAAGGTCTGTGACGAGATGGGCGCCGACATCATCCGCCTGTGGGTTGCCTCCGTCGACACCAGCTCCGATGTTTCCATCGACCACGAGATCCTTGCTCGTACGTCCGATGCCTACCGTCGTTTCCGCAACACGCTGCGCTTCTTGCTCTCCGAGCTCGAGGGTCAGTTTGAGCCCGAGACCGACGGCGTCGCCTTCGCCGACCTGCTGCCGCTCGACAAGCTCATGGTTGCCCGCCTGACCCAGGTCCAGGCCGAGGTCGACGATGCCTACGCCAGCTACGAGTTCCCGCGTGCCTACCGTGCGCTTTACGACTTCGTGGTTACCGAGCTCTCCAACGTGTACCTCGACGCCCTGAAGGACCGTCTGTACTGCGAGAAGCCCGGCTCGCTCGAGCGCCGCAGCGCCCAGACTGTGCTCGCCGAGCTCTTCTCGATGCTCATGCGCGACCTTCAGCCGATCCTGTCCTACACGGTCGACGAGGCCATGGCCTATGCGCCCGCCGGCTGCGTCGATCACCAGAAGTACGCCGCGCTGCTCGATTGGTACAAGTCGCCTATCACGGTCGACGAGGCCAATGAGTTTGAGGGCGTGCTCGAGGCTTCACTCGAGCTCCGTAGCGCCGTGACCAAGGCCCTTGAGGATGCCCGCTCCGCCGGTACCTTCACCAAGAGCCAGCAGGTCCGCGTCAAGGCGGTCGTTCCTGCCGAGATGTATGCGCTGCTGACCGGCGACAAGGCCGTCGATCTGGCCGAGTTCTACATCGTCTCCGATGTTGAGCTGACCCAGGGCGAGGAGCTTTCCGTCGCTATCGAGGCTGCCGAGGGCGAGTGCTGCGACCGTTGCTGGAACTACCGCACCACCGTTGGCGAGTACAACGGCCACGCTCATATTTGCAAGCGCTGCGCGGAGGCGCTGAACTAGCCGTTGGGGACGTTCTTAAACGACTGTCAAACAAGAACGTCCCCAACGTCAACTTTTGTCACGTCCAAGCGGCATTCTGTTTTTCGGAATGCCGCTTTCGTTTTTAGCTGGTTATTTCGCTAGCGTTGGTGAATATGCTGCGCGTTTGGCGTTTGTCACTATAAGATGATTACTTGCATTAAACGGAATTCGATGTTCTTGAGGGTAGGGGATTGATTTGGGTCGTACTGGGGATATGACGCCGCCTTTGCGCTGGCGGTTAGGTGTTGCTGGTGGGGTGGTGCTGGTTGTGCTGCTTTTTGATCAGCTGACCAAGCTTGCGGTTCGTGCCGTGGGCGACGCTTTGCATGTGACTGTTATCCCCGGTGTGATCGACTTCCTGTTTGTCCGCAATATCGGTGCTGCCTTTAGCATGGGCGAGGGGCATGGCGTTGCGTTTGCTTTGCTGGCGCTTGCGGTCATTGTCGCCATTGCCGTGTACTTGCTTCGCGCGCCCCAGCTTGCTCGCTTGGAGGTTGTGGGCATGGCGATGGTTGCGGGCGGTGCTATCGGCAACGCTATCGATCGTTTGGCCTTTGGCTTCGTGACCGATTTTATTGCCACCACCTTCGTCGACTTCCCCGTCTTTAATGTGGCCGATATCGGCATTACCTTGGGCGTCGTGCTCGCCCTCTTCGGTTACATGTTCTTGAGCCCCGCTGCCCGTGAGGTCGATGCGACCGCCGAGCTTAACGCCCGTGACGAGGCCCGCGCTAAGCGCAAGGCCCAGCAGCGTGGGGAGCGTGCCCGCAAGATTCGCGAAAGGAATGAGCGCTAATGGCCGACATCCATATCCTTGTTGCCGACGATGCCGCTGGTCAGCGTCTTGACGCCTATCTGGGCTCCAATGACGGCTGCCCTACGCGCTCTTCCTGCGCGCATCTGATTGAGGGAGGCGCCGTTGCCGTCAACGGTGAGACTTGTCTCTCTAAAAAGTACGCCGTACGCGCCGGCGATCGCATCTCGGTCGACTTGCCCGAGCCGCACGACCCGACCGACGTGATTCCCGAGGCCATTCCCCTCGATATCCGCTACGAGGACGACTACCTTATCGTGCTCTCCAAGCAGCGGGGCCTGGTGTGCCATCCCGCCCATGGCCACGAGAGCGGCACCCTTGCGAACGCTCTGGTCTACCACTGCGGCATCGATCATCTTGGTACTGTGCAGGGTGAGGACCGCCCCGGCATCGTGCATCGCCTGGATCGCGATACCTCGGGCCTTATGCTCGCGGCAAAAGATGACGACACCCAGCGCGCGCTTCAGAATCTCATCCGCACGCGCACGCTCGACCGCCGCTATATCACGCTTGTCCACGGGCACATCGCCATGGACGAGGGCACCATCAATACCGGTATCGCCCGTTCTACGCGCGACCGCGTCAAGATGGCGGTTTCGGATGACCCCTTTGCCCGTCAGGCCATTACGACCTTTAAGGTCCTCGAGCGCTTTGATTCCACGCGTTTTGACGACGGCTATACGCTCGTTGAGTGCCACCTGTTTACGGGCCGCACACATCAGATTCGCGTGCATATGCGCCATATCAACCACGCCTGCGTGGGCGATCCGCTCTACGGCAAGTGCGATGCGCGTGCCGATCAGGGCCTGACCAGGCAGTTCCTGCATTCTTGGCGCGTTGAGTTCCACCTGTTAACGGGCCGCACACATCTGATGCGCGTGCATATGCGCCATATCA
>CABUWD010000118.1 GCA_902495155.1 uncultured Collinsella sp.
ATCCTGGTTGAGGTACGCATTCTGGACGGTACCGAGCGCCATCATGCCAAACTCGTCGGACATACCAAAGCGCGTCACCATGTTACGGGCGAGCTTGGTGGCCTGCTCGATATCGTTGGCGGCGCCGGTCGTCATCTCACCAAAGATGAGCTCCTCGGCTGCACGGCCACCGCAATAGACGGCGAGCTTGTCCAGGACCTCCTGGCGCGTGGTCAGGAAGCGCTCATCCTCCTCGACCTGCATGGTGTAGCCCAGAGCACCGCTCGTGCGCGGCACGATGGTGATCTTCGTGACCGGTGCAGAGCCCTTCTGGCGGGCGGCAACGATGGCATGGCCGATCTCGTGGTAAGAAACAACCTGCTTCTCGTGGTCGGACAGTACCGTGGACTTACGCTGCTGGCCGGCGATGACGACCTCCACCGACTCCTCAAAATCGTCCTGCGTAGCGCGCTTGCGGCCCTCACGGACGGCACGCAGGGCGCCCTCGTTGATGATATTGGCCAGGTCGGCGCCCGAGGCACCGGGCGTGGCGCGGGCAATCGCGGTCAGGTCGATCGGCGGCTGCGTCTTCACGCTCTTGGCATGCAGCTCAAGAATGTTCTTGCGGCCAGTCAGGTCGGGCAGCTCAACGGGGATACGGCGGTCAAAACGACCGGGGCGCAACAGGGCCGGGTCAAGGCTGTCAGGGCGGTTGGTAGCAGCGAGAACGACAATACCCTTGTGGTTATCGAAGCCGTCCATCTCGGTCAGCAGCTGGTTGAGCGTCTGCTCGCGCTCGTCGTTGCCGCTAAAGCCGCCGCCGTCACGCTTTTTGCCGATGGTATCGATCTCGTCGATAAACACAATGCACGGGGCCTTTTCCTTGGCCTGCTTAAACAGGTCGCGCACCTTGGCGGCGCCACGGCCGACGAACATCTCGACGAACTCAGAACCCGAAATGCTAAAGAACGGAACACCAGCCTCGCCGGCAACAGCCTTGGCTAGCAGGGTCTTACCGGTACCCGGAGGGCCAACAAGGAGAGCACCGCGCGGCAGCTTGGCGCCAATCTCCTCGTAGCGCTGGGGCTTCTCCAGAAAGTCGACGACCTCCTTGAGGGACTCCTTGGCCTCTTCCTGGCCGGCGACATCCTTAAAGGTCACGCCCACGTCCTTGGAGGCGATCACGCGCGCGCCGGACTTGCCCAGTCCACCGCCGCCAAAGCCACCGCCGCCAAAGTTCATCGAAGGACCGTCATCACCCATGGCCTTCTTCATGCGGCGGTTGAGCCACCAGCCGATCAGGAAGAAAATCGCCATGGGAAGGATGAGCGTAAGCAGGTAGTAGGTCATCAAACCCGAGTTTTTATCGGGAACGACCGACTCCAGCGAAGCGCCAGACTCAAGCACGCGATCGGTAAAGCCCGCATCGTTCGGCACACCGGTCGTCTTATAGGCGATGTTCTCGTCCTCGCCCTTCTTGGTGTAATAAATCGAGTAATCGTCCGTGTTGTACTCGACCTTGTCGACACTCTTCTTATCGAGCGCTTTGACAAACGTCGAGTAATCGGTCTTCGTAATCTGCTGCGTGTGACCGATGTTGGGGAACAGAACGGTCGAGAGCACGAGGTAGACGACGAAGGCGATGAGCACGTAGAGGATCATATTCCGTCTACGCTTGTTGTCATCCATCTCCATCTGCTTGAACTCCATCTACTGGGGTTAATAATGCTTTCTAGAATACCCAACCCGGACGGCGATAAACCGACGCCGGGCACGAAAAGACAGAGATGGCATCACTGGAAGTCGGCAAGGTTCAAATCTATGCGGGCGACGGCAAGGGCAAGACGACGGCTGCGCTGGGGCCCGCGCTGCGTGCCACGGGCTATTGACTTAACGTGCTCATGCTTCAGTTTGCCAAGAAGCTGCACTGCGCCGAACATGATGCAGCACCTCGTTTAGGGCTACGCATCGTACAAGCCGCCCGCGACACACCCGAGGCTTGCGCCGCGCAGATCATGGAGCTCGCATGCGAGCAGATATCACAGGTCGACGTTCTGATTTTGGATGAACTCGGCGAGGCCATGCGCCGCGGCTTCGTGACGCGCGAGGATGTCGAAGCGCTGATCGCGATAAAGCCCGCCACCACGGAGCTCGTGCTCACCGGCCGGGGCTTGCTGCCCCTCGCGAACCTCGCCGACCTTGTCACCGAAATGCGCCCCATCAAACACTACTTCGACGAAGGACTCCTAGCCCGCCAAGGCATCGAATACTAGCCATTGGGGACGTCCCGAATGGCTAGGCGGTGGCGCGGCCGAGCCAGTTGCCGCTGTGGTGGTAGATGGTAAACATCGTGGCCGTGATGAGCCAGGTTACGGGGTAGACCAGCAGTAGATGCTCGAGCGACGGATCGAAGGGCATGATCGCAAACACCCAGATCACCCTCAAGACAACGGTGCCAAAGATGGTGAGCATCATAGGCTGCAGACTCACGCCGGCACCGCGAATGGAGCCCGACGCGTTTTCGATAATAGAGAAGATCGCGTAGAACGGCGCGATGAAATGAAGAATCGTCGTGGTGTACGCCGAAATCGAAGCATCGTCGACAAACAAACGCGACAGCGGGCCCGAGAACACCAGGAGCACGGCAGACAGGCCACCAATGAGCATAAACGACAGCACGAGCGACGTATGGTAGCCCTTGCGCATGCGCTCGTAGTTGCGCGCGCCAAAGTTCTGCGCCGAGAACGTAGTGATCGATACGCCGAGCGCCTCGGTCACCATCCAGATAATGCCATCTAAGCGGCCCGAAAGACCCCACGCCGTGGTGACATCGGCACCAAACGAGTTGACCGACACCTGAATCAAAACGTTGGAAATCGAATACGCAGCAGACTGAAAGCCAAGCGGCAGACCACACGAGATCATGCTCTTACAAATGCCAGGATCAATGCCGAGTTTGGACAGCGAAAGCCGCCACGCACCCGGTGCGTGCATCATGCGAATCACGATCATCGTGGCGTTGGAGCAAATGGTCAGCGCCACCGCGATGCCGCAGCCCAGCGCCTCCATATGAAGCACGGCAACAAAGATGACATCCAGCACCGCATTAACAAGGCAGCCGGAAGCGATGATCACAGCAGGCCCGCGCGTGTCGCCCACGGCGCGTAGCAGTGCCGTTCCCATATTGAGCAGCAGCGCCGCAACCATGGCGGCAAAATAGCAACGAGCATAGGCCACGCCCTCGGCCAAAAGTTCATGCGGAGTGTTCATAAGTACCAGCATGGGCTCAACGAACACTATGCCAAGAATCGAGAAAACGATACCGCCCACCAGCGCGAGCGTCATGGCCGTATGGACCGAACGGCTCAGTCGCTCATCATCGTGCTGACCAAAATACTGACCGGTAATGACCGCGCAGCCGGCGCCGACGCCAACGCAAAAGCCAATGCAGAGCTCGGTGAGCACCATCGTAGCTTGAATGCCACCTAGCGCGAGCTTGCCGCCAAACTGACCGACGATATAGGTACCGATAAGCGTGTAGGCCTGCTGAAAAAACGAACTAAAAAAGATGGGAACGCACAGCGACAGCAATTGCTGCCAAATGACTCCTTGCGTTACATCGATAGCCGTAGATTTCTTAGCCACACGCCCTCCCCACACGCATACGTCAATCAGCAAAACAGCAATTTAAAACCAAAGCCAAAACCAGCTTAGCACCGACTGGCGGCGACCGAAACACCCCGAATTAGAGCACGGTGCGGAATAACTGCCTAGTGATACAAACCCGGCTGGTAGTGATACTCATTGCTCACGTGCGGGCATAGCTGCCAAAAGGCGACGGCGCTCGCCGCGGCCACGTTGAGCGAATCGACCCCGTGCGCCATCGGAATACGCACCGCGTGGTCACAGCCGGCAATGGTCTTGGCGCCCAAGCCGGCACCCTCGGTGCCCATAAAAATCGCCAAGCGATCAATCTTCTGCAGCACAGGATCATCAAGCGAAACAGAGTCGTCCGTCAACGCCATAGCGGCACACGAAAAACCGGCATCGTGCAACGCGCTCAGACCATCATGCGGCCACACACGAGCCTCGCTGCCAATGCGCGTCCACGGCACCTGAAACACGGTGCCCATGCTCACGCGGGCCGAGCGACGGTACAGCGGGTCGCAGCACGTCGGGCTGACCAAAATACCGTCAACGTTCAATGCGGCAGCAGAGCGGAAAATCGCGCCAACATTGGTGTGGTCGACAATACCCTCGAGCACGCACACGCGCACCGGACGCTCCCCCGCCGCCTCGACGACGCCACCCAAGAACTCATCAACCGGAATCTGACGCGGGCGACGAAACGCCGCAAGCGCACCGCGCGTCACGTTAAAGCCCGTCAACTGCTCCATGAGCTCCATGGAGGCGACGAACACAGGAACAGGACCCGCGCCCTCGCGCACGACTAGGCGCTCAAACAGCGGCATCATCTGGTCGAGCCAGCGTTCGCCCAAAAGAAAGCTCACCGGCTCGTATCCGGCACGCACCGCGCGCTCAATAACCTTGGCACTCTCGGCGATAAAGATGCCCTTTTGCGGCTCTAGCACGCAGCGCAGCTCACGCTCGGTCAGTCGCACGTAGGCATCGAGCCGCTCGTCCTCGAGCGAATCAATTCGCAGAACCTCAACGGCATCAGTCATAGCAGCCTGCCCGCACCCTTCTTTACAGCACATCTATACCAAACGAGGCGACGCTAAGCGCCGCCCCATACATTCAATCAATCCGATAATACCGTTCACGCCAGGCGATTTACGCCTCAACGCGACGATACGTCACGAACTCATAATCGACACCCTCGTCGCCCTCGCCCGAGGCAATCGTGGCAACACCGCCACGCCACGCAATCTCCCATGCGGGATCGGCGTCCAAATCGGGAAAGTACGTGTCCACGGCATGAGTGCAATGGTTGTGCGTGACCTCGGTCTCGACGCAATACGGCAAAAACTGCCGATAGACATCGCCGCCACCAATCACCCAGGCAACGGGCTCATCGGCAACCGCGGCGAGCGCCTCGTCGATGCTATGGACCACGTCGACGCCCTGGGGCGCAAAATCCTCGTCACGCGTGAGCACGATATTGCGACGATTCTTGAGCGGACGCCCACCGGGAAAACTCAACAGGGTCTTGCGCCCCATAATAACCGGGCAACCTTTGGTGCACGCCACAAAATGGCGCATGTCGGCGCGATTGGACACCACCATGTCGCCCTCGCACCCAATGCCCCAATCCTCACACACGGCGACGATAGCAGATAGCTTACACGTCATGAGCACCACCTACACCGCAATGGGAATGTTCTTGACCTGCGGGCCGTGCTCATAGCCCTCCACAATCAGGTCGTCGGTCGTAAACGCATAGAAATCGTGCACGTCGGGGTTAAGCGTTACCTTAGGCGCCGCAAACTGCGGACGCTCGATAAGTTCGCGGACAATATCGACATGACGGTCGTAGATATGGGCGTCGGCGATCACATGCAGCAGCTCGCCGGGAATCATATCGATCGACTGCGCAACCATCATCAGCAAGATGGCGTACTGACACACATTCCAGTTGTTCGCGGCCAAAATGTCCTGGCTGCGCTGGTTGAGAATCATGTTGAGCGTCGGCTTGTCGTCCTGCGGGCGCTGCGTGACGTTATAGGTCACGCTGTACGCGCACGGATACAGGTGCATCTCGGACAGGTCGCTAAACACATACGTGTTGGTCATGATGCGGCGACTGTACGGTGTGTGCTTAAGATCGTACAGCACTCGGTCCATCTGGTCGAAATCGCCCTCGGCATAATGGCTCTTCTGGCCAATCTGGTACCCGTAGGCCTTGCCGATGGAGCCGGTCTCGTCGGCCCACTCATCCCAAATATGGCTGTTGAGGTCATGGACGTTATTGGACTTCTTTTGATAGATCCACAAAATCTCGTCCATCGCAGACTTAAGCGCCGTGCGGCGCAGGGTGAGCGCAGGGAACTCCTCGCGCAGGTCGTAGCGCGCCGTAACGCCAAAGTTTTTAATGGTATAGGCAGGGGTGCCGTCCTCCCACACCGGACGGACCTTTTGGCCCTCGGTGGTGGTGCCATGGTCCAGAATGTCGCGGCACATGGATACAAACTGTTGATCAGCTTTGCTCATTGACCCTCCTGTCAGTCGCCTATAAGCGATTTTTATTGTAGCCCAGGCGCGCAGTGGCGGATTGGACACTAGGGTAGGCACACGCAATGCACGGTAGCAC
>CABUWD010000119.1 GCA_902495155.1 uncultured Collinsella sp.
ACATGTGGCCGAGCTCATTGCCGAGGCGTTCCTTGATGGTAAGCGTCATATCCGCACCAATGAGCATGAGGATACGGATGCCATGAGCATGCCGTGGCATCGCGAGACCCAGTATCACGACTGGGTGCCCATCATGACGGGCTGCAATAATTTCTGCACCTATTGCATCGTGCCGTACGTGCGCGGTCGCGAAAAAAGTCGCCCCTTCGAGGAGATTGTCGACGAGGTTACCGGTCTGGTGCGCCAGGGCGTGCGCGAGATCACACTGCTGGGCCAAAACGTTAACTCATATGGTCGCGATCTGTTTGGCAAGCCTCGTTTTGCCGATTTGCTGCGTGCCGTGGGCGATACGGGTGTAGAGCGTATCTTCTTTACTTCCTCGCACCCCAAAGACCTGCTGCCCGAGACTATCGACGCTATGGCTGAGACGCCTGCCGTCATGCCGCAGCTGCACTTGGCAGTTCAGTCGGGCTCAACTCGCATCCTTAAAGAGATGAATCGTCGCTATACGCGCGAGGATTATCTGGGCCTGGTCGATCGCATCCGCAATCGCATGCCCGATATCGCGCTTTCGACCGATATCATCGTGGGTTTCCCCGGCGAGACCGAGGAAGACTTTGAGCAGACGCTCTCGCTCGCCGAGACGGTCCGTTATGCTCAGGCCTATACGTTTATCTACTCCAAGCGCGCCGGTACTCCGGCCGCCGAGATTGACGATCCCACGCCGCATGAGGTGATTCTTGAGCGCTTCAACCGTCTGGTGAAGGTTATCGAGACCACTGCGCACGAGTATAACCAGGGTGAGCTTCACACCGTCGTGCCGGCGCTTATTGAGGGTACGAGCAAAAAGAATGACGCGGTGCTGCTGGGCAAGAGTCCTAAGAATCAGACCGTTCATGCACCGATTCCCGAGGGCTACAGCATCGATCAGTTGATTGGCAAGATTGTCGATGTTGACATCGATGTTGCCAAGACGTGGTATCTGTCCGGATCCGTTGTGGGCGAGCCGCGCTAATGATTTCTCACGGGGCAAGCCTTTCTGCCGTTGCGATTGTCGGTCCGACCGCGGTTGGTAAAAGTGATGTCGCAGATCGTTTAGCGGCTCGTCTTTCGTCCGAAGTGCTGTCGTGTGACGCGATGCAAATCTATCGAGGCATGGATATCGGCACTGCCAAGATGGCACCAGAGGAATGCGCGGCGCCTCTACGCCTGGTCGATATTGTTGAACCGGGCGTTGCATATTCTGCAGCGTTGTATCAGGCAGACGCTCGTGTACATGTTGAGCGCTTGCTGGGCGAGGGCCGCCTACCGGTGTTTTGCGGGGGTACGGGCTTGTATCTCAAGGCGGCCCTGGATGAGATGGATTTTCCCTCGGGCGAACTTGAGGACGATCGCCGCGCGGGGTATCAGGAGCTTGTCGAGCGCATTGGCGAGGAAGCGCTGCACGCGCTGCTTGCCGAGCGTGACCCCGAGTCCGCCGCGGTCATCCACCCCCATGATGTTCGTCGCGTGATTCGCGCGCTGGAAATGCACGATGATGGCGTGTCCTACGCGCAGCAAAAGTTGCAGTTTAGTGTTCCGCGCGAGCATTATCACGCTCTGTGGTTTGGATTGATGCGTAATCGCGAGGCGCTTTACGAGCGCATTAACCTTCGCGTCGATCTGATGTTTGAGCAGGGTCTTGTTGATGAGGTTCGTGGTCTTATGGACAAGGGGCTGGGAGATGCCCTGACTTCGATGCAGGCGATTGGCTATAAAGAGATTATCGATGCCTTTAACGGCGTGATTTCTATGGATGAGGCTCGCGAACTCATCAAGATTCGTTCGCGTCGCTATGCCAAGCGTCAGCTTTCGTGGTTTAAACGCGATGACCGCATCGTGTGGTTCGATATGGACGAGTTTACGATCGATGAGGTCGTTGATGACATCCTTCACCGTATCGAGGCGGCCTAATGGCTCGGTTTCCCCTCGTTCCCACGGCGCCTGAGCCCGAACGTGCCGTTCTTGTCGGAGTTGAGTGGCGCGATAACGCCTGGCCTCTCGATCGTTCGCTTGACGAGCTTGAGCGCCTGGCCCATACGGCTGGCGCCCAGTGCGTGGCGCGTTTGTCGCAGCGTCTGGTTAAGCCATATCCAAAATCGTTTATCGGCTCCGGTAAGGTTGAGGAGCTTTGCGGGCTCGTGCATCGTATGGATGTCGATGTTGTTATCTTCGACGACGATTTAACGCCCTCGCAGCAGTCTTATCTTGAGAAAGCCGTGGGCGAACCGGTTAAGATTATCGACCGCACGGCGTTGATTCTCGATATCTTTGGCCTGCACGCTCAGACCCGTGAGGGCCGCCTGCAGGTGCAGCTAGCCCAATTGCAGTATCTGTTGCCTCGCTTGCGCGGTATGTGGAGCCATCTTGCTAAAGAGCAGACACGCGGTGGCATTGGTTCGCGCTTTGGCCAGGGCGAAAGCCAGCTCGAGGTTGACCGACGTTTGATTCGCAACAAGATTGCCGCGCTTCGTCGCGAGCTTAAGCAGGTTGAACAGCGCCGCGATGTCCAGTCAAAGAGTCGTATCGAGTCGCCGGCGTTTCGTGTTGCCTTAGCCGGTTATACCAATGCCGGTAAGTCGACGTTGCTCAATCGCCTGACTGGGTCTACGGTGTTTTCACAGGACAAATTGTTTGCCACGCTCGATCCGACGACGCGCTCGTATCGCTTACCCGGTGGTCGTGGTATGACCATTACCGATACCGTTGGCTTTATTCAAAAGCTACCGCATGGTCTCGTTGATGCCTTTAAGTCCACGCTGTCTGAGGTCCTTGGTGCCGACCTGATACTTAAAGTTGTGGATGCCTCCGACGAGGACTATGAGCGCCAGCTCGAGGCAGTCGATCGCGTTCTTGACGAGATCGGTGCCGGCGAGCGTTTGACGCTTACGGTGTTCAATAAAATCGACCTACTCGATAGCGTCGATCGATTGAGTTTCCGTCGTCGCTATCCCGAGGCCGTGTTGTTCTCGGCCCAGACAGGCGAGGGGCTCGACGATCTCGTCGACCGAATTGCTCGTGAGGCGGCTGCCACCGATGTGTTGCTCTCCGCTGATATCCCGTATCGCGAGGGCGCCCTCATTACGCTGGTGCATGAGCAGGGAACCCTTCTGCATGAGGAATATCTAGAGGACGGCGTTCGCATTGTGGCAAAGATGCCGGCCCGAATCGCGCCGCGTCTTGAGCGCTATCGTACGGAGTAAACGAGCTCTAGCACGCCTAGAATGACAGGCTGATGGAGTAGGTAGAACGGTAAGGCATGCCGACCGAGGACTGCGAGCGCCGGGATGGGATTGGCGTATGCCCATGCCGGCGCTTCGTGGCTTGATGCTTGTGCTGCCTGGGCAGTAAAGAAGCCGGTAAGGTACATAAAGACAAATGGAATGAGCGGATAGTAGTCTCCCGAAACAAAATCCGGGCCCGGGAATCCAAGCCATGCCAGGTAGGGGAGTGGGTAGACCGCCTTTGGAATGCCCCAGGTTAGGGTAAAAAGAACAAGGCATACTGCGATGCCCCACGTGCCCGGTAATTTTTGGAGTAACGGACGGGTGAGTGCAACCACCGCGGTGCACGCCGCCATGCAATAAATGATGCCAAAGTTTACCGAATCGTCGACTGATACTAGTGTAGTTGCAATCCATACGACCAAAGCTGCGGCCGCGTATTTGAGGGCGCGCTTAACGTTATTGCGCGAGAGCGTGCACATCCAACCGGCGATAAACAAAAATACCCAGCTGATACTAGCGCGCCAGATATCCTGGAAAACCGTTTCGGTAAACCATGGCATATCCCATCCATATAGGTAGGCCAAATCGTAGCAGGCGTGAAAACCTGCCATCGATAGCATCGTAAACCCGCGGATGGTATCAAATATGGTGATGCGTTTTTGCATTACGAGAACCGGCGCATTAATCCGACAACCTTACCCAAAATAACGGGGTTCGTCGCATAGATGGGCTCCATGGTGTCGTTCTCAGGCTGCAGGCGCACGCGCCCCTGCTCCTTGTAGAACGTCTTGACGGTCGCCGAGCCATCGCTCATGGCCACGACGATTTCGCCGTTCATGGCGCTCTTTTGCTCGCGAACGATAATGTAGTCACCGTTGTAGATGCCGACATTGATCATTGAGTTGCCGTGCACTTCAAGGATAAAGGAGCCCTGGTCTGTGGCGATTTCGGTCGGGATGGTAAAGGTGTCCTCGATATTTTGCTCGGCCAGAATGGGAATCCCAGCCGCGACGCGACCGACGAGCGGCAGTGAGACCGTTCCGCGGGGCGCTGTGGGTTCATCGGATTTGGAAATCGAGACGGAGGATCCGTCCTCATCAAAAAGCTCTAGGGCGCGAGGCTTGGTGGCATCGCGCTTGAGCAGCCCTCGAGCCTCCAGGGCAGAGAGATGAGCATGCACCGTGCTGGGGGAGGAGAGGCCTACGGCCGATGCCATCTCGCGCACACTGGGCGGATAGCCCTTCTCCTGCTGATATTCCTTGATGAAGTCGTAAATCTGCTGCTGACGCTTGGTAATTTTGCGAGCCATCAGGGGATCCTCTCTGCCAATGTCAAACAAATGTTCGATTATTGCTTGACAGGAACAACTGTTCGAAGATAATAATAACCGAACATTCGTTCTCGCGCTAGACATTTTTGTCCGCGCGGCTTGATAAAACTGTTCTCAGCAAAACACGCGAGAGGAGAACATGATGAACGCAACGGATATGGTCCAGGGAAACCTCGCCCTTAAGCTCGAGACGCCTGCGGCGCCGGCTTTCACGGTTGTTAAAGGCGGCCGATCTGGTTTCCAAACACTGCCTGGCAGGCCCGTCCGCAGCCAGTGCGTCGCCACGACTTCGGCCCCCGTTGCCCTAAAGGCTTCGACGATTGTCGCCCTAGCCGTTGCGCTCACGCTCTTCTTTGTACTTGCCACCTCGATCTTCAGCGCTCGTCACGCCGCATATGCCGAGTCGGTATCCAACGTTACCTACGAGACCGTCTGTGTTCAGTCTGGCGATTCCTTGTGGTCGCTAGCCCAGGAGCATCCGATTGAGGGTCTTTCCACGCAGGAGACCTCTGATATGATCCGCAACGTCAATCACCTGGAGCATGGCTCGCTCGATGCCGGTGCGCATCTTAAAGTTCCCGCACGTTCATAAGATTTAAGTACCGTCGCATGGTACCCTTGTAATCGTTTTAGAGGAGGTACCATGCGCTGTCCCAAATGCGGCAAGGCACATACCCGCGTCGTTGATTCCCGCATGCAGGAATCAAATAACACCATCAAGCGCCGTCGCGAATGCTGCTCATGCAATTATCGCTTTACGACATTTGAGCGTTGTGAAGACCCTATCGAGGTCATTAAGTCAGACGGATCCAAGCAACGGTTCGATCGCAATAAGCTGCTGGTCGGTTTGATGCGCGCCACGATCAAGCGAGATATCGACACTAAAAAGCTCAACGAGATCATTGACGATATTGAGGTTGAGCTTCGTTCCCGTACGCTCACGGCTGTTACGTCCCATGAGCTGGGCGATATGGTTCTTAAGCGGTTGGCCAAGATCGATAAAGTGGCCTACATCCGCTTTGCCTCGGTCTATCGCGATTTCAAAGACGTCGATGAGTTTCTGCAAGAGCTCGACAAGCTAAGGTGATTTCATGTCCAACATTACCGTTAACATTAAACGTCTCGACCCAACCGTCGAGCTACCCAAATACGCCCATCCCACGGATGCCGGTCTTGACCTCCGAGCCAACGAGGATTGCACCCTCAAGCCTTTTGAGCGTCGCCTGGTCTCCACGGGCCTAGCTGTCGCCCTGCCCGACGGCTACGCCGGCTTCGTCCAGCCCCGCAGCGGCCTGGCCATTAAGCAAGGCCTGTCCATAGTCAACACTCCTGGCCTCATCGACGCCCACTACCGAGGAGAGCTCAAAGTCATCCTCATCAACCTAGACCCCACGAACAACATCCAAATCAACAAAGGCGACCGCATCGCCCAACTCGTCATCCAAGAAGTCCCCACGGTCAACCTCGTAGAAGTAGAAGAACTAGATAAAACCGACCGAGGAGCCGGCGGTTTCGGTTCTAGCGGCGTAGCTTAGGGGTGCTCGTATCCCTCCCGCCCGCCTCTCACACATATCATTCCATGCTCAAACATTCTCGCTTCGCTTCGCTCGCTGCGAAACTGCGCGTGGAACGATATGTGTGAGAGGCG
>CABUWD010000120.1 GCA_902495155.1 uncultured Collinsella sp.
ACGTGATGGCCTTGCCCGGACGCATCGAAATGCGGTCAAACAGCACCTCGCCCTCGCGCCGGACGCGCGCCGTCACGTAGTCGTAATCGCCCGCCGAGGCGCCACCGCTCGTAATGACAAAATCGCACTCCTGCACGGCGCGATGCACCAGTTCGGCAATCGCCTGCTCATCGTCGGGCGCAATGCCGTAGAACACGGGCTCGGCTCCTGCATCGAGCGCCTCGGCCATCAACGCCGAGGAGTTGGAGTCGCGAATCTGCCCGCGCGCCGGCACGTTACTCGGTCCGACCAGTTCCGTGCCCAGCGAGATGATGCCCACACGCGGGGCAGCGTGCACCTTCACGCTCGCGTATCCGGCGCTTGCCAGCAGACCCGCGCCCGCCGGAGCCACGACCTCGCCGGCGCGCATCACAGCATCGCCGGCATGGGCCTCCTCGGCGGCAGAGCGAACGTTCTCCCCTACCTTGGCCGGCGCCGAGAAGCGAACGTGCGAGCCCTCGTTGCCATCGCCGTCAAGCACGTCGACGATCTCGTATTTCACTACGGCGTCAGCACCCTCGGGCACCGGCGCGCCCGTCATGATGCGGACGGTCTCGCCCGTGCCGACCACGCCCTCAAAGACATGGCCCGCCGCCTCGTGCCCTACGACGGAAAGCGTCACCGGAGTGTCACCGGTGGCCGCAGCAAGATCGGCTGCGCGCACGGCATACCCGTCCATGGCGCTGTTGGCAAACGGTGAAATGTCGATATCGGCCACAGCATCCTCGGCCAAGGGAAACCCGGCGGCCTGCCACACGGGAATCTCGACGAGATCGGTCGGAGCAACGTGCGACAGGACAATCGACTGCGCGTCCTCCAACGGAATGAGTTTCTCTGCCATATGCACCTCTTAATGCCACGGCGCACAACAGGGACGCCGATTCTTTATGCTTGTCTCAGTATAATCCCCCGACGCATGGCCGCGACTCGACCTGAACCCGCAAATACACCTGTCGGTTGCAGGCCGCGAAACAGAATGGAAACCAACCCACCGGCTCGTCGCGTTTACCGCGTTTTATAATGCTTGCGTTGCAACCTAAAAGAGGAACGTATGGCTCATAACGACAAACCCGAAAGCGCAAACGAAGCGCAGGATCATTCCCAGTCGCTCGACGACGGCGGCTTTTTCTCCCTGAACGACGTCATCATGGCAGGCAGGCAACAGCTCACCCGCTCCGAACATCTCTTGGCTGCCGACACGCGCCGCAACGTCCGCAACCTACTCGCGAGCGCCAAGTTGCTCGTACTCGTCGTCATCGTCTCTCTCGCCATGGGCGTTGCCGCTTGGGCGTTTTTGGCCTCGCTGAATATCGCGACCGATTATCGCGAGCACCACGCGTGGATCTACGCCATGCTCCCCGTTGTGGGCGTTGCCACCGCATGGGTGTACAAAAACCACGGTCTTGCCGCCAAACGCGGCAACAACCTGGTCATCGATTCCGCCCTGGGCACACGCCTCATCCATATGCGCATGGCCGTCCTCACTTTTGTCTGCTCCACGCTCACGCACCTAACGGGCGGATCGGCCGGCCGCGAGGGCGCCGCGGTGCAGATTGGTGGCACCATCGCCAGCAACATCTCGAGCCTCGCCCACCTCAAAAAGCATGACCACCACGACCTCATGCTCGCCGGCATCTCGTCGGCCTTTGGCGCCGTATTCGGTTCGCCCCTTGCCGGAGCTTTCTTTGGCATGGAGATGTGCTTTATCGGCAAGATCGACTACACCGCGGGCATCTACTGCCTGGTCGCCTCGTTTACCGGCTACTTTACATCACTTGCCCTGGGTACCGAGTACGAAGCGAATGTCATCGCCAGCGTTCCCGCTATGACGCCCACAACGGTCGTCATCGTTGTTATCAGCGCCATCATCTTCGGTCTGACGGCACGCCTCTTTGCCTGGTCGGTTCGAACCGTCAAGAGCCTGTACGGTCGCTTTATCACCAACTACATTGCTCGCGCACTCGTGGGCGCGCTCGTGGTGCTCGCGGCCTACGCGATGCTCGACGCCTGGAAGTATGCCGGCCTTGCCACCTGGCTCTCGGGCGCCGGGTTCGCCGGTAACACGACCCTTGCCGACGCAGTCATCAAGCTCGTGGTGACGGCGCTCACCCTGGGCGCCGGCTTCCAAGGAGGCGAGGTCACACCCCTGTTTGGCATCGGTGCGGCGCTCGGCGGTTGGATTGGTTGCCTCGTCGGAATCGACCCCAGCTTTCTGGCGGCGCTGGGCATGCTCGGCGTGTTCTGCGCCGGCCTCAACGTGCCCATCACCACCTGCATGATGGCCATCGACCTATTCCACGGCACGGCCGCCGGGTTCTTTGTCATCGTGGCCTTTATCAGTTACCTAACCGGCGGACACCGCGGCGTGTACCCCGCCCAGCGCATCATCTCACCCAAGCGCCGTTCGCTTATTGTGGATGAGGGCGGTACGGTAGCGGAGGCTATCGAGCGCCACAACGACCTGATAGAGTAGACGTTAGTATTTGCCGTGCAGCCACAATCGGGGGCAATTCGACCTGAGCGCGACCGCACCGTTACGTCACACGCCGGGAGTCGCCCCATGCACGCAACTGATTTTGGTCGCACGCTCATCATCGCCAACCCAGCCGCCCAATCGGGTGCGGCGCGCGAAGTTGCCGAGCGCCTGCAGCGCTTTTTGGACATGACCGCGCGCGCATCCCAGTTTGACCTGGTGCTGACCGAGCGCATGGGACATGCCAAGGAACTTGCCGCACGGGCCCAGGGCTACCGCACGGTTATCGCACTCGGCGGCGACGGCGTGATCCACGAGGTCGTCAACGGGCTTATGACGCAGGATGCGGCGGTCCGTCCCGCCCTTGCCGTCCTACCCGTAGGCTCCGGCAACGATTTTGCCCAAACGCTCGGTATCGACGATTTCTCCGGCAAAGATTTTGGCGCGCTGCTCACCTGCGAGCTGCAGCGTCAGGATATCGGACGCATTCGCTCATGGAACCCCGCAAGCGGCAGAGGCGAGGCGACCGTCGAGTACTACGACCAGACGCTTTCGGTCGGCATCGATGCCGCCATCGGCCTGGGCACCACCGAGCTGCGAAAAAAGACGGGGCTCGCCGGCGCTCCGCTCTACACCCTATCGGGACTTGAGCAGTTTGGCCTGCGCTACCGCAACTATCCCATGACGGTGAGCTTAGATGGCGCGCCTGCCGAGCGCGAGCGGGCGATTATCATGGCCATCCAGCTGGGGCCCACGTACGGCTCGGGCTATCGCATCTGCCCCGATGCCGACCCCTGCGACGGCGTACTCGACGTCTGCTACGCCTGCGGCCCCGTTCCGCGTGCGGTTGCCCTGCCTATGTTTCTTTCGGCCAAGGACGGCCACCATACCAAGTTGCCGCCGGTTCGCATGCGCCGCTGCCGCCATGTCGAGCTCACCTTTGAGGAGCCCGACTACCCCATCCAGGCCGACGGCGAGCCCGTTGTCGCCTCGCGCATCGAGGTCGACATCCTCGCCGGCGCCCTCCACGTCTGGCACCCCACCCGCTAGCCCCACCTAAGTTGCGGTGAAATAGGGACTGTTTATGCAGCTAAAGCCGTAAAACAGTCCCTATTTCACCGCAACTTATGAGAAGATCATTCGTCGCTGCCCGGTTTGCGACGGTTGGCCTTTTTAATGGCGGTGAAGTGCTTGTCGTTGAGCCTGCGCTGGCGCGATCGCTGTGGCACTTTGGTCTTGACGCGACGGCGCGGCGGACGGCCACGACGCTCAAGCTCTGCCCTCAGCTTACGCAAACAGCTCGCACGATTCTGAAACTGACTACGGCTCTCGCGCGCCGTCACGACAATCCCCGTGGGCCCATGTTTCATGCGCACCGCAGAGTCCGTCGTGTTCACGCCCTGCCCACCCGGACCCGTCGCGCGAAACACCTGTACCTCGCAATCGCGCGCCAGCTCCTCAACCGACATCTCGGCAAAGCGCGCATACTCGCGCCAGCCCATCTTGTTCTCGTCCATATCAGCACCTCCCCTCATACAAAAAATGTGACAAAGGGACAATCCCTTTGTCACATCGCATACCAATCGCTTGTGTTGCGCGCTTAGGCGAAGGTGATCTCGCCGTTCTCGCAGTCCATATCGGCGATACGAGCCAGGCTCTCAACGCGAAAGCCGCGTTTGCGGAGCTTATCGCCGCCGCCCTGGAAGCCCTTCTCAACGGCGATGCCAATGCCGGCAACTTCGGCGCCCGCAGCCTCGCAGATCTTAATAAGGCCCTCAAGTGCGCAGCCGTTGGCCAGGAAGTCGTCGATAATCAGGACCTTATCGCCCTCGGACAGGAAACGCTTACCCACGATAACCGGGTACTCCTTCTGCTTGGTAAAGGAATAGATGGTCGTGGCATACTGCTCGCCGTCGAGGTTGATGGACTGGGCCTTCTTGGCAAAGACCACCGGCACGCCGCCAAAATGCTGAGCCGCGATGCAGGCCATACCAATGCCCGAAGCCTCGATCGTCAGGATCTTGTTGATCTCGACACCCTCGAACAGACGGGCCCACTCGGCACCCATGTGGTCGAACAGCTCAACGTCGCACTGGTGGTTGAGGAAGGCATCAACCTTAAGGACGTTACCGGCCTTTACGATGCCGTCATGGCGAATACGATCCTCAAGCTCCTGCATGGCGCAACCCCTTCTCGCGGCAACGATACCGCGCGATTAATAAACGTTGTTCGATAGTCTACCACGGACCGACCCCCGCCCGCCCCACAAGCCGCATCGCACCACAAACCAGTCTTTTTGGGACGGCGCGAATCGTGGCAGACAGCCTCCCAACATGCTAATGGCGGGCACGCATCCTCACCAAACGTACCATGGCGAGTGCAAAACCCACAGCGGCCACAGCCATAAGCATGTAGAACACCGAGCGAAAGCCAAACAGGAACACATCCGGACGGCCTGCAACAAAACTGGTCACGGCCTCGCCCATCGCCACGCTCATCTGCCCATACAGGATATTCGACGCCACCGTAATGCCGAGTGCCATGCCAGCATAGCGCGCCAGGCTACCCAGGCTGCCCGCAAAGCCGAGCGCTTCGCGCGGAGCCGAGCCCATATACAACGAGTTGTTGGGGCTCTGGAAAATCGACGTACCGCACGACATAAACGCGACGCAGCACACGATCACAGGGATGGAAGAGTGCTCGTCGAGCGTGCTTACCGCAAATAGACCGCATACGTACACGCCCAGGCCGACCGCCGTGGGGCCCTCGCAGCCAACACGGTCCGAAACCGTACCCGAAAGCGGGCCGATAAAGGCATTCACCATCGGCAGCGCCAAAAAGAGCAGTCCGGAAATGTCAGAACCAAAGCCGTGGGCGTCCTGAAAATAGAACGGCAGGATAAACTCGGATGCACCAATACCAACGAACACGATGAGCATGCAAGCAAGGTTGATGGTGAAGGCCGAATTTGCAAAGCAGCAACGAGCGGCATCGGCAAGGGACATGGGACGGTCGCCGGCCTCCGGCTTAACATGCGGCAGCGTGTAGAGCCCCACGATAAACGAGATTACGCCAATAGGCAGGTTGATGAGGAAGATACTCTCCCAGGGAAAGCTTGCCACCAGCATGCCGCCGAGCACGGGGCCACACATCATGCCGAGGGCCACAAAAGTCGCGAGAATACCCATGGCACGGCCTCGTTCGCGCGCCGGAAACGACTCGGTGATGATACCCATGTTGTTAGCCATGGCCGCCGCGCAACCGACGCCCTGAACAATGCGTGCCAGGATAAGAACCTCGAGCGAGGCCGAAAGGCCGCACAGCAGCGAACCGACCGAAAAGACGATGACGCCCAGCTGGAACACATTCACCTTGCCGCGCACGTCGCCCAGACGGCCAAACGGCAACATAGCCACGCATGTCGCAAGCAGGTACACCGAGCTCACCAGTTGAATGCGATCGAGGCCCACGCCCAGCTCCTTTTGCATCACGGGCAGCGCCACGGTCACGACGGTCGAATCCAGACACACCATAAACGTCATGATGAGCACGGTAAACAGAATCGCCCATTTATTCTTGCCATGGGTGTCGCCCTCTAGAGCAATGTGCTCGCGGCGCAGCTGCTCTGCAGTTTTCTCCATATCCATCCTTTCGAGT
>CABUWD010000121.1 GCA_902495155.1 uncultured Collinsella sp.
AGACCGAGACCGACGATGCTGGCAAGACCACCAGCGAGGCCGAGGAACTGACGACGAGAATAAGCCTGATCGAGCATGATCTTCCTTTCATACATGCGATTCGCGGGCACCCTGCCCGCTTTGCTGTTTGGAAAGATACGGCCTCGATCGGGCAGTGCCCGCGCCAACTGCGGTTTTTTACGGGCATCTGATAGACCCTTACCGCAAGCGCTGTCCAGCCTTTACAAACGAATAACAATCCCGGCATTTAGCGTGGCGCGCCTTTTACACCGATAAAAAAGTTGCGGTGAAATAGTTCCTGTTTGGCTGTCAGGCAGCCGATTCTAGGAACTATTCCACCGCAACTTAGATTGGCAAAACGCCGCAACCTTAAAGCTCGAGCTCGTTGAGCCTTAAGATCGCAACAATATAGATCTTGAGCGCTTGCTTGAGCTGTTCCTCGTTGGCGCACTCGTTGGGGCCATGCATCTGGCCGCCCCATGCGGGCAACTCCAGGCCGGTCTCCTCGGGGCCAAATGACACGGCGCGGGCAAAGTTGCGCGCGTACGTGCCGCCGCCCATGGCAAAGGGCTCGGCATGCTTACCCGTAAACTCGTTATAGGTATCAATCAGCGCTTTCACGGCCGGATCGTCGGCAGAGACCGAGAACGGCACCTTTGCATGACCCACGCGACAGGTCACGTCAAAGCGCCCCACGAGCGGCTCGAGCTGCTCGCTGATGGTATCGGCGCGCGTGCTATCGGGGAAGCGCACGTCGATGACCTGCTCGATATGGCCATCCACCACACGGATGACGCCGGGGTTGCAGGTGAGCGGGCCAAACGCCGGGCTCGTCGCATCGATTCCCAGGCCGCGGCCATAGGCGTCCGCATGCACAAAGGCCAGAAACTTGACAAACTCGTGCTCGGCAGGCGTCAGCAGGCGCTCGTCGCGCGCACCAAACGCATCCTCGGCCTCGCGCAGATACGCCACGATGAGGCCGACGGCATTGATTGTTCCCTCGGGCATCGAGGCATGACCGCCAATGCCGTGGGCGAAAATCTGCGCATGCCCGTTGCCGAGCGCCGTGATCTCCAGGCGGTCGGCGTTCTCAACAGGCGCCGGCAGCTCATCGGCGGCAATCGCAAGCTCGCAGATAGACTGCGACGGAATGGCGTTGCTCGCTTCGGCGCCGCTCCAGGACACAATGCGCCCGCCGTCGATCTTGGGACTCACAAACGTCGCCCCAAACTGGCCCTTCTCGGCATTACAAACCGGGAACTCGGCATCGGGCGTAAACAGAAAGTCGGGGTTCGCGTGGTTCTCCAGATAATGGTGAACGTCGGACATGCCCACTTCCTCATCGCATCCCAGCAGCGCGCGGAAGGTATAGCGCGGGGTAATGCCGTGCTTGAGCAGATAGGCGCCGGCGTAGAGCGACAGCACCGCCGGGCCCTTGTCGTCGATTACGCCGCGACCGAGCAGCCAGCCCTCGCGGCGCTCCATCGCAAACGGGTCGGTGTTCCAACCGGGACCGGCGGGAACCACGTCCACGTGGCAGATGGTCGCGAGCTGCTTGTCGCCGCGGCCAGGGATATCGGCAATGCCCACATAGCCCTCGTCGTCGCTCGTCTGGTAGCCGAGCTTCTGCGCAATGCCGAGCGCGCAATCGAGCGCATCACGGACCGGGCGGCCAAACGGCGCACCGGGCTCTGCGTCGGCAGCAACGGCTACGGACGGATAACTCACCAGCTGCTCGATATCGGCGACGACATCTTCCCAGACCTCGTCGACATACTCAGCGACGCTCTGCTCCACCTGATTCATGGACGACCTCCTTACCAATGAGGGGCGAGCGTGCCCGCCCCTCACATCACATACTTATATAGCGAAAAGTTTAGCAAGCTCGGCCACCGAGTGCACCACCGCATCGGCACCCGCGGCCTCGTGCTCCCCCAGCGCCGCCGCGCCCGAATAGATGCCGATACACGGCACACCCATCGCGTGCGCGCCCTCCACATCGTTAAAGCGATCGCCGATCATCACGGCATCGTCGGCCGCCGCACCCAGAGCCGCCAGGGCATCGCGGACCGAATCGGCCTTGGTCTCGCGCCCCTGCGGCGGATTCATGCCAATCACCGCCTCAAACTGAGAAAGCCCGAGCTCACGCACCATGTCGATGCACTTTGCCTCCATGCGCGACGTTGCCACAGCCATACGCTTGCCCTGGGCGGTCAACCCATCCAGCAGCTCGGGAATCCCATCGAACACGGGGTACTCTTCCGGTCCCAGTTCATCAAAAAAGGCGCGGTACTCATCGGCCACAACCAGCGACTCCTCGCGGGAAAAGCCGTAAAAGTCGTGAAAGCTCTTCCACAGGGGTGGCCCGATCATGCGGCGCAGGTCACCCATCTGCGCCTCAGAAAGCCCGCGCGCAGCCAGCGTCTTGCGCGTCGAGGTCATCACCGCCCGGCCCGTATCTGCCACCGTGCCGTCAAAATCGAACAGCACGACCGGCCGTCTGCATATCTCCAACGCCTCCATCGGCATTCCTCTTCCCCAGTTGACGATTTCCACACCGACACTTCAAACTGTTGACTATTCAACAATTGAACCTAGCAATGTAGAGCAACTCCACTATACTTGTCGCACTTTGCTCTCAGAAGGCGGCGCGAAAGCGCCCCAACGAAAGGTGCAATTATGTCTTTTGCCATCATAACCGACTCCACGTCGGACATCTCCCCCGCCCGCGCCCAAGAGCTCGGCATTTACGTGATTCCGCTGCATGTGATTATCGAGGGCGAGGACCTGCTCGACCAGGTGCAAATTACCGCCCAGGAGTACGTCGCGCGCATGGCCGGCACCGAGCAGCTGCCGCACACCTCGCAGCCGAGCGCCGGCGAGTTCAAGGCACTCTTTGACCGCGTGCGCGCCGACGGCCACGACAGCGCCATCTTTATCTCGCTATGCAGCGAGTGGTCTGCCTGCTATGCCAACGCCAGCCTGACGGCCGATACCCACGAGCTCGACGTGCGCTGCATCGATTCGCGCACCGGCTCGGGTGCCGAGGGCCTGCTGGTGGAGTATGCGCTCGCCATGCGCGAGGACGGCCGCAGCCTGGACGAGACCGAGGCGCAGATCCGCGCGACGCTGCCCGACGCCCACCTGCTGCTGATTCCCCGCACGCTCGAAAACCTCGTTAAGAACGGCCGCGCACCTAAACTCGCCGGCCAGCTCACGCAAATGCTCAACATTCGCCTAGCCGTTTCGCCGGAGTGGAAATCGGGCGAGATCAAGGCCATCAAGAAGGGCCGCGGCGCCAAGCGCATCGTCGCCAACACCATGGCCGACTGCCTCGCGTTTTTGGCTGAACACCCGGGTTCGAGCGTGCGCGTACTCACGACCGGCGCCGCCGAGGAGCACGAGCTCGTCAACCAGGCGCTCGCAGGCCAGAACTACGTAGACGCCGGCACCGGCCCCATCGGCTGCACCATCGCCACCCACGTAGGCGTCGACGCCATCGCCATCAGCTACTGCCCCCGCTACCAGCCCATTCACTAGGGGCACCTTTACCACTTGCGGTGGAATAGGGACTGTTTTTGGCTTATCAGCTGCCAGTCAGTCCCTATTTCACAGCAACTTGGAAGCAGTTCATTTGGGACGGGACTAAAAAGACTGGTATCAAACATTTCAGACCAGTCTTTTTAGCCCCGTCCCATTTTACCTACCCTACATCAGTCCGCTCAGGGCAATGTCGACGGCTTCGTTGAGGTCGTCGGTGATGTGTACGAGCTCGGGATCGAGCGGGCTGATCATGCCGGTGTCCATCACCGGACCGTTAAGCCAGTCGAATAGGCCCTGCCAGTACTCGGTACCCACCAGCACAAGCGGCATGCGCTTGACCTTGTGCGTCTGCACCAGCGTGAGCACCTCGAACATCTCGTCGAGCGTACCAAAACCTCCGGGAAACACGATGGCGCCTGAGCTGTATTTGACGAACATGGTCTTGCGCACAAAGAAGTAACGGAAGTCCATACCGAGGTTCACATATTTGTTGAGCCCATGCTCGTGCGGCAGCTCAATGCCCAAACCAACTGACTTGCCGTTGACGCTCGCCGCTCCCCTGTTGGCCGCTTCCATGATGCCGGGACCGCCACCGGTGATAACCGCCACGCCGCGCTGGGCAATCTTGCGCCCGACCGTGCGCGCCGCCTTGTAGAGCGGATCGGTCTTGGGCGTGCGGGCGCTACCGAAGATGGTCACCGCAGGTCCAAGCTCGGCCAGCGCGCCAAAGCCATCGACAAACTCTGCCTGAATGCGCAGTACGCGCCAGGGGTCGGCATGCAGCCAGTCGGTCGAGTCCTCGGGCGCCAGCAGGTTAGCGTAGGTGTTGTCCTTAGGAATCATGGGGCCGCGCATGACCACGGGACCGCGGCGGTACGTCTCGTCGTAGGCAGGCTCGCCCTCGGCATTCTCGTTCTTAATCATGGGTACTCCTATCGAGAAAAAGAAAACGGGCGGGGTCGACGCCATGCGCCAAACACCCGCCCGAACATCAACCATTCGGTATGGTACCCACGATGCATCAAGCGCTTGCAAGCTATCGGTCAGCGGTTGCGCAGACAGTGCAGGCGAACGTGACGACCGGCCGGCGCTCGCCCCTTGCCGTTGCCCGCGCTCTGTAAGCGACCACGCAGCTCTTAGTAATCCACCGCCGCAGGGCTGTTCATCCAGTCGCTCACGAACGCACCGTAGCGGCCCTCAATAATGGCCTGGCGAGCACGCTGCATAAGGTTGAGCAGGTAGTAGATGTTGTGCATCGACAGCAGAATGCCGCCGAGCATCTCCTTCTGCGTGACCATGTGGCGAATGAGCGCGCGGCTGTAGCCGCCCGTGCACACCGGGCAGGTGCAGGTGGGATCGATGGGACCATCGTCGTGCGCAAAGCGCGCGTTGCGGAAGTTAAGGCGACCTTCACTGGAGAACGCCGTACCCATGCGGCCAGTGCGCGTCGGCAGTACACAGTCGAACATGTCGATGCCCACACCCACACCGCGCACGAGGGTGGTGGGGTTGCCGACGCCCATCAGGTAGCGCGGCTTGTGCTTGGGCATGTACTCGCTTACGAGCGGTGCCAGAGTCTCGAACATGGTCTCGTGGTCCTCGCCCACCGAGTAGCCGCCGATGCCGTAACCAGGGAAGTCGCCGCACTCCTCCAGATGGCGCAGCGAGCGCAGGCGCAGATCTAGGTGCATGCCGCCCTGGACGATGCCAAAGAGTGCCTGGTCATCGCGGGTGTGCGCCTTGTAGCAGCGCTCGGCCCACATGCTCGACAGCTCGACGGCACGCTCAACGTAAGCGCGCGTGGCGGGATAGCCTGGGCACTGGTCCAGCTGCATGCAGATGTCGGAGCCGAGCTTCATGGCGATTTCCATGTTGTCCTCGGGCGTCCAGAACACGTGGCGGCCGTCGTAGTCGTTGACAATAAAGCGCACGCCCTCGTCGGTGAGCTTGACCGCATCGTTGTGGCTGAACACCTGGAAACCGCCCGAGTCGGTGAGGATAGGGCCGTGCCAGTTCATAAACTTGTGCAGTCCGCCCAGCTCGGCGATGGTGTCCTCGCCGGGACGCATGGACAGGTGATAAGTATTGGCAAGCACGATCTGGGCACCGAGCTGTTTGACGGTCTCGGTAGGAATGCCCTTGACGTTTGCCTTGGTGCCCACGGGCATGAAGATCGGCGTCTCGATGTCGCCGTGCGGGGTGTGCAGCACGCCGGCACGCGCATGCGTCGTCGGATCCTCGGCGATCAGGTCGAATTTAAAAAGGCTCTGGTCCATAAACTGGAACTCCTTGGTTGCGGTTCATACGCAAACCATAATACTGGCAACCCGCAAGAAGCACCGACTCGACAGAATCTGGCGCTAAGGGGTCATAGTCATTGGGGACGTTCTTAAATGACTAGTCGTCGGGGACAGTCTTCAGCG
>CABUWD010000122.1 GCA_902495155.1 uncultured Collinsella sp.
CCAAGCGCGTCACCTCCATCGCCCGCGCCATCAACAGGAGCTATATGTGGCGCCGCCTGATGAGCTACGTTTGGCTCGACCTGCTGCTAGTAGTGATTGTGGCGGCGATCCTTGTCTATGGATACAACCAGACGCTGCCCGACGGCGCGTTTACCGCAGGATGGATCCCCGGCGTCGCCGTTCACGGCATGTCGCTGGCGCCTGCGCGCGGCTGGGACCTGGCAACGCTCACCTATACCGTCGAGCTTGCGCGTACCACCAAGACTTTCCCCCTCGCGCAGGACCTCGTCGCGCTATGGCCTCTCTACCTTGTCGTTGTGGGTTGGCAGGTCATCAGCGTGCTCGACATGCTCGGCGGCGCCCGTCGCGTGCGCCGCACCATGGCACCGCTCAACGACCTGGCCTTGCGCGTGGACGAGCTCGGCCGTATGCAGCTCTCCGGCGGCAAGATGGAAACACTGGAGCAGGCCATCGAGCGCGCAAGCGTCGACTCGCCGAGCGTCACTACCGGCGACGCCGACCTGGCAAGCATCGAGGTTGCACTCAACCGCCTACTGCGCCAGATGCAAGAGGCCAAACTGCAGCAAATGCGCTTTGTCAACGATGCGAGCCACGAGCTGCGCACGCCCATCGCGGTGATTCAGGGCTACGTAAACATGCTCGATCGCTGGGGCAAAGACGACCCGGACGTGCTGGCAGAATCTATCGCGTCCCTCAAGGCCGAAAGCGAGCACATGCAAGAGCTCGTGGAGCAGCTGCTGTTTTTGGCACGCGGCGATGCCGGGCGCACGGTCCTGCGGCGCGCAAATACCAACCTTGCCGCACTGGTCGACGAGGTATGCGAGGAATCGCAGATGATCGATACCGAGCACACGTATCGGCTGGCCTTTGACGCTGCGCTTGTCAGCGACCCGCGCTGCGACGCGCCCGTCGACGTGGCGCTCGTGAAGCAGGCTCTGCGCGTGATCGTGCAAAACGCCGCCAAGTACTCGGATGCGGGAACGACCGTCACATTTGGCGTAGCGCCGGATGCGGGCGCGGGCACGATCGACATAAGCGTTGAGGACGAGGGCATCGGCATGAACCAGGAATCCGCAGCTCACGCGTTTGAACGGTTCTACCGCGCCGACAATGCACGCGATGCCGGCGCACAGGGCTCGGGTCTGGGGCTTGCCATTGCCAAGTGGATCGTCGATAGCCATGGCGGCGTCATTGGCGTGACCTCAGTCGAGGGCGTCGGCAGCCGCTTTACGATTCGCCTGCCGCGCTAGGAAGCCCCTCGGCATAAATAAAGGGATAGGGCCACACGGCCCTATCCCTTTTTGCTAGCTATGGCAGCTTGTGCGCTACTCGCGGCACAGATGCACGGCGAAACCGGCGAACTCGCGCTTAAAGTACACGAGCTTGGTGCTACCGTCGGGCAGCAGCGCGCGCGACTCTTCGTTGACCTCGAGCCCGCGCTCGGCAAACCACTTCTCGGCCGCATCAATGTCGTTGACGGCAAAGCCGATGTGGCCCTTGGTGCCACGACCATTCTGCTTCATGACCTCGACCAGCGAATCGTTAAAGTACGAAACCGGGGTCTCGATAACGGGCAGACCCATCATCGTCGAGAACAGCTCCGCGATCTCCAGGGCGTCTGCCGGGTCGGTGGCGTTAATGCCCACATGGGCAACGCGCATGCCAAAGAGCTCGACCGGATTGGCGTTCTGCTCACTCATGCAGTCAGCGCCTACTGAGCCATGACGTCAAGAACGGCCTTCTCGGCAGCGACGCGGTTCATGCCGGTCATGAAGGGCACGCCGCTCACGTACGGGCAGGTAAGGCCCTCGGGGGCAACGGTGGTGGCGATCAGCAGGTCAGCGCCCTCGTCGCAGTAATCCTTGGCCTCGGAGATGGCGCACTGCACGATCTCGTACTTGTCGGCATAACCGTTGGCGTCGAGCAGAGTAGCGACCTTCTGGGCAACGAGCGTGGAAGTAGCAGCGCCAGCACCGCAAGCCAAAACGATCTTCTTCATAGGTAATGTCTCCCTTCATGGTTTACTTTAGGTAAGTGTACCGCAGCGAGCGATGGCACTCGGCCTCGATGAGCTTTTATGCCAGTTTGCTTGCGCGCTGCGTATAATACATCTAGTACGTGTTGTCATACCGCTCGCTTTATGAGCGACTAAGGACCCTAATATGCCCGATTCCCGCACCCTCTGGACCGCCGTCGTTATCATCTGCATCGCCGTGTCGGTGTTCTTTAGCGTCAAAAAACGCACCACGTTTAAGCGCCTGCAGCAGCTTATGGCTGCCAAGCAGTGGGACGAGTTCGATCGTTTGCTCGACGGCAAACTCACCAGCATGCTGTACCCGCGCTACAACCGCGACTACCTGCGTCTGAACTCCTATCTGCTGCGCGAGGACCACGAGCGCGCCAGCGAGATGTTCGACCTACTGCTGGGACTCAACCTCCCCAAGATGCAGCGCGTCGACTTGGTGATTAAGGCCTTTAACTACTATGTTGGCCAGGAGGACCGCAAAAAGTCCAAAGAGCTGTTGCACGAGATCAAGGGCTTTGAGGGCGGTCAGGCCGAGGCAGTTGCGCACGAGTGTCAGCTGATGTACGACACGATGATCCTCAAGCGCCACAACGACATTCCCGAGCTGGAGCGCATGCTCGAGGATGTCGGCGACGACCCGGTCAAGCGCTGCCGCTTGGAGTACCTGCTAGCCCTGCAGTACCAGAACAAGGGCGACGAAGCCAAGTTCCAGGAGTTCCTGGAGAAGTCGGGCCAACACTCGATGGCCGTCAACGCGTAACGGACGGCTTGTGCTAGACTTCTAGTCTCACGGGGGCGTGGCGGAATTGGCATACGCAGGAGACTTAAAATCTCTCGCCGCAAGGATTGTGGGTTCGAGTCCCACCGCCCCTACCATGTGATTGCTTGCGAGCCCGTGTTCCCCAGGGATGCGGGCTCGCTTCTTTTAGATGCCGGTGAGACTCGAACCCGCGAGGGGGCGAGCGTTAAGCGGACGCGCAGCGTCCGTAGCGAGCCGGCGAGGGCGCCGACAGGCGGCCGAAGCCGGTGCGTATTTGCGCAGCAAATGCGCGGACGTCCCACCGCCCCTACCATATTGAGCTTTCGAGCCCGTGTCCCCAAGGGATGCGGGCTCGTTTCTTTTACACGCCGGCGGGGCTCTAAGTTGCGGTGGAATAGATCCTGTTTATACCGTTTACCAGCTTATTTAGGAACTATTTCACCGCAACTCAGAGGAAGACGGTTAAAGAGCACTCAGGCTCGGGGTCCAGGCGATGGTGGGAGTCGCGCCGTCGAGAACCTCGTTGATGGTGGCGGCCATGCCAGCAAGCAGGCTGTTCTCGCTTACGGTGAGCGTCTTGTAGCCGCCGGCACGCATGAGCTCGCGGATCACCACGGCGCCGGCCAGAATCACGCCCGCGCGCTTGGGCTGCACGCCCGGCAACGCGGCAATGCCTGCAACATCCAACGCAGACATGCGCTCGATAGCGGCCGAAATCTGCTCCATCGAAAGCTCGCGCAGGTGCACAAAGTTCGAGTCGTACGGCTCCAGCTCGTGGACCAGCGCCACGAGCGTGGTAACGGTACCGCCCACCGCGACCAAGCGCTCGGCGCGCTCAAAATCGCTCGGCAGGCTCTCAAAGTAAGCCTCGAACTGCTCGTCCGCCCAGTCGGCAGCGGCAGCAAGCTCGCCGTCCGAAGGCGGCAACGCCGAGAAGAAACGCTCCGTCACGCGACGGCAACCGATGTCCAGTGAGCGCGTTCCCTCCAGCGCAAAGACCCCGCGCTCAGGCGCATAGACGCCCGTCGCGAGCTCCGTGGAGCCACCGCCCGAATCGGCGACGATGATGCGCTCGCCAGCAAAGTCGTGTGCCACGCCAAAAAACGTCAGGCGCGCCTCGACCTCGCCCGGAATCACCTGCGGTTCGAGCCCCAGATCGCGCAGACCGTCCAGCAGCAGCGCGGCATTGGACGCATCGCGCGCGGCACTCGTGCAGGTGGTGCAGACGCACGCGGCCCCAAAGGTACGGGCTTCGTCCACAAACATGCGGCACGCAGCGAGCACGCGCTCAACGGCCGCCTCGCAAAAGCGCCCCGTCGCGTCCACGCCCTCGCCCAAGTCGGTGATCTCGGTATGCTTGGACGATTCCACGATCGCCCCGGCCTCGACCTGCGCCAACACCAGTCGCGACGACACCGTTCCCAGGTCAATCGCGGCCACCTTATATCGTTTGCAATTTGTCATTGCGGGCTCCCCTCTGGGCGCTACTCGCCGCTGGACGCGACCGTCTGGCCTTCGACGCCGCTAAAACCAAACAGCATGTCGAGCGTCTGAATGTACCACGGCGCGTCCTTGCCGACTTCCTCAATCTCCTTGGCCACTTCGCTGGCCTTCTTGGCGTTTGAGGACTTTTTGCTCGACGACGAATCCGAATCCTCGTCCAGACCCTGTACTTCAATCCTCTTTTCGCCGGGCATCACCATGCCCAGTTCCCGTGCCCGATCCTTAATGCCCTCTTCCGAGAGCCACTTGTCAGTGTCTTTTTTCATCTCATCTCTGTATTGCTCGCGAATCTCGACCTGCTTGGCCAAGATGTCGTTCGAGCGTTTTGCAACGTACAGGTCGCGCACGGGGAAATACAGGCTCACGAGCGCCAGAGTCACCACGATACCGATAAACAGCGGACGCAGAGAGCCATGCGTAAAGTCATAGATTGCCTTGACCACCGCGTTGTCGTTGGCGTAGTGCATAAAGTCCGAGCCCGAAAGACGGTTCGAGGGCCTGCTCGACCTATCGTGCGTTTGAGCCGATGAGCGCTGAGCATGCGACGAACGTGCCGGGCGCACCGGTCCATCTGACGAAGTATTCACATGAGCATTGGGGCGCGAGGTACTTGTCGGGCGCTGCGTGGAGCGGTCGGCGCCGGCGTAGACGGACCCACCGAGCTGCACCGTGCGCGCACGGCGAGGCGACGGCTCACGCGAACCGGCGGAATAGTACCTGTTGTCGTAAATCTGATCCATGTGCGCCTTGTGCGGTTGAGGTTTGTTTGCGCTAAGTATTCTAGTTATAGCACGAGCGCGCGCACCGCCTTCGCCAGCCTTTGCTCGACATAAAAAAGGCGCTGAGCCGTATGGCCCAGCGCCCATAGCGCTTTGCGGCATCCAGCCAAGGCGAGGCGAAACCGAGTCAGCCTCCCCCTCGCCAAATTCGCCCGTTTAGCGAATGTTGTAGAACGCGGCCTTGCCGGCGTAGCGCGCGCTGCCCTCGAGCTCGTCCTCGATGCGGATGAGCTGGTTGTACTTGGCGATGCGATCGCTGCGGCACGGGGCGCCCGACTTGATCTGGCCGGCGTTGACGCCCACGACCAGGTCGGCGATCGTGGAGTCCTCGGTCTCGCCGGAACGGTGGCTCACGATGCAAGCGTAACCGGCCTCCTTGGCGGTCTCGATGGCCTCGAGCGACTCGGTGAGCGTGCCGATCTGGTTGACCTTGACCAAGATCGCGTTGGCGGCACCCAGCTCGATGCCCTTCTTGAGGCGCTCGGTGTTGGTGACGAACAGGTCGTCGCCTACGAGCTGCACCTTATTGCCAATGCGGCGGGTAAGCTCGACCCAGCCGTCCCAGTCCTCCTCGGCCATACCGTCCTCGATGGAGATGATGGGATAGGTGTCGACGAGCTTCTCCCAGTAATCGACCATCTGGGCGCTCGTGTACTCAACGCCCTCGCCCTTGAGCTCGTACATACCAGTCTCGGCGTTGTAGAACTCGGTGGACGCCGGATCCATGGCGTACATGAAGTCGACGCCGGGCTTAAAGCCAGCCTTCTCGACGGCCTTGGTGATGTACTCGAACGGCTCGGCATTGGTCTTAAGGTTGGGGGCAA
>CABUWD010000123.1 GCA_902495155.1 uncultured Collinsella sp.
GTCGCTGTTCGTGCTGCCTGTCTGCAGGTTGCGCGAACCCGCAATGGGTTGGCGCGTGTGAAACGCGTGCACGATGGGGACGGCGATGAGATTCGCGTGTTGGTGCAAGGCGGCGTCTACCAAAGCGCAAGCTACGTTGGTGAGCGTTGGGCGGAGCCCGTCTTTGCGTACTATCGTGCGTTTGACGACGTGTTTGAGTCCGAGGATGCGATGCACGATGCTTATGGTCACGGCATCAACCGCATGCTTGTGCTGGGTGGCGGCGGGTTTGCCTATCCTAAGTTCGCGCTGATGTCGCACGAGGGCTTGCGCATGGACGTCATCGAGTATGACGGAGAGATTACGCGCCTGGCGCGCCGCTGGTTCTACCTAGACGAGCTGGAGCGCGCGGCGGGCGATCGCCTGCGGGTGATAACCGCTGAGGCTCGCTCGTATTTGGGTGTGACGAGCGTGGGCCATCGTCGCTACGACGTGGTCGTGAGCGATTGCTTTGGCGGTGCCGAGCCCGTACGCGAGCTGGCGACGGTTGAGGCATTGCGTTTGGTGCGGGGCAGCCTAAATGTCGGTGGCGTCTACGTTGCCAATATCGTGAGTGCAAACGAGGGGAGCGATGCGACGTTCCTGCGCGACTGTGCCGCCACGGCGCTCGAGGTGTTCGCCCACGCCTGGGTGGTCCCATGTGGCGATGCAGAGTTCGGCGGCGAGGAGAATTATCTGCTCATCGCCAGCGACGGCGACTACGCCTTTGCCGAAGCTGTGCCCTTCGACACCGACTTCCTCGGCACCGTCCTTCACGACAAGTAAGTCTCCCCGTCCCAAAAAGGACTGGTCTTAGGCGTGGTCGCGCCAGCTGAGGACGCGCTGCTTCATGCCCTCGATGTCGAGCACGCCTTCGGCGAAGCCTTTGCGCACGAGCTCTTCGGGAACAAACTCGTCGTAGCGGTCAAAATAAGGCACCTCGCCGGGATAGACGAGCTCGATGGGATCGAAGTCTTTCTCGGCCTCGGCGGCGAGCACCTCAAAGAACGTCTCCTCGTCGGCCTTCATTTTAAACTGCATAAAGTACGGGCGTGACGGGTCGAGTCCGCGAAGGCCCAGCTCCGCGGCACATTTAATCTTGAGCATGCGCTCGAGTGCCAAAAAGGCGTAGCTGCCCAACCAGGGGAAGAGCACCCAGGTGTCGCCGCCCAGGTTAATGAGTGGCTTGGTCCCCGCGCCCGAAATCTCGGCCGTATGGCGAGCCTGCGCCAAGCGGGCCCGTGCGTTACCCATGAGGTACGGATATGCTGCGTGCTCGTTGAGCGCTTGGCACATGCGTTCGAGTACGTGTGTATTGATGTCACCGGGGCAGTCGCCAAAGTATGCCGGCACACGACCTTTGACTTGCGTGGCAAAGACGGTGTGTCGCTTCCAGTCCACTTCCTCGACAATCCAGCAGTGTCCGGCGATGGCGATGCGCTCGCCGGGCGGTGGCGGATTGACGATCGTGCCCAACTCGGCCGACTCGCTGCGAACGGTGAACTCCTCGTTTTCCTGGAATACGGCGTAGAACTTAAAGTTGTTAATGATGCGCTCGCCCGCGAGACCCACGATGAGCCCGCCACCTTCGGTGACCTGGATATGGTCGATCTTAATGAGGTGGCGTAGCAGCACACGGTAATCGTCTGCCGAGACACGGTGGAAATAGCTGAGCGTGAGCACGCGCTGGGCAAGTTCGGCCGGCGTGAGCTCTCCGGTGCTGGCAAGCGTCGACATGGTCTGGTGATAGAGCAGACTGTAGGGGAGTCGATCGAGCTCAGGCGGCTCGACCCACTTTTCCTCGCGATAGAGTTGTACGAGCGCGATGCCTTGCAGGAGCTTCCACGGGATGGTCTCGGGCATCATCGTGCGCGGCTCGGGCTCTTCCTCGCGCATGACGAACCACATCTCGGGCGGAAGATCGCGGCGCCCCGTGCGGCCCATTCGCTGCAAAAAAGAGCTGACGGTAAACGGCGCGTCGATCTGAAACGCACGCTCCAGACGGCCGATATCGATACCGAGCTCCAGCGTAGAGGTGGTGACGGTCGTTTGTGCCTGTTCCTCGTCGCGCATGAGCTCTTCTGCCGTCTCGCGCAGCGATGCCGAAAGATTGCCGTGGTGGATGAGAAAGCGGTCGGGCTCGTGCCGGCTCTCACAGTAGCAACGCAGCATGGAGCATACGGCCTCTGCCTCTTCGCGCGAGTTGGCAAAGACCAGGCACTTGCGGCCGCGGGTGTGTTCGAAGATATAGCCCATGCCGGGGTCGGCGTTGTCTGGTGCTGTGTCGGTGGGGCTGAGAAGCGCCTGCTCGGTCGCTCGCAGGATGTCGACTTCGCCCTCGGGGGCCGAGGAAGTTTGGCGGTCCTTGGGAGTGGCCTTGCCCCGTGCCCGCTCACGACGTTGACGGCGCTCCTCTTGTGTGAGCTGTCCGCTGTGACGCATGTCTTGGGCGCCGGCGGGCAGTGCCGCGGATGCCGCCGCCTCGATGCGCTCGCACGCAAGCACTTCGGCCTCTTGAGGACCTGTGCCCATGAATCCCCGTTGCTGTGCCTGGGGGCCCGAGTTGTAGAAGTGCTCCATGGAGATGCGCCACACGCGGCGCGGCTCTTCAAAGCGTGGGATAACGCAGTCGCGCCCCGTTCCCTGTGAGAGAAAGGCACCCGTGCGCTCGGGGTCGCCGATGGTGGCCGAAAGGCCAATGCGTCGAGGTTGCACGCCGGCCATGCGCGAGAGTCGCTCGATAAGGCAGAGCGTCTGCCCGCCACGGTCGCCGCGCATGAGCGAGTGGACCTCATCGATGACCACATAGCGCAGGTCGCAAAACATGCGCGGGATCGCCATGTGCTTATGGATTAAGAGCGCCTCGAGTGACTCGGGCGTAATCTGCAAGATGCCGTTCGGTTTTTTGATGAGCTTAGCCTTGTGCGACTGCGAGACATCGCCATGCCAGTGCCAGACAGGGATATCGGCCTCTTCGCACAGGTCATTGAGACGGACGAACTGATCATTGATGAGTGCCTTGAGGGGGCCAATGTAGAGGGCACCAACGCTTGCGGGCGGGTTCTCCCAAAACTCGGTCAGGATGGGAAAGAAGGCCGCTTCGGTTTTGCCGGAAGCTGTGGATGCCGTTAGGAGCACATTGTCTTGTGTGTTAAAGATGGCGTCAGCCGCCGCAACCTGGATAGAGCGCAGGCTCTCCCAATCGTGGGAGTAGATGAAGTCTTGGATAAACGGGGCGTAGCGGTCAAAGGCGTTCACGGGGCCTCCTCTCAAAAACGAACCTCTCAACGCGGCTGGCAACGGCTTGCTGCATTACAGTCTCAACGTTCGCCCAGATAAAACCTGCCAAAATAAACCTGTCCCTTTTTGGCAGGTTAGATGGTGAATTCGGCGAAGTTACGGTCGCCGCCTGCGGTGCCGGTGTCGCCTGTTGCTGCTGCCGGCACCAGCGCGTCGCCGCCGACGCTTTGCAGCAGCTCGGCTACGTTGGCGTCGGGGTTCTGGCATAGGATGTCGAGCAGCTCGATAAAGTCGCGAATGACTTCACGCGGCGTCAGATGTGTGTCGGCTCCCACACGACCGAACTCGATCTTGAGGAAGTCCACCAAGTCGTTCTCGGTAAGCGTGGGCGTCCAGCCAAAGTAGCCGGCGTGAATTTGCATGAGTTTTTCGATCAGCACCAGTAGCTCCTCGTAGGTGAGCGGCTGCAAGCGGATGATGGGCGCGAGCATGTCCTTAAGGTCCTCGCGTGCAAAGCGACCCTGAGCGAGCCGGCTGCGCAGAGCCTCGTAGGAGAATACGCCGCGACGGCGGTCCTCGATGGAGGTCGGCGTGCCGCCCATGATCATGCCCAAGTACTGCGCCTTGCCCTGGAGCGTGTCGTTGTACATGGTGAGGATTTTCTCGTAGTTGTACTGGCGCGTGATGGCGTTGGGAATCTTGTACAGGTTTACGAGTTCGTCGATGAGCACCAGCATGCCCTTGTAGCCGCTGCAGACCAAAAAGCGTGCGATGAGTTTGACGTAGTCGTACCAGTCGTCATCGCTGATGATGGTCGAGGAGCCCAGCTCGGCGCGCGCCTCGCTCTTGGTTCGGTACTCGCCTCGGATCCACTTGGTCACGCGGCTCATGGTCTCCTCGTCGCCCTCGGAAACGGCCGCGCGATAGCGACGGAGCATGCGGGCAAAGTCGAAGCCGTGGACCATTTCCTCGAGCGGAGCGAGTTGGGCATTGATAGCCGACTCATCGGCGTCCGCGCACGAGGCGACCCAGCGATCCAGGATAAGGTTGAGCGCGCCGCCTTCGGGGCGCGTCTTGGTCGATATATTGCGGATGAGCTCACGGTAGGTGGCAAGGCCCTGTCCCTGGCCGCCCTGCAGGCGGCGCTCAGGGGATAGGTCGGCATCGGCGACGACGAATCCCTCACCCATGGCGTGCGTGCGGATGGTCTGGAGCAAAAAGCTCTTGCCGGCGCCGTAACGACCGACCAGAAAGCGGAAGCTCGCGCCACCGTCGGCGATGAGACTCAGATCGGTGAGCAGGGCGCGAATCTCGACCTCGCGTCCCACGGTGATATAGGGAAGGCCGATGCGCGGGACCACGCCGCCCTTGAGCGAGTTTAGGATAACGGCAGCGACGCGTTTGGGTACGCGGGGCGCTGCGGATGTGGTATCACTCATGGTCTAGGTATCCTCTCACGTCTGCTTCGTAATCCTCGATAATCTGCGGCCCTGCCGCGCTAAATTCAATTACGGTGTCGCCCACCAGGTCGAAGAGCGCCTCGTTGATGGTATCGACGAGCATGTCCTCGCTCTGGCCCGAGTGCGCCACTGCCGATGTCGCTTGCGCTGCGTTTTGCTCGAGCAGTGCGCGAAGATACGCGGTTGCGGCGGGCGCGAGTTCGGTCGCGGCGTCAGCGGGCGCAGCAGCTGCGAACGCGGGCGTCGGCGCGAGAAGCGGTGCCACGACACCAAACTGTTCGGTGGATATGGTCGGCTCGTCGGTCTCGTCCTGCCGAATGGGTGCCGCGACCGCCTCGACAATCGCGTCGGCTACGGGCTCGGCTTCCGGTTGCCCTGAGTCCGCCGCCTCGGCTTCCACAGGTGCGCCGTCCTCGCGCTCTTCATCGATCAAAAGCGCTTCACGCGTTTGCGCGGCGGCGCTTCGAATGTGCCCCAGCTGACTCAGATCGATATCGATCTTGACGGGCTGGTGTGCGGCGTCCCATGAAAGCCATGCCACAATCTCGTCATCGATAATCTTGGCCAGATATTTGGGGACCTTTTCTTCCTTAAGGGGATGGGCGGGGTCCAGCGCCAGGCGCAGGCGTTGGTCGCAGGCGCGCATCATTTCACCGAGCTTGCTGCTCTTTTGCCTACTGCCATGGATACGCATGCATTCCCAAAAGCCGTTTTGGCAACGGTAGATATGGATAGGATCCAGGCGGTATTCGCAGTCCTCGTGGCGCTCGGGCGCAAAGAATACGGCCGAGGCAAACATGGTGTAGGGCATGGCCGTCTCCTCCCCAAATAAACTCGCCACGATGCCGGTCTTTCGGTGCGTGTCATAGTAGCGCGCCATGCGGACATACACGGCGCATGCCACGTGGCGCAGATCGCGGTGGTGGCTGCGGTCGAGCCGCGAGTTACTTAGGTTGTACGTGGAGAGGGCGTTGATGGCGGCCATGAGTCGCTCCTCGCGCACCTCATCGGGCGGAAGGGGGAGCGTGGGCTCGGAGGTTTTGCGACGCTTA
>CABUWD010000124.1 GCA_902495155.1 uncultured Collinsella sp.
CGCCGAATCGGGAAGCACGGGCTCGGCAAAAGAGTAGAGAACGCGACCACCACAAAGGTGCCCCTTTGCGGTGGTTTTCAGTCTGTCTCGATCTGTAACATCTGGGCCGTTAAAAGTGGGCTTGGTGTTACAGATTTAGATTTTCGATTCGGGCGTCTTCTGTTCGTCTTGATTTGTAACAGATGGAGCTCTATTTGCCGAGTAGATGTTACAGATTGAGACAAACGGGCGCCGTCGGCCATTTCATCTTGATTTGTAACATCTGGAGCCATAAACAGTCGCTAGATGTTACAGATTGAGATAGTAAGGGGACGAGGCCGCAGTGGGTGAGCGTGCCTGCCCCTATCTCTCAATCACTCAGAAAATCTTATATATAGAGACTTAGATTTGTGTATAAGATCGCGCAAAGCTGGCAACAATACTTCTCGAACAACGTGAAGCCGCCCCGTAGGGCGGCCGCCCCAAGAGAGGTGATTCCATGAGAATCGATAAGCTAGCAATGACGTCGCGCGAGGCGCTGCAGACCGCCATGAGCACGGCTGCCGATGCGCAGGCCGGCGCGGTGGAGCCGATTCACCTGCTGTCCGCCCTGCTCGGTGCCGGCGAGCGCAATATCTCCGTGATCATCGAGCGCATCGGTGCCGACCCGGCTCAGCTTGCACGCTCCACACAGGATGCCATCGACCACGCGCCCAAGGTTTCGGGCGAGGGCCAGCAGATGGGCCTGTCCAATGAGCTCGTCCGCGTCATCGAGAAGGCCGAGAAAAAGGCCACCAAGATGGGCGACAGCTTTGTGGTGACTGAGCATCTGCTCATGGCACTTGCCGAGGACAAGGGCGAGGCGGGCCGCGTGCTGCGCGACGCCGGCGTGACCAAGGAGCGCATCGAGCAGGTCTACGAGGAGCTGCGTGGCGATGACCGCGTGACATCTGCCGAGGACAAGACCCAGTTTGAGGCGCTGGAGCAGTACGGCCGCAACATCTGCGACCTTGCCCGCGCCGGCAAGCTCGACCCGGTCATCGGTCGTACCGACGAGATCCGCCGTACCATTCAGGTCCTGTCCCGCCGCACCAAGAATAACCCTGTGCTCATCGGCGAGCCGGGTGTCGGCAAGACGGCCATCGTCGAGGGCATCGCCCAGCGTATCGTGGCCGGCGACGTGCCGAGCACCCTGCGCGACCGCGACCTTATCGAGCTCGACATGAGCGCGCTGGTCGCCGGTGCCAAGTACCGCGGCGAGTTCGAGGACCGCTTGAAGGCCGTGCTCAAGGAAGTCCAAAAGTCCGAAGGCAAGGTCATCCTGTTCATCGATGAGCTACACACCATCGTGGGCGCGGGTGCCACCGAGGGCTCCATGGACGCCGGCAACATCCTCAAGCCTGCGCTTGCCCGTGGCGACTTGCACGCGATTGGCGCGACTACGCTCGACGAATACCGCAAGTACATCGAGAAGGACGCGGCGCTCGCGCGTCGTTTCCAGACTGTGATGGTCTCCGAGCCTACCGTCGAGGACACCATCTCGATCCTGCGTGGCCTCAAGGAGAAGTACGAGATCTTCCACGGCGTCCACATTACCGATAGCGCGCTCGTGGCCGCCGCCGACCTCTCCGATCGCTACATCGCCGACCGTTTCCTGCCCGACAAGGCCATCGACCTGGTCGATGAGGCGGCAAGCCGTCTGCGCATGGAGCTCGACAGCATGCCGGTCGAGATCGACGCCACCACGCGTCAGCTCACTCAGCTGCAGATCGAGGAACAGGCGCTCATGAAGGAGACCGATGACGCCTCCAAGGAGCGTCTGGAGGCCCTGCGCCAGGAGATTGCCGAGGTCCAGGAAAAGCTCAATGTGCAAAAGGCCGGCTGGCTCAACCAAAAGAACGCCATCGACCACGTGCAGGAGCTCAAGGGGCAGCTCGACGAGGCCAAGAGCGAAGAGGAGCGCGCGACGCGCAACGGCGACCTGGGCCGTGCGTCCGAGCTGCGCTTCTCCGTGATTCCGGGCCTGCAGCAGCAGATTCAGGATTCCGAGGCCGCGCTCGAGGCACAAAAGCAGCAGGACGGCGAGGGCCTCAACGAACAGGTGACCTCTGATGAGATCGCCGAGGTCGTGAGTGCCTGGACCGGCGTGCCCGTGTCCAAGATGATGCAGGGCGAGCTCGACAAGCTGAAGGGCTTGGAGGGCGAGCTGCATAAGCGCGTCATCGGCCAGGACGAGGCTGTGTCCGCCGTGGCCGCGGCCGTGCGCCGCAGCCGTGCGGGCCTCTCCGATCCGGACAAGCCCATCGGCAGTTTCTTCTTCCTGGGCCCCACCGGCGTGGGCAAGACCGAGCTCGCCAAGGCGCTGGCCGAGTGCCTGTTCGATGACGAGCGCGCGCTCGTGCGTATCGACATGTCCGAGTATATGGAGAAGTTCAGCGTCCAGCGTCTGATCGGTGCGCCCCCGGGATACGTGGGCTACGACGAGGGCGGTCAGCTCACCGAGGCCGTGCGCCGTCGTCCGTACTCTGTGATCTTGCTCGACGAGATGGAGAAGGCTCATCCGGATGTCTTTAACGTGCTGCTGCAGGTACTTGATGACGGTCGTCTGACCGATGGCCAGGGTCGCCAGGTGTCCTTCAAGAACACGATTATCATCATGACGTCCAACGTGGGCTCCAAGGCCATCGCCGAGCTTTCCGGCAAGGACGAGGAGGAGATGCGCCATCAGGTCGACGCGGCCATGGCTCAGACCTTCCGCCCCGAGTTCCTCAACCGTATCGACGATATCGTGGTGTTTCATCCGCTCGGTATGGCGCAGATCGAGAAGATCGTCGACATCCAGCTCGCCGACGTCCGCGCGCGTCTGGCCAAGGAGCGCATGACGCTTGCCATCACCCCGGCGGCCAAGCAGATGCTCGCCGTGGGCGGCCTGGACCCGGTCTTTGGCGCCCGTCCGCTCAAGCGTCTGGTTCAGCGCGAGGTCGTGGATGCCATCGCCGCCGCTATCATCGACGGCACGGTGCGCGAGGGCGATCAGGTGACGGTCGATGTCGACAAGGACGGTGGCTTTACCGTCGTGTGCGACAACACGCCGGCGGCCACCTACGAGGTCCCCGACGCAGAGTAAATTATGGGACCGGCTTTAACCGCACCTCATCGCAAAACGCCAAGGGCGGCGGATCCAATCGGGTCCGCCGCCCTTTTTCGTGCGACAATCGATGATGTTGAGCATGAGTACATGGCAAGGAGATATGCAGATGATAGACGAGAACAAGACAAACACGCCGGCGACCGATGTCGCACCCGCCGCACCCAAGCCTGTGCCTAAGCCGGCGCCCAAGCCGCGCGATCCCTACATCCGTGCCGAGAACGAGGACGATGACGGCTACGATCCCTACAGCGACCGACGACCCGAGCGCGAGCCAATGTTCGAAGCCGATCCCTGGCGCTGAGTGCCACCAAAAAGGCCACCAATAAGTTGCGGTGAAATAGGGACTGTTTTGCGGTTTGACCAGCAAAAACAGTCCCCATTTCACCGCAACTGCGTTAGGGATTTTTCTGCAGGGGGAGGGTAGTCAAAAAAGCCCCGTCCCAAATTGACTGCCAAATTGGCTGCTCGGGGAGTCGCATTCGAGCTCGGTTGTCCTCTTAGCCACTCGATATCCTTCGGAGCAATAATAGTGAAAAACTTGCTTAAGTGTTAATCAAGCTACACACAATCTTGCTCTCTAATTAATCAAGAATCAGTATAATTTTGATTAGCTAGAGAGCAAGATTGGAGAATCATGGCATTCAACGACTTGATCGCCCAGAAAATAAAGGACTTTGAACAGCAGGGGGTTCCGCAGGTCTTTGAGCGAGACCTTGATCTGGGAAACCCACAGGAGCCAAAGCGCGACAACATCGTAAATGTGGTTGTGGGGGCCCGCCGTTGTGGAAAGACGTATCGCCTGTATCAGGAGATGCAGCGGCTTCAGGGCCGGGGCGTCGAGCTTGACCGGATGCTTTACTTTAATTTTGAGGACGAGCGCTTGCGCCCGTATGAGCCATCGCTGCTGGCGGACGTGTTTGACACGTTCTATGCGCTGCATCCTGCTGCTCGAACCGAGGGCGCTTACATTTTCTTTGACGAGCTCCAGGAAATTCCCGAATGGGGTGCGTTTCTGCGGCGTGTAGTCGATACGGAGAAAGCGACCGTCTATGTGACGGGATCTTCTTCTAAGATGCTGTCCTCAGAACTTAAGAGCGAGTTCAGGGGTCGTTCTCTTATACGAGAGCTTTTTCCGTTGAGTTTTTCGGAATACGTTCGATATAAGGCGGGGAGCGTTTTCGAGCCAGATGCGACCTTTTCCCCAAGCGATGCAGCGCTGCTTCGACATCATCTGATCGGATATCTTGAACGAGGGGGATTTATCGCGACACTTGAGCAGACGCCCGCAGACGCGATTCAGCTGCTACAGGAATATGCTTCGCGAACGGTTGCCATGGATGTCGTTGAACGTTACGACGTCAAGAACCCTCGCCTGGCATCTCTGTTCCTGACGCGGTGTATGGCATCTTCGGGACGAGAGCTGTCGGTGAACAAAGTGTACAACGAGTTCAAGAGCAGGCAGATACCCGTCAGTCGTAATTCGCTCAGTGACTTACTTGAGTATTATGAGGATGCCTACCTGCTGTTCTCCGTGCCGGAGTTCACGCGTTCACTGGCAAATAACATGCGGTCTGCGTCTAAGGTCTACGCTGTCGATCCTGCGATGTTTGGAGCATTCTCTCCCGCATCGGCATTGGACCAGGGCCAGAGGCTCGAGACCGCAGTGTTCAACGCGCTAAGAAGAAGGACTCCCGCGGTGAGGGTCGGATCGGTCTGCCGCTTGCTGATCAAAGAGAAGAGCAAAAACCATGAGGTGGACTTTGTGGCTGGGGACGCACTTCTCATGCGGGCTTATAGCCTGATTCAGGTGAGTGCGGATATGGCAAGTGAGAAAACGCGCGAGCGCGAAATTGCCGCGCTTGATGCCTCGATGGCCCAGTTCGATCTTGGCGAGTCGGCAATCGTTACCATGGATGAGCAGGCCGATATTCCATGCGAGCACGGTGTGGTACACGTTGTTCCCGCATGGAAGTGGCTCCTTGCCTAACCATCTACGGATCTGTGGGGCCAGGACCTCCTGGCCCCTTCATCACGGTTGGGGAGCACCATGATGCGCCCGGCTAGTCCTGGGCTTTGATACTCGGCAGGAGAATCTGGGCGAGGTAGTCGGTCTCGAGTTTGGTCGCGGCGTCGGCCTTGCCGTCTTTGCCGACCAGGGCGTTCTTAATCTGGCTGTACGTGTAGCGGTTGCCGGTCGTGAGCTCCACGAGTTCAATCGCCGTATCCATGGGGTAGGTCGACACGGGATCTTGCGTCCGTCCGTTGATGGTCTGGGGCACCACGTACGGATAGACGGGGCCGCTGGCGTAGACGGTGTAGCCGTTGCCGAGGTTTGCCGCACCCAAAACCGCGTCGCCCTCATCGGGCGTAAAGCTCTCGCCCTCGCGCACCGCGACGAGCGTCACGAGCGGTGTGTTGGTGTCGCCGTCCAGATAAATGCACAGCGTGCTGCCGTTTTGCCAAGTCGCGACTTTGCCGTACCACTCAACGGGAATATCGAGCTGATACAGGTCCGTTGCCTTA
>CABUWD010000125.1 GCA_902495155.1 uncultured Collinsella sp.
CGTCGGACAGCCTCGACAATTTCGTCATTCGCCTTCGCCCCGCGGGCTATTTTCGTACCGCAAGCGTTAACGAAGACGGCAACGTCATCGGCAACGTCTGCCATCTGTTTAATGACGGCACGTCCAGCAAGCTCATCCTTGAGAACGTAACGACCAAGAATGACGATACAAACTGGTATGCTATCCGCACCTTGCTCAATTTCGAAGAGCATAAAAAGACGGGCTACAGCATTTGGTCGGTCGATGGCGACTCGGACAAAGACGGAAAGGTCATCCACGTATGGAGCGGCGAGTATGACAACAAGCCCAGCCGCGCTTTTGCGTTCGAGCGGCAATCAAACGGAACCTATATCATCCGAGACCGCACGGTCGAGAAAGAAACCGAGAAAAAAGACATTAAGTACCTGGCAATAGAATCGAACGGCGAAGACCAGGACAACAATAAGATCTGCCATAAGAGTAAGAGCATTCCGTGGGAGCTCGAACTTATCGGTTACGACATGAAAAAGAACGATGCCACGGTTAGCAGCCTCGACTGGATCACGTACAGCAGCTACGTCGATGGGCCATGTTGGATGAAATACGTCGACGACAACAAGTTCCTCGACGAGCTGAGCATCCCGGGTACGCACGATTCGGGCACCTGTAGCGTGGACAACGACACCGAGCCCCAATCCTCGCAAGTAAAATGCCAGCAGGATTACATTCCCACGCAGTTGCTCGAAGGCATTCGCTATTTTGATATCCGGCTCGGAAAGGGCGACAACCCTGGCATCTGCCACGGGGATTTCTACCTATTCAAAAAAGACGGGGACTATCTGCATCTCTCCGATGTCATCGGGTACTTTAAAACGTTTTTGAACGAAAACCCGACAGAAGCGCTCATCATGCTTGTATCACGAGGCAACGACGAGGCTACCGACGAAAGTGTTACGACGGCTTTCGCCAAGGTTTTGGACGACAACCCCAAACTGTTCTATACGTCGAGCCGAATCCCCACGCTACACGAGGTGCGCGGAAAGATCGTTCTGCTGCGTCGATTTAGGCTCGCCGGCAACAGTGTAAGCGGCCACACGTGGGGCCTCGACCTTACCGAATGGGATGACAAGATCAAGGCTCACTCCGACAGCGCCACTATGTGTCTCGTCCAAGACGCGCGGGGCTTTGAAGCCGCGGGGGAAACAGGCGATAAAGAGCCCTATTGCACCAAGGTATACGCCCAGGACAAGTACAAACTCACGGGAACCGACAAGCTCAGCTGGGTCGATAATGCGCTGAAGGAAACGACCGGGCGCACGCGCAACGAGGTAGATGTCGAGGACGATAACGGGGCCAAGGAGAAAGTCCTGGAGCGTTGCTGGTCTATCAACTACACCAGCTGCACGGGCTTGTCGCACGGAGGCAATCCTTTTACCTCGGCACGAGTAGTCAACGAGCATCTGTATAAGAGCCCGTACATCAATCCCAGCGGCATCGAGGATACAAAGTCAGATTACCTCAAGCACATTGGCATCATCGCATCCGACTTTGTTGATGCGGCGCTGGCCCGGAGCATCTACCAGCGCAATTACGATACGGAGCACAAGCAGACGGCTTCGTACTATCTCCCGTACTATCTCCCGACCCGCATGCGCATGACGTACGGCGACTCGCTGAGCGATGCCTCATTCCAGGACGGCAAGACCGTTGGCGAGGGTCATTTCCGCCTCGTCGACAGCAGCAACGTACTCAACGTGGCAGTTTCGGGCCATGCGTTTGCCATCGAATATGTGGATGTCGACGCCTTGGGCAACGAGACCGTTACGGAGCTGCGGGGCTCCGTGCCCATCGATATCGATCCACGCGCGCTGACGCCCCATTTTGAGGGACTCGAAGGCCTTAAGGCCGGCGAAGACGTGCGCGCCAAGATTGCGGCATCACTCGAGGGCAAGCTCGAAACCGATGCCTGCACGGCCCAGCTCGAGTTTGTGCACGACGCGAACGGCGCTCCGGGAACGGCGATGGCCGAGGGCGAGGCATTTACCGCGGGAACGTACTAGGTGCGCGTGAACGGTCTCTTGGGCGACGCGGCGCAGAGCTACACGCTCGCCAGCGATGGAGCCGCAAGCTTTACCGTAGCGGCCTCGGGCAGTGCAGGCGGCACCGGTAGCGGCACGGGTTCCAACGCAGACGGCGCCGACAAGAACGGCGGCGGCAACAAGAGCAAGGGCTCGACCGGAAAACTCGCCGACACGGGCGACGGCTCTGGCGTTGCCGCCGGGCTCGCTGCCGCCGCCGTGGCGACAACGGTCGCCGGCGCGGCGATGCTTGCCAATGACCGCGAAAACGTTGGGGACGACAGCGAATAGGCAAGCCCGCCTTTTAGACACATCGACTCAATTGGGGGGGGGCGCAGAATACCGTTCTGCGCCCCGATTTTTACCTTAGCCCGAACACCGTTATCGGCTACATCACCATGTTCAGCGCATTCACGAACTCCTGAGCTTGGGAGCGGCTGCTCAGACTAAAGACACAGGCAGTCAACAGCCTGTTACGTAGGAAAACGTCGCGGCCCTTGATCCTGCTGACCCCCGTAATGTCCTTAAGATAAACAATCTCGGTGTGCTTGCCACCAAAAGTGCCCTTCTTGAGCACCTCGATGCGGTTAGGGTAGATCTTGACGTCTTTAAACCTACCCGAACCTTTGTCCTGGAACAGCAGCGTGTTGTTGTCCATACGCGTCACTCCCGCGGGGTTCGCTAAAACTGCCTCTATGGTCACATTTTAACCACCGCAAGGCTCCCATGCGAAGGTGCCAGACAACATAGCAATTCGTGTCCGCGCGAGGCTTTAAACTAAATGCGTTAAAGATGCATTCCACAAGAGGAAAGTGGGGCGACAGTGATGGGTGAACTAGTAAACCGTGGAGAATCGGCAATCGTGCCCGAAGGTTTTTACAAGCAGGTCTCCTCGATTCTCAACGCCGCTCGCGACAAGGCCTATACCGCCGTTAACTTTGCGATGGTTGAGGCATATTGGGAGATCGGCAAGAGTATTGTTGATGAACAGGGCGGAGAGGAGCGCGCCAAGTATGGCGATGCACTGATCGACGAACTTGCCGTTAGGTTGACTAAGGATTTTGGCAGAGGCTTCAACGCCAGAAGCTTAAGATACATGCGTCAGTTTTATCTTGCGTTCCCAATCCGGAACGCGCTGCGTTCCGAATTGAATTGGACACATTACCGCAGGTTATCGCGTATAACCGACCCTGATGCTCGAACATGGTACATGAACGAATGCGCCGATTCTCGTTGGAGCACGCGTCAGCTCGAACGCCAGATCAACACCATGTTCCGCGAGCGCCTACTTGCCAGCAAGGACAAGGAGGCCGTCACCCAGGAAATCCAAAAGAGCGCCCCGGCTCGTCGCCCCGAGGATATCATCCGCGACCCATATGTACTGGAGTTTTTAGGTTTCTCGGACGATACTGCGTTTCGCGAGAGCGATCTAGAGCAGGCGCTCATCACGCATCTTCAGAAGTTCCTGCTGGAGCTTGGCCGTGGTTTCGCTTTCGAGGCGCGCCAAAAGCGCATCACCTTTGATGGGCGCCATTTCTATATTGACCTTGTTTTTTACAACTATCTGATGCGCTGCTTCGTGCTCATCGACCTTAAGACGGACGACCTTACGCATCAGGACCTGGGCCAGATGCAAATGTATGTGAACTACTACACGCGCGAGCTCATGAACGAAGGCGACAATCCGCCCATAGGCATCGTGCTCTGCGCGGACAAAAGCGATTCGATTGTCGAGTACACGCTGCCCGAAGACAACGACCAAGTGTTTGCCGCCAAATACCTGCCGTATCTTCCAAGCAAGGAAGAGCTGGCGCGCGAACTAAGCGCCGAGTACCGCGCCATCAACGAAGCGACCAATGGCGAAACGCAAGGGTAGCAGCACGTTGCGACCGAAGCCACCGCAGCCGTCGCAGGCGCACTCGCGGTTGCGACGCACGCTACGAAACAATACCGGTCATGGACGCCGGCAACGACATTCTAGCCGTGGCTGGCGAGCGTGACCTGACAGGCAAAGACGCGGCCTTCGTCTGATGTGGGTCCATTGGCTGCCACAGAAAAGGGCCGGTTGCAGCCGGCCCTTTAGACGATAATACCTGCGTTGCCCGCGCTTCCGAAGTGTGACTAGCTGAGGAGCGGGTTCCGCGGCACAACCTGATTTTACCCAGTGAGGAGGCTCTTTTGCAGCCGCTCCACTGTTTATTTACATCTGGCACCCTCAAACAATCAGACGGCAGCCCGCACTCCTGAGAGCTGCCCCGCACCCCCGGCCATCACCTTACGGCAACAACCGGTGCTACTCCCCTACTTCCCAAATAGCGCACCCAGCAGACCGCGGCGTTTGGGCTTCTCCTCTCGGTAGGAACCCTCGACGGCGGCTGCAACCTGGCGCGGTTGCTCGCCGCCTCCACGGCGCACGATCTGGTACAGGAAGGGCGATTTAACGTATTTGACCTCGATGGGCGTGGCGTGCACGGTACTTTCGCCGGACAGATGCAGGCTCGGGTTGAGCGGCGCCACCACATGCGTCTCGCGCTTGTCACTAAACACCACCGCAGCTGCACGACCCGTCTGGCCGTTCACAGCGATACGCACCTGCTCGCCATCGCGGCCATCCGTCGCCGGGCGATCGACAAAGTAGACCGGCACCATCACCAGGCCGTCCTTATGCTTTCGGGCCTTGCGTGCCCAGGTTCGGATGCTCTTTTTATTGAGCCCCAGTACCGCCTCGGCATCGTTGCCGGCAATGTCGAGCGCCAGCTTATCAATGACCACCTGGTCCTTGGTAGACGCATCGACCGAGACGACACGGAAATCGCCTTCCTGCATGGCGGGATCGAACGGACCGACCTTGGCAAAGTCCCACGGCTCCAAAATGCCCATGAGGCGAACATCCAGGTAGTTTGCCCTGGGGTATGCCCAGTCGAGCACCTCGTAGTACACCAGGGTTTCCTTGCTCAGGCCCTTGCCCGGGAAGGACGCCATCATGCGCAGGTCCGCGAGCGCCATGGGGAAGTAGAAGAGCATCATGTCGTTTTGGATTGCGTCTTCCACGTCGTGCCCGGCAAAGGCTTCCGCATACTGGCGCACCAGCTGCAGCGCGTTGGCACGTGCCTGCTGCGGCGAAATCTCGCAGGGAATGCCCTGCTCCGGCACATATTCCGCACCCACGCCCATGGTCAGACGCTTGCTAAACGTACCGGGCTTGAGCAGGTCGGCAATGCCGATCTTGTTGCCGCAGGACGGGCACTCGAACACACGCTGGGTCGACTCGCCCTCAAAGGACGCTCCGCAGAAGGGGCAAGGAATGCTCACATGCGTGGCCTCTTGGAACTCCTGCGCCGTGCCGCGATCCTCCCACAGCAGATGTTCCAGGACCGACTGATTGCGCCAGTGCGAATTGAAGAAATACCAGTCCGGGTCCTCCGGGCGCTCGAGTTGCGACACATGCGTGAGTTTGAGCAGTCCATCCACCACCGTCAACGGCGTATGGCGAATACCCAAAGCGCTCTTGGGCTCTCCGGCGTCCGCCTGCCACGGAACCACCGTGCCGCAATAGGCGCACTCAAAG
>CABUWD010000126.1 GCA_902495155.1 uncultured Collinsella sp.
ATTGTTGCGCGGCCCTCCTACCCGCGCAACCAGTCGACGCTGCGCGCCGCCCAGAACGACAATTTGTCATTCAAAAGGCAAGGCATGACCAGAAGGTCTATGCCTTGCCTTTTTCATGCCAACTTGTGCGTTCTGGGCGGCGCTCGCTGACTTATGCTCAACCTGCGACGTTTCCATTATTGATGCAAAGGGGTCAGGTTAGTTTGCGCCAAAAACGGGAACGATTTCACCGCAACTTATCGATGGCGTGTTTGGTTGGTGCCAGTTGATTGCTTGGGCGTTGGGGAGGGTCTGCTCCGTTATAATCGCCTAGAACATTAATTGGAAACGGGACGGGAGCCATATATGCGCCAGGGTTTCGACAACGCGAAGTATATCGAGCTGCAGGCTGCTCACATTAAGGAGCGCATCTCGCAGTTTGGCGGCAAGCTCTATTTGGAGTTTGGCGGTAAGCTATTCGATGACTATCATGCGAGCCGCGTGCTACCGGGTTTTGAACCGGACAGCAAGTTCCGCATGCTCAAGAGCATCGCCGACGATGTCGAGGTTATCATCGCGATCAACGCGAACCACATCGAGAAGAACAAGGCTCGCGGTGACCTGGGTATTACCTATGACGAGGACGTTTTGCGCCTGGTCGACCTGTTCCGCGGCAACGGTTTTGCTGTCGCGGCCGTGGTTATCACCCAGTACGCCGGCCAGCCCGCCGCCGATGTGTTCCGCAATCGCCTGAACGCGCTCGGCATTCCCGCCAAGTTGCACTATCCCATCGAGGGCTATCCGCACGACGTCGACCTGATCGTCTCCGACGACGGCTATGGCAAGAACGAGTTTGTCGAGACCACTCGTCCGCTCGTCGTGGTCACCGCTCCCGGCCCCGGCTCGGGCAAGCTCGCCACCTGCCTGTCTCAGCTCTATCACGAGCACAAGCACGGCACCGCTGCCGGCTACGCCAAGTTCGAGACTTTCCCGGTTTGGAATCTGCCCCTCACGCATCCGGTCAACATCGCCTACGAGGCCGCCACGGCCGACCTCGACGATGCCAATATCATCGACTCCTTCCACTTGGAGGCCTACAACAAGACCACGGTCAACTACAACCGTGACGTCGAGGCTTTCCCGGTGGTCCGTGCTCTGATGGAAAAGATCCTGGGCAAGAGCCCCTACCAGAGCCCCACGGACATGGGCGTCAATATGGTCGGTTTTGCTATTACCGATGACGATGCCTGCCGCGACGCTTCCAAGATGGAGATCGTCCGCCGCTACTTTACCGCGGTCGAAAATGTGCGCCGTACCGGCGTGGGCGATGAGCAAGTCGACCGTCTCAAGATCATTATGAAGAAGGCCGGTATCGACAAGAACTACTCGCCGGCACGCTCGGCCGCCCTTACCAGGGAGCAGCTGACGGGTGGCCCCGTAGGCGCCATGGTCATGCCCGACGGCTCCGTGGTGACCGGCAAGACTTCCACGCGCCTGGGCGCCGCGAGCTCGCTCATCATGAACGCACTTAAGCATGTCTCGGGCGTTGACCTTGAGCTCGAGGTCATTAGCGATGAGGCGATCGAGCCTATCAGCAAGCTCAAGACGCATTTCCTGGGTAGCAAGAACCCGCGCCTGCACACCGACGAGACGCTTATGGCGCTCTCGATCACCTCGGCAACGAGCGAGACGGCGGCCCGCGTCCTTTCGGGCCTGGAGCAGCTGCGCGGCTGCGATGCCTTCTTTAGCGTGATCATCTCGCCGACGGACGAGACGGTGTTGCGCAAGCTGGGCATCAACGTGTGCTGCGAGCCCAAGTTCGAGCGCCGTGGTTTCTTCCACCGCTAAGCCTGGATAAATTGGTCTGAAAGGGGCGCATCGGGTATGCATTCGGTGTGCCCCTTTTATCAACAAAGCTACCGTTTAACCTAAAAATAGCCCGTTTACCTGCCTATAAGCGATTTGGGCGGTATACAATAACCCTAACTGTTTCATCCTTTTGCGGGGATGCCGCATGATGGATGTTGCCGGCCATCATGGGGTGTGCCGGTCGCGCACGGTGCAGGTGATGCCCGTGCTCGGTTTGAGGAGGCTGTCATGGCTGGCAAGGGTCGTGCGAGTGTCAACGATATGAAGCGTGTCGAGGTGCAGGTGCTGATGGAGATCGCACGGCAGTCCGAAGACAACGGCGGTTTTTATGGCTTTTCGCGCAAGAGGCTTGCCGAGCGTGTAGGGGTGTCTCCGTATCGCGCCCGCGCGGCAATTGAACGTCTGGAATCCGAAGACATCATTGAGGTCGTCTCGCGCTACAGCGACGACGGCGGTCAGCTCGCAAATGGTATTTGTCTTACGGAGCGTGGGGAGTGGTATCTAGAGGGCATCCGTGCCGGTATACTCGTGCAGGACTTGATCAAGGACGAATTCGCCGATCGATAACAAGGCGCATTCATAGTCGAAACGACGCCGTCTGGGCAACCGGACGGCGTTTTGTTTCGAGATGGAGAAATGCGATTGCGCGTAAGAAAAATTGCGTGCGGCGCGCGTCGCGAGTATTACAATGAAGACCCGTAAGATGTGTATGGACAACTTCTACGGGAAGCGCAGGTAACTCAATATGACCAAGCATGTGTTCGTAACCGGTGGCGTGGTTTCGTCCCTGGGCAAGGGTATCACCGCGGCCTCGCTGGGCCGTCTGCTCAAGTCGCGCGGGTACAAGGTAACGATGCAAAAGGCCGACCCGTATCTGAACGTCGACCCCGGCACCATGAGCCCGTTTCAGCATGGCGAGGTCTTTGTGACCGAGGACGGCTACGAGTCCGATCTGGACCTGGGCCACTACGAGCGCTTTATTGACGAGAACCTGACCCGCGATTCCAACTTTACGACTGGTGCCATCTATAAGAGCCTGATCGCCCGTGAACGTCGCGGTGACTTTTTGGGCGGCACCGTGCAGGTGATTCCGCACGTCACGAACGCCATTAAGGATAAGTTCCGTCGTATTGAGGAGCAGACCGGCTCCGACGTGGTCATCACTGAGTTGGGCGGCACCATCGGCGACATCGAGTCGCAGCCGTTTGTCGAGGCCATTCGCCAGTATCGCAAGGAGGCCGGCCCCGAGAACGTCTGCTACATCCACGTGTCGCTCGTCCCCTATATCGCCGCCGCCCACGAGGTCAAGACCAAGCCGACGCAGCACTCCGTCAAGGAGCTCCGCAGCTTTGGTATCCAGCCCGATATTATCGTTCTGCGCTCCGACCACCATATCGACGATGCCATCCGCGGCAAGATTGCAAGCTTCTGCGACGTCGACACCGACTGTGTCTTTACCAACGAGGACTGCGCGAGCATTTACGATGTTCCGCAGTTGCTTGCCGAGCAGGACTTTGACCTGCGCATTTGCGAGCGCCTGGGTCTGGACCCGCGTGAGCGCGACATGAGCGAGTGGAACGAGTTCCTGCGCAAGCAGAACCATGCCAACCATCACGCCGACAAGGTGAAGATCGCCGTCGTGGGCAAGTACACGCAGCTACCCGATGCCTACCTGTCGGTTATCGAGGCCCTGCACCACGCGGGCGTGTTCTACGATCGCCACGTTGACGTGCAGCTGGTCGATGGCGAGAGCCTCGACGAGCAGAACGTCTCCGAGGTCCTGGGTGACGCCTCGGGCATCTTGGTCCCTGGCGGCTTTGGCAAGCGCGCCCTGGAGGGCAAGATCCTCGCGGCCGAGTTCGCCCGCGAGCACAAGATTCCGTATCTGGGCATTTGCCTGGGTATGCAGGTAGCCGTGTGCGAGTTCGCCCGCAACGTGGTCGGTCTTGCCGGCGCCAGCTCTTCCGAGTTCGATTCGGACGGCCCGTATAGTGTCATCGACCTGATGAGCTCGCAGGAGGACGTGACCGAGAAGGGCGGCACCATGCGCCTGGGCGCCTATCCGTGCAAGCTCGCCGCCGATACCCTCGCGCGCGAGGCATACGGCGAGGAGCTCGTCTACGAGCGTCACCGTCACCGTTTTGAGTTCAACAACGCCTTCCGCGACCAGCTCGAGGACGCCGGTCTGGTAATCTCGGGTCTTTCGCCCGACGAGCGTCTGGTCGAGATGGTCGAGCTGCCGCGCGACGTACATCCGTGGTATGTGGCAACTCAGGCTCATCCCGAGTTCAAGAGCCGCCCGACCAACCCGCAGCCGCTGTTCCGCGAGTTCGTGCGCGCTTCGATCGGCCAGCACGAGGGTGTCGACCGTCTGCAGGTGACGCCCAAGAACCTCGCTACGGACTAAGGGTGCCGGAGAATAAGGAACATACCGAAGCTACTCCCTCGTCGCTCGCTGTGGTGGCGGGGGAGTATCTCGATTACCTCGCGGTCGAGCGGGGTTTGGCGCGCAACACGATTGCGGCCTACCGTCGTGACCTGACGACGTACTGCGCCTATCTAGAGCGGGCGGGTATTGTGTCTTTTGAAGAGGTGACCCGTCAGGTCGTGGAGGGCTTTGTTGCCGATCGCCGCGACGGAGGCTATTCCGACGCCTCGGTGGAGCGCGCGCTTGCTGCCGTGAAGGGTCTGCATGCCTTTTTGGTGCGCGATGGGGCCGTGGCCCAAAACCCGACAGCGGCGTTGCGCCTGCCCAAAAAGGCAGATCGCCTGCCGGAATACCTTTCGGTGGAGGATGTCTCGGCACTGCTCGATCAAGACTTTCCCGAGGGCGAGATGGGACTGCGCGATCATGCCATCTTGGAAGTGCTTTACGGTTGCGGCCTGCGCGTGAGTGAGCTGGTTGGGCTCGATGTGGGCGATATCCATATTGATGACGGGTTTGTCCTGGTGCGCGGTAAGGGCTCCAAGGAGCGTCTGGCCCCGTTGGTGGGAAGCGCGGCTCGCGCCTTGACACGCTATATAGGTGACGGGCGCACTCTTCTGGCCGCGCATGCTCACGGGACGGAGACCTCGGCGGTCTTTTTAAATAAGAACGGACGTCGCCTGTCGCGCCAGGCCGTGCATGCGATATGCGAGCGGTATGGGCGCCAGGTGGGGCTGGTTGGGCTCCATCCCCACACCCTGCGCCACTCCTTTGCCACCCACATGCTCGCGGGCGGTGCCGACCTGCGTGTGCTGCAGGAGATTTTGGGCCATGCCGATATTTCGACCACGCAGGTCTACACGCATGTCGACCGCACGCAACTGACCGAGGTCTATCTGGCGGCGCATCCGCTGGCACATCGCTAGCACCTCGCTGACCTGCATATTTATAAATATTAAAGGGGACGGGCCCCAGATTGCCGAGACGCACTTTTGCGCACATGGGCAATCTGGGGCCCGTCCCATTTTTCGCTAGACACCGACGCGGTGGTGGGCCGTGTGTACCGTGGGTGGGGGAGTCTGGGGGCGATGTGAACGGTGTGTAAAGGGACGTAAAAATCGCCTCAAGGTCAACTTGAAGGTTGAGGTTCGCGGGCGTGGTTCTACAGGTGGCATCCCGCCTTTGCTGTAAACACAACATATTGTGTTTTCGAACTTATGCTCGGGTGTGTTTTACAACATATTGGGGGCGGAGTGG
>CABUWD010000127.1 GCA_902495155.1 uncultured Collinsella sp.
TGTTTGAGATGGTTGAGCATGGCTGGTTCCTACGTTGGGGTGGCGTGGCGCTGCACTTGGGTTGCGCGGCGCCACGCTCTGGGTTTAGGTTTGGGCTACTTGTGTGCCTTGCCCTGATTGGCCACGGCGTCGATCTTGGCGGCGATGGTTGCCGGGTCGCCGATGTAGCGCTTGTCGAGGACGTTGAAATCGGTGTCGAAGGTGTAAACGAGCGGCACGCCGGTGGGGATGTTGACCTTGAGGATTTCCTCGGGCGTGAGGTGCTCGAACTTCATGACGAGCGAGCGCAGGGAGTTGCCGTGCGCGGCGATGAGTACGCGCTTGCCGGCGAGCATCCGGGGGCGAATCTCGTCTTCGAAATAAGGCCAGGCGCGGGCTATCGTGTCCTTGAGACACTCGGTATAGGGCAGCTGATCGGGCGCGACGTCGCGGTATTGCTCCTGGGTGTGGGGGTCGCGACTGTCGCCCGGCTTGAGCGCCGGCGGGCAGACATCGAAGGAACGGCGCCAGATGAGCACCTGCTCATCGCCGTGCTCCGCTGCGGCATCGGCCTTGTTGAGACCCTGCAGCGCGCCGTAGTGGCGCTCGTTGAGCTTCCAGGATTTGATGACGGGCAGCCACTCGCGATCCATCTGGCCGAGCACGATGTTGAGGGTGTGGATCGCGCGCTTGAGGCGCGAAGTGTAGCAGACGTCAAAGTCGAAACCGGCTTCTTTGAGGGCTCGACCACCTGCGGTGGCTTCTTCACGGCCCGTGTCGGTGAGCTCGACATCGGTCCAGCCGGTGAACAGGTTGAGTTTGTTCCACTCCGACTCTCCGTGACGGATAAGGACGAGTTGCATCGTCTGCTGGTCTGTCTGGCGTGCCATAGGGGCCTCCTTGATCTGGCACGGCGCGCGTGCCGTTTGCTTGACGCCGCAAAGGATACCCGTTTTAGGCTAAAAAGTTAACCAAGACTAACAAAATTGTTGTATTTGAATAGGATGGTGAAAGGGGATTGCTGAAATGTCTTGATCTGTAACAACTGGGGATGGAAATTGGGTCTAGGTGTTACAGATCAAGACAAGAAGAAATGGTCCTATGGAAAATCTCGATCTGTAACAGTTAGCTGCAAAAACTGGCCCTTCGTGTTACAGATTGAGACATTCGGAACCGTCTCTCGAAAACATCTCAATCTGTAACAGTTAGTCGTCGAAATTGGGTCTTCCTGTTACAGATTGAGATGTTTGAAGCGGTGGGCTTACAGGCCGAATTTGGGGGCCTTGTCGTCGTTCTTGAGGTCGGTGGTGTCCACTCGTAGGGCGTGCGTTACGCGATTGTTTCGAAACGGGCGGGAAACACAACGGGCCGGCGATGCTCCTAGTATGCCTAGTCAACTGACTGTCTAACACCTAGGGGAGGATCGCGATGCAGGCAGATTCCGCTCAGCAGCAGGGCCTTTATCGCCCCGAATTCGACCACGATGCATGTGGCATCGGCGCGCTTGCCGATATCAACGGTGAGCGCCATCACCAGATTCTGGACGATGCACTGTCCATTCTGGTCAACTTGGAGCACCGCGGCGGCACCGGACTCGAGAAGAACACCGGCGACGGCGCCGGCATCCTGTTCCAGGTCCCGCATCACTTTTTCCGTAAAGAGGCTCAAAAGTGCGGCCAGATTCTGCCGGCAGAGGGCGACTACGGCGTGGCCATGCTGTTCTTCCCGCAGGACGACAAGGGCGTAGAGGATGCCCGTCGCGTGTTTGAGGAGGGCTGCGCCGAGGCCGGCGTGCCGCTGCTCTTTTGGCGCGAGGTGCCCGTCGACCCGCACGACTTGGGCGAGACGGCCCGCGCCTGCATGCCCACCATCTTGCAGGCCTTCCTGGGCCGCCCCGACGACACGCCCGCCGGCGACGCCTTCGAGCGCCGCCTGTACGTGTGCCGCCGCACCATCGAGAAAAAGGCCGACGCCGAGTTCGCCCTGCGCGACAAGATCTTCTATGTGTGCTCCATGAGCTCGCGCACTATCGTGTACAAGGGCATGCTGGTCGCCACGCAGATGCGCCGCTTCTTCATCGACCTCAACGACGCCGCCGTCAAAACGGCTGTGGCGCTTGTCCACTCGCGCTACTCCACCAATACCACGCCCAGCTGGGAGCGCGCACATCCCAACCGCTTTATCATCCACAACGGCGAGATCAACACCCTTAAGGGCAACGTCAACTGGATTCGTGCCCGCGAGCCCAACCTGTACAGCCCCGTGCTGCAGCACGATCTTGAGCGCGTGATGCCCATCATCAACCGCGAGGGTTCCGACTCCGCGATTCTGGATAACGTGCTCGAATTTTTGGTCATGAATGGCCGTCCGCTCACGCGTGCCGCGTCCATGTTGTTGCCCGCGCAGTGGGACCACAACGACAGCCTGAGCGAGGAGCGACGCACCTACGACGCTTACCAGTCCATGCTCATGGAGCCGTGGGACGGCCCGGCCGCCATCGCCTTTACCGACGGCCGCACGCTGGGTGCCGCCCTCGACCGCAACGGTCTGCGCCCCGCCCGCTACTATGTGACGCGCGACGGTCGCTTTATGCTGGCAAGCGAGGTGGGCACCATCGAGGTGAGCCCCGAGAACATCCTGACGAGCGGCTGCCTGGGACCGGGCCAGATGCTCGAGGTCGACTTTGCCCGCGGCCGCGTGATCTACAACGACGAGCTGCGCGCCCGCTATGCCAAGGAAAAGCCCTACCGTGATTGGATTGCCGAGGAGACGCTGACCGTTGACGCGCTTGATGAGCCCGTTGCGGCAACGCCCGCCGAGGACGCCGAGGTGCCCGCCGCCGTGCGTATGGCCAAGCTCGGCTACCACTGGGATGACGTCGACGAGGTCGTGCGTCCCATGGCCCAGCAGGGCAAGGCCCCGCTCGCCTCGATGGGCATCGACGCGCCGCTGGCCTGCCTGTCCAAGAAGACGCGTTCGTTCTTTGACTACTTCTATCAGCTGTTTGCCCAGGTCACGAATCCGCCGATCGATGCCCTGCGCGAGCACATGGTCACCTCGACCACGCTTTACCTGGGCAACCACGGCAACCTGCTCGAGGACTCTCGTACGGCCTGCCAGCTGGTTCGCTTGGAGCGCCCGCTGCTGAGCGAGGAGGAGTTCGAGCGTATCTGCGCCATCGACCGCGTGGGCTTTAAGACCCGCCGTTTCCGTGCTGTGTACCGCCGCGACGCGGGTGAGGGCGCGCTGCAGGCTGCGCTCAAGCAGCTTGCAGAGGACGTTGAGGCTGCGGTCCGCGACGGCGTGAACATTGTGGTGCTGAGCGATCGCGCCGGAGCGGGCGAGGTGCCCGTGCCGTCGCTGCTTGCCGTGGGCTGCGTGCACAACCACCTGATCCGCGCCGGCGTGCGTACCTTTGCCGACATCGTGGTGGAGTGTGGCGACGCCGTGTCTCCGCACGACTTTGCAGCGCTGGTGGGCTACTCCGCGAGCGGCATCTATCTGTACAACGCGCATGCGTGCATCCGCAATCTGGCGGCACGCGGCGACCTGGACGTGACGGCCGAGCAGGGCATCGCCAATTACAACAAGGCCGCGACGGCGGGCATCGTCTCCATCATGTCCAAGATGGGCATCTCCACGGTGCAGAGCTACCACTCCGCGCAGATCTTCGAGGCCGTTGGCTTTACGCCGGAGTTCGTCAACGCGTACTTCGCCGGCACGGTGAGCCGTGTGGGCGGTATGGGTGTCGAGGACGTCGAACGCGAGCAAAATGAGCGCTATGACGCCGCGCTCGCTATCCTTAAGAGCCCAGCTCCCGATCAGCTGCCCACGTTGGGCCTGACCAAGTGGCGCCCGCTCGGCGGCGAGGATCACCTCATCGATCCGCAGACTGTCTACTTGCTGCAGACCGCCTGCCGTGAGGACAGCTACGACACCTTTAAGGAGTACAGCGCCCGCCTGCACCGCACCGGCCGTGCCATTCGCCTGCGCGACTTGCTCGACTTTAATGCCAATGGTCGCACGCCGGTGGCACTCGACGAGGTCGAGCCCGCGCTCAACATCGTCCGCCGCTTTAACACCGGCGCCATGTCGTACGGCTCCATCAGCAAGGAAGCGCACGAGTGCATGGCCATCGCCATGAACCGCCTGCACGGCCGTTCCAACTCCGGCGAGGGCGGTGAGGATCCGCGTCGCGAGACCCCGCTGGCCAACGGCGACTCCAAGAACTCAGCGATCAAGCAGGTGGCAAGTGCGCGCTTTGGCGTGACGAGCCGCTACCTGTGCAGCGCCTTCGAGATTCAGATCAAGATGGCCCAGGGCGCCAAGCCCGGCGAGGGTGGCCACCTGCCCGGCAAGAAGGTCTACCCCTGGATTGCCGAGGTCCGTCAGTCCACGCCCGGCATCGGCCTGATCTCTCCTCCGCCGCACCACGACATCTACTCCATCGAGGACCTGGCAGAGCTGATCTTTGACCTTAAGAACGCCAACCCCGGCGCGCGCGTGTCGGTCAAGCTGGTCAGCGAGGCCGGCGTCGGCACCATCGCCACTGGTGTTACCAAGGGCGCTGCCGACAAGATTTTGATCAGCGGCCACAACGGCGGCTCGGGTGCCGCTGCGCGCGACTCTATCTGGCACGCCGGTCTGCCGCTGGAGCTTGGCCTTGCCGAGGCCCAGCAGACGCTGCTGCAAAACGGCCTGCGCTCGCGCGTGGTGCTCGAGGCCGACGGCAAGCTCATGGACGGTACCGATGTTGCTGTCGCCTGCCTGTTGGGCGCCGAGGAGTTTGGCTTTGCGACCATGCCGCTCATCTCCATGGGCTGCCTCATGCAGCGCGACTGCCAGCAGGATACCTGCCCGGCCGGCATCGCTACGCAAAACTGCCGCCTACGTCGCGGCTTCCGCGGCAAGCCAGAGCACGTCGAACGCTTTATGCTCTTTGTTGCCGAGCAGCTGCGCGAGGTCATGGCGAGCCTGGGCTTCCGCACCGTCGACGAGATGGTCGGCCATCCCGAGTGCCTGCGCCAGATCGAGGTCCCGGGCACCCGCAAGGCCAACCTGCTCGATCTGTCGCCCGTGCTGGCAAGCGCGACCTGTGAGTTTGGTGCCCACATCCCGGGCGCCGACGGCCGTCACTTCCTGCCCCAGATGGCTGCGGACAGCGAGCTCGACAAGACGCTCGATTCCACGCTGTTTGTGCCCTATACGGCCGATGCCCGTGCGCACCTGCGCCCGATTCGCTTCCGCGCCGACATCGCCAACGTCAACCGCTGCGTGGGCACCATCTTGGGCAACGCGGTGACCAAGGCGCATCCCGAGGGCCTGCCCGCCGGCTCCATCACCATCGATTGCGATGGTTCGGCCGGTCAGAGCTTCGGCGCCTTCCTGCCGCGCGGCATTACGCTCAACGTGCGCGGTGACGCCAACGACTACTTTGGCAAGGGTCTTTCGGGCGGCGAGGTGTCGGTGCGCCCCAACCCGCATGCGACCTACAAGTTCGACGAGAACATCATCGTGGGCAA
>CABUWD010000128.1 GCA_902495155.1 uncultured Collinsella sp.
ATAAGGAACGAGCACACGGTGGTGATTTCCCAGCCGCAGAACAGCCACTCAAGGTTGTCGCTCGTCACGATGACGAACATGGCCGAGAGGAACAGGAACATAAGCGCCAGGAACTGCGGACGACGGTCGGGCGCGGTCTGCCCGCGCAGCGCGGCCTCGTGCTCATCATGGGCCTGGAAGTCCTTCATGTAGCCCAAAGCGTAGATACAGATAAGGCTGCCGACGATGCCGACGGCGAGGACCATGATCACGCTCATGTAGTCTAGGTAGAGCGGCGTCGCCGTGACGGCTTCGGCCGCAGGCAGCGTCATGGCCGCAAAGACGAGCGAGCCCACCAGCTGGACTATGCCGAGCACCGTGGTAAGCACGCTCTTATATTTGTGCGCGTTGTACAGGATGACGGCGCACAGAATTACGTCGATGACGGAGCTGATGATCGAGAGCGCATGCGAGGTACCGGGGGCAATCTCAAAGCTCTGCGGACCCGTGCAAAAAAACATGACGGCGACTACAACTGTCACCGCCATGATAATGCCGGAGCCTATGAGTCCCACCGCATCGCGGGCGCGGTCACCGCGCGCGAGCAGCATGCCCAGCGCCGGTACCAGCGGAAACAGGGTAAGGAAATACAGTAGCGTCATACCATCACTCCCCCATGCAAAAACGCTGCAATTGTTTAACGTTATAGCTCAATTGATGAGTAGCGGCGGCGGGTTTTCGGTCAACTGGGGAGTTTTAGGCGTACGGGGCAAGGGCACGTCCGCTTTGGAGCAGAGAGGCGGCAAGAAAAATGCGCCCCTGTGGGCGCACCATCCCGTTTGCTATTCCGCCTTTTTAACGCGCGGCTTGCGACCGCGCGGCTTATCGACCAGTGCGGACTCACCGCTCTCGCGGTACTGACGGCACCAAGCCTTGACCGAAGACTCGCTGGGAATCTTGTGCTTGATCATGGCCTCGCGAACCGTCAAGCCGTTTTCCAGACGGTCCTTAACCACAGCGAGCTTTACGTCGTACGAATAGGTGTGATGATGCGAACCGGCATTGAGAACGGCGTCGGCACCGCCCACGGCATACGCGCGGGCCCACTGACGAGCCGTGGCCTGGGGAATGCCAAGCTCCGCGGCGAGAGCGCGATGACCGACCCCCTCTTGGAGGATCTCGACGGCGCGCTGCCTAACCTCGGGCGCATGCGTGCGAGTCCTAGTTGCTTCCGACATACCTGCCACTTCTTAGCCTTAGCCGTTAATCTGCTTTCTTACGTGCAAGTTAGATAGTAGCATTTTACTGTTTGCTCAAAGCAGTTAATTAAAATAGACGCGGCGTTATCTGGGCATTTGGCACCAAATTACGACATTTCTTTATCGATTATTTACGCTGGTAGCTGACTCGCAGCTAATCGTCATTCGCTTGTCAACAAAATTGGCATCTCTTTATGTCCTTTGGTATAGAGGATATAGTTATTAACCCCTCCCCCAATAATTTTGAGTGATCTGCGAGGCAGTAGACGTCCTCACTCCTCATGATTACCGCGCATTGCCATCCACCGGAGCAAAACAAAAAGGGCGGGACCTGCTGCGCTTGCAGGCCCCGCACCGATTGACACCCGACGGGACACAGCCGGGCGAAACGGATCCGTGCTACCGTCCCGCCTGGCCGCGATGCTCAACTACAGCTCGTTGGCCGCGTGATATGCCGTGCGAATGGCGTTCGCAATGTCGGCGGTGCGCTCGCCCGAGCAGTCGCCCACGCAGGTCACGGGCACCGTCACGCCATCCAGGTCAAACGCGTTGGCCTTGGAGCCCACGGCCATCACCACGTAATCGCAGGCGATCTTTACCGGCTCCTCGGCGCCGTCCTCGGTGGTGCAAATGGCCTCAACGCCCTCGTCGGTAATAGCGGTCAGGCGAGTATTCACGTGCTGCTCCACGTTGTGCTCTGCAAAGTCGCTCATAATCAGCGGCAGAATGGTCTCGGACTCGCCCGCGGCAATCTTGTCGAGCAGCTCCACGATCGCCACCTCGCAGCCGTGCTGCAGCAGATACTCGGCAGTCTCGGTGCCCACCAGGCCACCGCCAATGACAGCGACGCGGCCGTTGAGCTCCGCCTTGCCGGCCAGCACGTCCCAGCTCGAGACGACCTTCTCCGAGTCGGCGCCCGGAACGGGGATGACCACGTCGTGCGCGCCCACGGCCACAATCGCGGCGTCGGCGGCGTTGAGGTCCTCAGCGGTAGCGGCATGGCTGAGCTCAACCTTCACGCCCAGGCCAGGCAGAATCTTCTCGTAGTACTCGACCGAGCGCATGATCTCGTCCTTGCGCGGAGGCGCAGCCGCCAGCACAATCTGGCCGCCCAGATGATCGCTCGCCTCGTAGACGGTCACGTCGTAGCCGCGCTTGGCCGCCACGCGCGCGGCCTCCAGGCCGGCGATGCCGCCGCCCACCACGGCGATCTTCTTGTCGCCCTCGCCCGGCTTAATGGCGATGGTTGCCTCATCGCCGTTCTCGGCATTGAGCACGCACGAGATGTACTTGCGGTTTTGAATCGCATCGACGCAGCCCTTGTTGCAGTTGAGGCACTCGCGGATGGGCTCACCCGTGGCGGCCTTCAGCGCAATGTCGGGGTCGCACATGAGCGAGCGGCCATAGGCGATGATGTCGGCGGCGCCGTCTTCCAGAATCTTCTCGCCGGCCTCGACCGAAACCACGCGGCCCACGGTTGCCACCGGCACGGAGACCAGGGCCTTGACGCGCTCGGCCACGGGCAGCGTCCAGTTGTAGGGCATTCCGCCCATGGGCGGAATGGTGTCGCCCATGTTGCCGGTGTGGTTGGCCTGTGCGACCTGGATCATATCGATGCCCGCGCCCTCGAGCAGCTTGGCGAACTCGCAGGCCTCGTCGGGCTGCAGGCCACCCTTGCCGCGCGGCGTGCCGTCGGGGTTCTCCATGATCACGGGGAGCTTGTACTCCACCATCAGCTGCGGCGCGGCCTCCTTAATGGCGGCGACGACCTCCAGCGCGTAGCGAACGCGGTTCTCGAACGAACCACCGTACTCGTCGGTGCGCTGGTTGAGGATGGCCGAGCACAGCGAACCCACCAGGCGGTCGCCGTGGACCTCGATAGCGTCGATCCCGGCCTGCTGTGCGCGAGCGGCCGAGGCAGCGATGGCCTCCTTGATCTGGGTGAGCTGCTCTACGCTCGCCTCGTTCACAAAGTGCTGCATGTCGTGATGCAGCTTGGCGTAGGCCTGGTTGCGGATCTCGTTGGACTCGGCCATCTTGGCGGCAAAGGTCTCCTCGTCGCCGGCGGCCTTGGCCTCCTGCGCGGCCTTGGCGGCGGCCATGGATCCCATGACCATGCGGCCGACACCGGGCACATCGTACTCGGGGTGGAACAGCTGCAGCGCGACCTTGGCGCCGTGCTTGTGGACGGCGTCGGCCAGCGCCTTAAACGTGGGGATCTGGGCGTCGGTTGCCAGCTTGGGCGTGGGGCTTGCGGTCATGACGGGAGCGACGTCGCCGATGACGATGTAGCTCACGCCGCCACGGGCCAAGCGCTCGTAAAAAGCCAGGCTGCGCTCGCCAATGGAACCGTCGCGCTCCTCGTAACCGGTGGTCAGCGGCGGGAACATAATGCGGTTTTTGAGCTCAAGGGGGCCAACCGTAATGGGCTGGAGCAGCTTGGATGCAGGTGCGGTCATGGATATTCCTCTCTTGTAGGCGCGGCGGCGATGATGCCGCGTAGTTGTCTAGAGGATATGGCATAGAGGTACAGCGGCACAACGGAAATCGGCGAATATCAGGTGCCGGCAGGTGGAAGGGACGGGGCGGCCCGTCGGTTTATCTCAATCTGTAACAGTTACGCGGCAAAACCGGGTCTTACTGTTACAGATCGAGACAAACCAAACCCGCCTGCTAGAAAATCTCAATCTATAACAACAACTCGGCAAAATCCGTCCCTCGTGTTACAGATTTAGACAAACACGACCCAACCCGCCGGTATATCTCGATCTGTAACACCTAGCCGCCCAAATCGAGTCTAGATGTTACAGATCGAGATTTTGTTTGAGAGGCCAAGAATTGAACCGAAAACACGGTCCCGCAATAACAAAAAAGCTCGCCGGCTAGGCCGACGAGCTGCAAGTTCTTGGTCGCGGGGGCAGGATTTGAACCTACGACCTCCGGGTTATGAGCCCGGCGAGCTACCAGACTGCTCCACCCCGCAATGTCTGGGCGCCTCATGTGCGCAAGAAAGAATATTACGCGGGAGTTCGGTAAACGGCAAGGAAAATCTCGTAGAGCATAATTCCTTCATATTTAAACCCCTCAGCCCCTATCACCGTAAACGAATCGCAGCCGAGCGCCGTCGACGGCACGTATACAATGGTGCGCGTCCTTTTATGCCGACACCGGGAGTAGACATGCTGCTCGCTATCGATATGGGAAACACGCAGACGGCCATGGGCCTGTTTGACGGAGACGAGCTGGTGCAGTCGTGGCGCATGCCCACCGACCGCTCCTATACCGCCGACGAGATCCATGTGCGCCTGATGGGTTTCTTTAAGATGTACGGCCTTTCGCTCGATGCGGTCGACGCGATCGCCTTTGCGGGCGTGGTGCCGCAGCTCTCGCGCGAGTGGCACGCCGTGGCCGACCGCATTGCCGCGGACGCCATCGTCATCGGGCCGCAGACGGCCGCCGTAACCAAGCTGCGGGCGGCGCGCCCCCAGGCCGTAGGCGCCGATCGCGTCGCTAACGCCGTTGCGGCCGAAACTTTCTACGGCGCGCCGGCAATCGTGGTGGACTTTGGCACCGCAACCAATATCGATGTCATCGACGAGGACGGCTATTACATTGGCGGAGCGATCGCGCCGGGCATCCGCATCTCCATGGACGCGCTTGCCGCCCGTGCCGCCAAGCTCGCCAGCGTGCCGCTCGAGGCGCCCGAGCACGCCATCGGCCGCGACACCGAGGAATGTATCAAGGTCGGCGCCGTGATGGGCGCCGCCGCCATGGCCGAGGGCTTGGTCGCGCGCATGAAGCGTGAGCTGGGTCGTGAGGACGCCACCGTTATCGCCACGGGCGGTCTCGCCAGCATCGTCGCCGATTCGACCGACGCCTTCGACATAGTCGACGGACAACTCACCATCAAGGGCATCTGCGAAATCTACCGCCGCATGCAGGAGCTGGGATAGAGCAGGGGCTTAAGTCGAGCACGGGAGCGAGCGACGAACTAGGCAACACATCGGTCCTATTCCTCAAAAACGAAAATTTTTCAGTTTTGAGGAATAGGCTTTCTGCTACACCTCGCCGCACAGCCACCTCGCCAGGTCCACGATCTGCACTCCGTCGCGATCCGTGGCCTCGTGATGCGTGCGGGCGAGAATCATCTTGGGATACGCATCGCCAATGCTCAGCAGTGGCGAAATCTCGCGTTCAAATGTCTTATCCGAGCTGATGTCGTCGCTCACTTGAATGTAGAGTTTCTCGCTTCG
>CABUWD010000129.1 GCA_902495155.1 uncultured Collinsella sp.
ACGCAGCTGCAAGCCGAGCTTGCCGCAGAGGCCGAGGCCAACGCCGCGCTGCAGGCCGGCATCAACGCCAGCACCGCCGAGAAGGCCACGGTGAGCAACGAGACTGCCGGTACGACCGAGAAGACCAACAACGGTGGCCAGACCAGCAATAACAACAACCAGGGCGGCAACACTCCGGCTCCTACGCCGGCACCTGCTCCGACGCCGCAGCCCTCCACACCTGCTCCGGCTCCGACGCCTTCTGCTCCGAGCCAGTCTGTTGATGGCGGTTCTGTTGTCTCGCGTGCATACAGTAAGCTTGGTTGCGCTTATTCCTGGGGCGGAATTGGCCCGAACAGCTTCGACTGCTCTGGTTTTGTTAGCTATTGCCTCACTGGTCGCTATTGCCGCCTGGGCACCACGGGTACCTTTATGGGCTGGACGCGTGTGTCCGATCCGCAGCCCGGTGACGTTGTGGTCAACTCGTACCACACCGGCATTTACATCGGTGGTGGTCAGATGATTCATGCTTCCGACTACAACACGGGTGTTATCATCAGCTCCGTTGCCGCCGGCATGAACAATAACTATATCTTCGTGCGTTACTAAGTCATCTTACACAGCGTGTGAATGTGGACCTCGTGGCTTTAAGTCGCGAGGTCCATTCGTATTTCTCTAATCTTGTACGGCTATCTAGTATTCAAAACTAGATAGCCGTACATTCAGTTTGCAAGATGGCTATAATTGTTGAGGAACAATTAGAAAGGACCCTCTATGAGCTGGGCACTTATCTCCGATTCAAGCTGTAACCTCCGCGATTGGCAACCGACCGCGCCCCATACCACCTTTGCATTTGCGCCCCTCAAAATTCGAGTGGGGGAGCGTGAATTCGTCGATGACCTTTCGCTCGATGTACATGAGCTCAACTGCGCTGTTCAGGCGGAGACGAACGCCTCTTCGAGCGCTTGTCCCAGCGTAGGGGAGTGGGCCGAACTCTTCAAATTGGCAGACAAGACCATCTGCATGCCGATCTCTGAGGGCGTGTCGGGCAGCTACAACGCGGCAGCCACGGCTCGCGATATGGTTCTTGCCGAGGAGCCCGACCGGCAGATTCATCTAGTCAATTCACGCGCAGCTGGCGGCAAAATGGACCTCATTTTCTTGCTGTTCGACCGCTATCTTGCAAGCAATCCGGATGTCTCATTCGAGGACGCTTGCGCATACTTCGATAGCCTTGAGCAGAACAGCAAAATCCTCTTCAGCTTGTGCAATTACGAAAACCTCGCCAAAGCCGGACGTATCCCTAAGGCAGCCGGCGTCATTGCCAACAAGCTCAATATCCGCATTTTGGGCACGGCGAGTGAAGCTGGTAAAATCGAACTCGTCGGGCACACACGTGGCGAAAAGAAGATGCTCAACAAGATCATCGACACCATGGAAGCCGAGGGTTTTACGGGCGGCGAGGTCATCATCGATCACGTTGAGAACGAAGCTGGAGCACAGGCGCTTACTGACCGCATAGTCGAGCATTGGCCCGGCTCCAAGACCATCATCATGCCCTGCAACGGCCTGGATTCCTATTACGCCGAGATGCACGGCCTCATCATCGGCTACGGCATGGGCGTAGCTTCGGGCAAATAAAGTCCAACCAAGCAAAATACGGGCGGGACAAAGCGACAGATGGCTCTTTGTCCCGACCGTTTTATACTTCGGCTAGCTATTAAACCCGTTGAACTTGAGATAGCTCATCAAGTAAGCCTTCGAAACAAAGGATGAAACCGCGCTGCGCACAAGCAGCGACTCACGCGTTACCTGATGCGCCGTATCGGGAACCGGCGTCTGCTCGACGGAAAACGCCGAACGAATCGATGCCTCGAGCTGATCGACCACATAATCAAAGGCCGTCGGGGCATCGTAGCTCAAACGCTGAATGTTAAAGAGTGCCTGCACCGCAGCAATAGGTAGCACCTGCTTAAAGATGCAGATAGCGATCAGGCGGGCAATCTGCTCGCGGCCATATTGCTTTTTGACCGGAGCAGGCACCAGGCCAACCTTTACGTAGTTATTGATCATCGATGGCGTAATGATAGGCTGCTCAACGCAAAGGGACAGCGGCTCCATCCACAGCGCAACATACTCAATGACTTGGTCGCGGTAGAGCGTCACATTGGGCAACTGGTCATAACGCGGCAGACTCAACGTATTGAGTTTGCGTACGATATCGGACTGAATAAATGCATCGGGCAGCACAGTGGGCTGAATATCCTCAGGCTTAATGCTGACCGACGAATCAGACATCGGAATAACGTGTTTAACGTGATTCATAAAGGTCCTCCGTTCATTTTCCATATTGTATTCTACGTTATCTAGTTTTGAATACCACATAGCCGGCAAGATAATTGGCGGGACGGCGCACTGATGCATCGTCCCGCCATTTTGTTAATTAATAACAACCTTACATAAGATATATTATCGTACTTATCCGTGTAGGAAAGCGTATGCGCTGGTTGCAGCTATGGCTCCGTCAGAAACGGCGGTCACAACCTGGCGTAAACGCTTGGAACGGATATCGCCAGCTGCGAATAAACCGGGCGTACGGGTGGCCATCGAATCGTCGGTAACAATGCCGCCGTCGGGAGCCAGATCGACGAGATGCTCAACAAGCTCGGTGTGTGGCTGCGTCCCCGTAAAGACAAAAATGCCAAATGTGCCAGGTTCAAAGGACTCAGTGTGCATTTCACCAGTCGCATTGTTCTTGAACGTGATTGTCGTGGGCATCGCTTCACCAGAAAGCTCAACAATACTAGTTTGGTACCTAACTGAAATATTGTCCTTAGCAAGCATCTTATTCACAACGCCCTCGGGTGCACGGAACTGATCGCGACGCAGCACGATGGTCACGCTGCTGGCAATGTCGGACAGGAACAGTGCCTCCTCGCATGCCGAATTGCCGCCTCCGATAACAAAGACCTGTTTGCCACGGAAAAACATGCCGTCACACGTCGCGCAATACGAAACGCCACGACCGCGATACGTATCCTCGCCAAAGAAACCTGCCGGACGCGGCGTGGCACCCATGCAAGCGATAACGCTCGATGCCAGCGTATCGCCCATATCGTGATGCACCGTAAACAGCGCTGCATCGACATCGTAATCGATACCCGTAACCATGCTCCATGTAACCTGTGCACCCAGGCCCTCTGCATGCTGCTGAAAACGCTCGCCGAGTTCGGCGCCACTCAAGAGCGGAATGCCTGGATAGTTCTCGACCTCATTGGTTGTGGCGATCTGCCCTCCAGACATGCCCTGCTCAATCACGGTCGTCGTAAGGTTGGAGCGCGCCGCATAAATGGCCGCAGCATAGCCCGCAGGGCCGCCACCGATAATCGCAACATCGATCGGCTGATGGGTAGTCATGAAGAGACCTCCTGTCGAAAGATTGGCGTTCTTTGCGCTCATACCCAAATTTACGTGAACATGACACTCATGCACTACAATGATAAATCGCGTAACAAAGCTGAAGGGGAGTTATCGATGGATCAAACGCAGACGAGCAACGACGCTCCCCTGCCCACGCAAAGCACTCCCCAACCGGAGCAAATGACCGTTTCACCTGCACAAAAACCCCTAGTAACCATTGTGCACGCATCGGTTGGATCGGGCCACAAAGCCGCCGCCAACGCGATTGCACAAGCATTTGATCTTATCCGCGGCACCAAGGGAATCCCTGAGGATATTGAAATTGAAGTGCTCGATATCCTTGATTTTGGACGTATTAAATTCGACGGCAATAAGACCGCGGCTTCTTTTACGGGAGCCACGCGCCCCATTTACGACCTGACCTGGCGATATACGCTTACGGGACATCTTCTCTGGGGTGGCGGCACGGCATGGTCGCGTATTATGTTCCCCGCCTTCAACGAATATATTCGTCGCCGCAGGCCTATAGCCGTGGTCGCAACGCACATCACAGCAGCCAATGTTGCCGTGGGCGCCCGCGTAATTACGGGTATCGATTATCCGGTCATCTGCGTACCAACAGACTATGAAGTCGAAGGCTTTTGGCCCCACAAGGACACCGACCTGTTCTGCGTGGCCAACGAATTTATGGCCGAAACACTACGCCCACGTAAGGTTCCCGAGTCAAAGATCCGCATTACGGGCATCCCCATCCGAGCTGGTTTCGATACCGATTACAATCGTGAGGATGAGCTGAGTAAGTTCAATTTGCCGGCAGACAAGACGGTCGTGCTAGTTATGGCTGGCGCCAGCCTGCCGCAACCTTACGTGCGCTTCCGGGCGGCGATGGAGCATACGCTCCCCTTCTTACGCAGCTTTGAGGACATGCATTTTGTCTTTTTGCCGGGCAAGGATGAGGAATACGCCACCCGCCTCAAGACGCTCTTTGACGCCATGAAGCTCGAAAACGTCACAGTTCTGGACTACGTGGACGACATGGCGGCCCTCATGCACGGCTGCGACCTGGCAATCCTCAAATCGGGCGGACTCACCGTCACCGAGTGCCTGTGCGCGCATCTGCCGATGATCCTGCTGGGCAAATCATACGGCCAGGAAAAGGCCAACACCACGATGCTCACCGGCATGGGCGCCAGCATGCACGTCACCACCGCACGCGAGCTCATCGTGACGCTGCGCCATCTCCACGATCATCCGGAGTCGCTCAAGGCGCTGCTCATCAATGGCGAAGTCCTGCGCCGTCCCCATGCAGCCGAAGACATAGCCATCGCAACCATGGAGCTCGTAGGCAAACCCCTAAAGCGCAAGCGAGCCTTCTGCCGTTTCTATTGGGGCGGGAAGCCTGCGCATATCCGCTAGCATTGGACTGTCCGCTTGCCTGCGGGAGGCCCCTATATATCAATCCCGTGCTCAAACATTCTCGCTTCGTCCCGCTCGCTGCGAAACTGCGCGCGGGACGATATATAGGGGCCTCCCACAGGTAAGCTACGTTTACGTACTAGCAACTACACCAGAATTCCTACCATTAGAACCTGCTAAGGCGAAACCAGAAAATACAAATACAGTAAGCCGATGCGACAAAGGAGGTGTCCCTTTATCGCATCGGCTTACTAGAAAAGTAAATATTGTTTCAAGCGAGTAGCCGCCCGCCCGCCTCTCACACATATCGTTCCACGCGCAGTTTCGCAGCGAGCGAAGCGAAGCGAGAATGTTTGAGCATGGAATGATATGTGTGGGCGGCCTGCGCCACGGCGGACAGTCCAACACTAGCGGATATGTGCAGGCTTTCCGCCCCAGTAGAAGCGGCAGAAGGCTCGTTTGCGCTTTTGGGGTTTGCCTACGAG